>CAZVZM010000015.1:0-34652 GCA_964630835.1 uncultured Halanaerobiaceae bacterium
AATATATATGCATATGCAAATATAATTGATTCTAAAAAAGATTTTTGTTATAATTTATTCAGAATGCTAAAAAAATGCTGGTATTTTTTTGGCCTGGCAAGTTATTATTTTCACGCATAGTACCCACAGTAAAATTTAACATGAATGGATCTTTTCATAACCGCTGGTGAAATTTACGACATATGCTGTAAAGCGATAGCTACTCACGGGAAAAATTTCATAGTTAGCGAATGCTTATAGCTTCCATGAATTAGCTCTTATGCTTTATTTTTAAAACATAAAATAAATAGCTGGGGTGAGAAAATGGAAAACGATAAGAACGGTCAGAACAGGAGGGATTTTCTTAAAAAGGGAGCTGCGGCCGGCGCTGCTGCTCTGCTGGCTGGAACCGGTCTATCCAGTATGAGCAGAAGTCTTCTGGCCAGCACAGACACGGAAAAAATGGCGCTGCTTATGGATCACAGTTTATGTGTGAGATGCCATGCCTGCAGGGTGGCCTGTCAGAATGAGAACGATTTTCCCAATGAGGCAAATACGATTGAGATAAGGGACCTTGAGACGGGGAATTACCCGGAGGTGGAATACTATACTGCTAGATTTAGCTGCTTTCACTGCCGGGATGCCCCCTGTGTCGAAGTCTGTCCCGTGGATGCTATCAAGCCTGATAGTAGAGATCTAAAGGTGACAGACATTGAAGAATGTATTGGGTGTGAGGCCTGCGTGGATGCCTGCCCGTATGGAATTCCAGAAATGCAGGATGAAAAAATGTATAAGTGCAATGGATGTGTACACCTGCTGGAAAATGATGAAAAGCCGGCCTGTGTGACTACCTGCCCCACCCATGCCTTAAGCTTCGGTTCACAGAAGGAGATGGCAGAACAGGGGCTTGAGAGAATTAAACAGCTGGAAGGTGAAGGTAAAAAAGGTTATCTCTTTGGTCCGGAGGCGCAGGAAGGACTGGGACTTATGCTCATTCTCCGCACTGATCCTGAGAACTTCAATTTATCATAAAAACTTCAAACTGATGTAATACGAGGAGGGTAAGCTTTGGAATTGGATAGAAGAGATTTCTTAAAAACAGCCGGTGCAGCTGCAGGTGCCATGGGAGTGACACTGTCCGGATTTGATTTTGAAGCCTGGGCTGAGGAACAGCAGCAGGCAGAGGTGGAAGTGAAGCCCAGCCTCTGCAATGTTTGTTCCAGCCACTGCGGAATGTGGGTTCATGTAAAAAATGATAGGATCTGGAAGGTAACAGGACACGAGGATAACGATCGCAGCCAGGGTCGTCTCTGTCCCCGGGCACATGCAGGTATAGAATGGGTATATGATATCGACAGGATAAAGCAGCCTTTAAAAAGGAAGGATAATGGAGAGTTTGAGCCTGTAGAATGGGATGAAGCTCTTGATGATATTGCAGACAGGCTTAAGGATATTCTGGATGAAGATGGTCCTGAGTCAGTTGCATATGGCCACAATCCCCGGCGGACAGGAGTATTTTACGGGGAACGTCTCATGCATGCCCTGGATGTGAGCACAATATTTACACACAACGCAGCCTGCAACACCGCTCGCACAAAAGGGCTTTCAGCAACGATTGGGGGAGTGCCGGCATACGATCTGGCTGATACTGATTATGTTATATTTTTGGGAAGAAATTACGGAGGAGGTATAAGGACCAGCCAGTTGAAGAATCTGCAGCAGGCTATAAAAAATGGTGCACAGATTGTATGTATAGATCCCCGCCAAAATGATACTGCCACTATCGCTGATGAGTGGATACCGATCAGGCCGGGAACAGATCTGGCCCTGCTGCTGGCTATGGGCAACGTTATTATTGAGGAAGAGCTTTATGATAAAGAGTTTGTGGAAAATTATTCCCTGGGCTTTGAAGATTTTGCCGAAAGCGTAAAGGATTATGATCCTTCCTGGGCAGAAACAATGACCGATATTCCTGCCGGTGATATTCGCCGCCTGGCCCGAAATCTGGCTTCAGCCGCTCCTTCCGCATTTATTCATCCCGGATGGAGGGGTGCTTTTGGCTGTAACTATGAGAATAGCACAGAAACTGCCCGGGCTGTGGGATGCCTAAATGCCCTTCTTGGTAATATTAACGAAGAGGGAGGATTGATGTTCTATAAAGGTCCAGAAACCGGAAGCCTTGATGAAAATGAACATCCCTCGCCCTCGGTTCCCGATACGCCCAGGGCTGATGGTGCAGGTGAAGAGGAGCATCCGCTGGCAACTTCACACGGACTGCCGCATGTGCTGGCTGAGAAGATGAAAAAGGGAGAGGTGCGTTCCTGCTTTGTCCGCCATCACAATCCGGTGCGAAATTTCCCTGACTTTGAGCACATGGAGGAAGGCTTTTCCGCTCTCGATCTCCTTGTTGTTTTTGAAATTCAGATGTCCGAGACGGCCATGCTGGCAGATTACGTTCTGCCGGAGTGCAGTTTTGCTGAAAGAGAAGAGGTGATTGAAAGCAGAGGGGGAGAGAAAGGTACCCTCGCCATGCGCTCACAGGTTATATCCAAAATTCATCCCGAAACCAAAAGTTTCGATGAGATTGTTGTGGAGCTGGCAGAGAGGCTGGGAATGGAAGAATACTTCAATTTCACTATGGATCAAGCAAACGAAGCTATTCTTGAACCCTACGACATCAGCCTTGAGGAATTTAAACAAAAGGGTTCCATGATGGTCGAAGTTCCTGAACCTGAAGAAATGCCGGAATTAGGCACCCCGAGCGGTTTGGTGGAGTTTTATTCAGAAGAATTTGCCGAACACGGTCATTCTCCCGTTGTGCGCTGGGTAAATCCGGATACCGGACTGCGAATAGAAGGAAATGAATTTCGGCTTGTTCAGGGCAAAGAGGCCATTCATTCACATACTGCCACCGCCAATACACCCCAGCTGGCTCAGATTACCAGAGATTATGATACCAATCGTCTGTGGATCAATGCTGATAGAGCAGAGGAAATGGGAATAGACGATGGAGATGAAGTGGTGGTCAAATCGGATATACACGAAGAAAAATGCAGGGTAAAGGTGACGGAGAGAATACATCCCGAAACTGCATATGTGCATGGAGGTTATGGAAATCGCACTCCCTATTATGAAATTTCTGAAGAGATAGATTCAATTAATCCCAATGATTTTGTGGAGTACCAGAAGGAGTCCATAGTTGGCCATGCGATGATAAATGAGGTTTTTGTAGAAATAGAACCAGCCTGATTTTATTATAGACCTGATATTTTAAACATCCTGATGCTTGAAATTTAATAATTCACCTTGATATCAATTTCTTAGAGGTAAAAATTAAAGCGGGGCCTGGCCCCGCTCTTTTTTTTTGGATCTTTCTTTTCCACAAACTCTTTTTCCAAAAATGATAAACATGCTGGAAATCATATCTACCAACACTTCTTATGTAAAGTTATAATTTTAGGGTCTTCTCCATAATTGTTAGTGTAATTTACGACATATGTCTAAAAATCGATAGCTGCTCACGGGAATAATTTCATTGTGAGCGGAGCCTCATGGCTTCCTCCAACAACTGATGTGGAGAAGAATCTAATTTTATAGCTTCCAGTAATAAGCAATAAATGAGTGGATTTATTCAAAATTAATAAACTGTTCTGGAGAAGAACTATATTTCTATCTTACATCAACATCTGGCTCATGAAGAGCTGCACAAGAGAAAAATATATTATCAGACCGGTAATATCCTTTAGGGTGGTTATTATAGGATCAGAGCCTGCGGCCTGATCAAAATCAAGTTTATAGAGGATATATGGTATAACGAAACCCAGGCTGCTGGCAATCGTAACAGTAAGGGCAAGAGCAATACCTACTGTAAGTCCAAAGCGGGGGATGCCCTGCCAAAAATGAGCAATAATGCCCGCCAGCACTCCCAGGATACTTCCCATTGTTACTCCCACACTTAATTCCTTTAAAAAGTAATTGAAAAACCGTCTCACATTGATCTGACCGAGAACCAATCCCCGGGCAAAAATTGTGGAGGACTGTGTGCCCACGTTGCCTCCCATATCCATTATTACCGGGATGAAAACAGCTACTGCTGCTATGGCCTCCAGTGTTTCCTCAAATCCATCAATCACCACTCCTGCCATCATTCCTCCTGCGAGAGCGATTAAAAGGAAGGGGATTCTAACCTTCCATATCTCCACAAGAGAGCCCTCAATCATCGTTCTGCTTCTTACCGCTTCGTCGGCTTTAAGGGACTTAACTCCGGCCATTTCAAATATATCCTCGGTAGTTTCTTCCTCCATGATTTCAGCAGCGTCATCGGCAGTAACCACTCCCACCAGCCGGTTTTCCTTATCCACCACCGGGAGATTGAATTTATCCTGTTCATGCAGCAGCCGGGCTACATCCTCTCTATCCTGGTCTGTGGTAACTTTTATGGGATCTTCCTTCATTAAATTTTCTACTTTCTCATCTGGGTCTGCCAGCACCAGATCATCAAGGGCCAGAACTCCCTGCAAAATTCTCGTGTTGTCGGTTACATAGATATTATAAATATTTTCCCGGCTCTCTTTTAAAGTTCTCAGTTTGTCTATGGCTTCCGAAACTTTAGTTCCCTGCCTCAGGCGAATGTACTCCGGACTCATTATTCGGCCCGCAGTTCCCGTTTCATAACCGAGCAATTCGGAGGTTTCAGCTCGTTTCTCCCTATCCAGCTGACTGAGCAACTTTTTTGCTACCCGGGCCGGAAGCTCATCAAGGAGTCTGACTCTGTCATCTGGAGCTAAATTTTTGAAAGTATCAGAAGCCTCTGTTTCTGCAAAACTGATGATAAGATTTTCCTGCATCTCCAGATCCAGACGCTCAAAAACTTCCAGAGCAAGATCCTTATTGAGCAGGCGAAAGCAGATAACTCTCAACTCAGGATCCAGATCATTCATCAGCTGGACGAGATCGACAAGATCTTCCTCGTTTAAAAGTTTTTTGAGCGCTTCCATATTTTCTTCAGTCATCAATCTTATAGCCCGCTTATATACACTCATAGGAGCAGACACCATCCCTTCCTGGTGAATAATTTAGGGTGAATATTACTTTATATACTTTTATCCGAGTTTTTTTAAGTTCTTCTTTTCCTCCACCATTACTCTATATGTAAAATTATAGATTGAAAATATTGTTCCTGCTTTTTGCTTCAGATAATGAACTTTAAAACAAAATTCGAACATGTGATGTGGAGGAGAGCCAATTTTTTTAATTTTAGTTTTGAGGCAGGAATCAAAGCTATCTTGAAGAAATACTAAAATAACACGAAATTTAATTTAGTGTTACAAAAGGGCGGTTTTGAATTATATTTAAAGTCATTACTGAATTTTTTGGGCCGAAAACTAAACTGAAGCAGAGGAAAAACTTCATTGTAACGGAGCCTCATAGTTTCCATGAATGAGCACTATAAAAGTGGGAAAATGTTCTCAATGTAAGTGTTCTTAAACAAAATGCAACAACTGATATTGAGAAGAACCTCAATTTGTTATGGCTTTCCAATATATATTGGATCATTTTAAACCACCCGCCTTAAATAAGATCCATTTAACATGGAGGGATTATATGTCGTTTAAAAAAGCATCTTTTTCTAAAGCATCTTTTTTGTCAATAGTTATTTTGCTTTTTATAATTTTATCCGGGCTGCTTCTCATATTTCTGTCTGTATCTTCTTTTACATTTGAAGCTTTTTTCAGGGGAGCTGAAGCTGCTGAGCAATCGGATAAAATCACAGATATGGCCGAAAGAGAACTGGAGGTCCCGGGAGATCCTGAAAGGGTTGTAGCCCTTGGCCCCGGGATGCTGAGGAAGATTGTTTACATGAATGCTGAGGATAAAATCGCAGGTGTTGAGGATGAGGAGACTGCTCCCGATGATTTTATTGCTCCCTATCAGCTGGCCAGTCCTGAGTTGAGGGAGCGGCCGGTTGTAGGTCCTACTCATGGTGGTGATGCTGAATTGATAGCATCTGTGGAGCCTGACCTCGTGCTATATTCCGGGGACCCTGGAGAAGCAAAGGATCTGGAGGGAAAGCTGGAGGTGCCGGTGGTTACTTTCGAATTTGGCGATATCTATAACTATAGAGATAGGCTGTATGAATCACTGGAACTTCTCGGGAAAATTATAAACAGAAAAGAGCGCAGCCAGGAATTGATTAATTTCATAGAAAATACAATTGCAGATCTGAGATCGAGAGCAGAAGAGGTAGAAGGTGAGCGGCCTGCAGTGTACGCCGGCGGAATGTCCTACAGAGGAGGTCATGGTCTTACATCTGTGCGATATCCCTTTCCTCCCTTTGAATTCCTTAAGGCCCGGGATGTCACCGATCCCTACCTGAATTATGAAGCCATGAATCAGGTTGATCTGGACAGAGAGCTGCTCATAAGCTGGGATCCCGAAATTATTTTCCTTGATCTGGTAAATTTAGATCTTATAAGGGATGATTTAAATCTTCATCCAGAATTTGGAGCATTGACTGCATTCAGTGAAGGAAATGTATATGGATTGTTTCCCTACGCCTCCTATCACGTCAATTTTTCTACGGTTCTCGTAAATAGTTATTATATTGGTTCAATAATATATCCCGAACAGTTTGCCGATATTGATCCAGAAGAAAAAGCGGACCACATTTACAAAAATATACTGGGAAGCAGGGTTTACGAAGAGATGGTAGAGGAGTATGGTGGATTAAGAGCTCTTGAGGAGCTGAAATGATGGGCAAAATGGATACAGAGCAGGAACTCATCTGTGAATATGAAGGAATGACGAAGAAAAAGTTTATTTATATTACAGCTGCCTCAGGACTGCTTTTGGTCCTGATTCTTTATGCCACTGCAGCCGGTTCTCTGAATATCTCCTTCTCCCGGGTTCTTGCTGCTTTAGCTGGAAGAGGTGAAGGTAACACCCCCCTTATAGTCTGGAATATACGACTGCCCCGGGTTCTTGCTGCAGTGCTGGCCGGGGGAGGGTTGGCCGTATCCGGAGCTGTGATGCAGAGTATCTTAAAAAATCCCCTGGGTTCTCCTTTTACGCTGGGAGTTTCTCAGGCAGCTGGATTTGGAGCCGCCTTTGCCATAGTCGTCCTGGGCGCGGGATCGATCGAGGGAGGAGATACTGTTTCCCTGCTGCTTGACAATCCCTATATCATTACTATATCAGCTTTTTTCTGGGCAATGGTCTCCACGGGTATAATTTTGCTCCTCATTAAGTATAAAGGGGCCTCTCCCGAAACCATGATTCTGACCGGGGTTGCCCTGGGTTCGCTTTTTACTGCAGGTACCACAGCTCTGCAATACCTGGCTGACGAGGTGGAGCTTTCTTCTATAGTTTTCTGGACTTTCGGTGATGTGGGTAGAGCCACCTGGATGAATATTCTGCTTATATTTGTTATTCTAATACCTGTTCTGGTATATTTCATTTACAAAAGCTGGGATTATACCATGCTTTCCTCCGGAGATGAGTCCGCCCGCAGCCTGGGGGTCTCCGTTGAAAAGGTGAGGATAGCTGGCATGCTTCTTTCCTCGCTTCTCACCGCTATCATTATTTCTTTTGTGGGCATTATTGGGTTTGTAGGTCTTGTTGCTCCTCATATAGGGCGTAAGCTTATAGGACCTCAGGAAAGATATCTGCTTCCGTTTAGCGTGCTTATAGGCTGCATCCTGCTGCTTGCGGCTGATACCCTTGCCCGCACTGCATTTAGTCCTCTGGTGCTGCCTGTGGGCATACTAACATCTTTTCTGGGAGCTCCTATGTTTATCTATCTTGTAATAAGAGGGGGGGAATATATGTGGACCTGACGGTGGAAAACCTGTCATTTAGATATACTGATGAGCCTGTCTTAGAAAATATAAATTTTTGCAGTTCTTCAGGAAATCTTATGGGGATCATTGGTCCCAATGGATCCGGCAAGAGTACGCTGCTAAAGTGCATTAATGGACTTCTGTTTCCTGATGCTGGTCGGATTTTTCTTGATGACCGGGAAATTAAAAACTTTTCCCGCAGAGATCTGGCAGCAAAGATTGGCTATGTTCCCCAGAAGGAAAGTCGCAGTTTTCCTGCCCGGGTTTTTGATATTGTTATGATGGGCAGGAGGCCTTATGTAAACTGGAAGCCCTGCTGCGAGGATAAAGAAAAGGCTGCGGAGATAATTACAATGCTTGATCTGGAAGATATTGCAATGAGGGATTTTAACAGGCTGAGCGGCGGCCAGCAGCAGCAGGTATTAATTGCCCGGGCTCTGGCTCAGGAGCCTGATCTACTCCTTTTGGATGAGCCAACGAGCAGCCTCGATTTAAGACATCAACTTGAAGTAATGGAAGTTATATCTGATCAGGTTGAGAATAATATTTCTGCCCTGGTGGCAATGCATGATCTCAATCTAGCAGTCCGTTTCTGCAGCGAATTTGTTATGCTTAAAGGCGGTCAGATATACACTCAGGGTGGTAAGGAGGTAATTAATTCTCGCAGTATTGAGGAAGTGTATGAAGTAAGAGCGGAGGTAAAAAAGAACGAAGGCAGGATAATGGTTAATCCCATTACTTCCAGCAAAAATTTTAATGAGGACAGAGCAAAAGAAAAAGCTGTGTGAAGGGAGGAAATTAAATATGAGCTCTTTTAGTATAGAAAAAAGTAACAATTATGATAAAAACCTCTGGGAAAAGTGTGTGAGCTTTCATGGACACGCCTGCCCCGGGCTGGTTAGCGGCTTCAAAGTTTCCAGACTCGTTCAGGAGGATATGGATATAGACTTTTCTCAGGATGAAGAACTGGTTTGCGTGAGTGAAAACGATGCCTGTGGAGTTGATGCAATTCAGTTTATAACAGGGTGCACTTTAGGCAAAGGAAATCTTATTCGGCGCCCGGTGGGAAAGCAAGCCTATTCCTTTTTTGATAGAAATAAAAATAATGGCATCAGATATGTAATGGATAGACCGGAAGAGCTGCCCGAAGATAGACAAAAGGTCATGGATATCATGCTAAATATGTCCCCGAAAAAATTATTTGAAAGTTTGGAGCCCCACTACAGCCTCCCTGAGGAGGCTCAGATATTTGAGACTGTAGAATGTGAAAGCTGTGGTGAGGGAGCGGCAGAATTTGCCGTAAGGTTCCAGGCGGGCAACAAAGTTTGCCTGGATTGTTATGAAAGCTATTCTCGTGTTCACAGAGAAAACCTGAGGGAGAATTCTTGACAGAATGAGCATTTTTGTGATAATCTACTGACAGAAATAAGCTAGAACATGCATTTTGGTTATCAATAACTGTTTTCATGTTTCAGATTTCTTCTTTTTTTATTGTTTCCTGATAATGATTTTCATTATATTGGAATAATGGAGGCACCTTATGCGTTTTATTAGTGCAGCAACGAAAAAAATTGAAAAGATTGTCCGGGGAAATCCGTTGCTATTTAAAATTTACGCCCGCCCGTATAAAAAGACCGTGAAACGGGAAATAAATCTGGCAGAGATTAGCAGCGATGATACAATTCTCAATATAGGCTGCGGTGCTCTGCCCTTTACAGCCTATTTTATGTCCACCTACACCCGGGCTGAAATAATTGCTGTTGACTATGATCCGGAGATTCTTTCCTCCGCGCGCAGATGCTTGCAGCAAAATTTACCCGCTGAAAGGGCCCGGAATATTCAGGTGGTTAATATGTCCGGTGTGGAAGCGGTGAGAAATCTGGACTTTTCTATAGTCATGGCAGCTTTACAGACGGAAAATAAAGTGGATATTTTGCGCGAGTTATGCAGGTCCGGAATAGAAAAATGGAGATATATAACCCGTGAACCGAGAAATGGTCTGGAAGGAGAGTATGATTCTCTTTCTTCTGCCATTTCGCCGCACGGTCGGATTGACCAGTATTTTCCCACCTTTGATTGCTCAGTTCTTTACACAGCGAAATCCTGCTCTGAATGGGAGCGGAATTCAGATGATTTCTAAATCAATGTAATGTGTTTGACTGGAACGACAATAATTATTTTTTGTATTTTTTAATAGCCCTATCGGGCCTGATTTGCCACAGATTACAGCAATTATAAGCCGGCATGTAAAGCAATAGCTGCTCCCGGGAAATATTTCATTGTGAGCGGAGCCTCATAGCTTAATTTTTGGCTTTTCTTTCCCGGGGTGCCCTTTACCGGCGTCTGGGTTACAGGATGGATCTAAGCTTTGGACTGTCAGCTTTCAACATCACTGCTCGTATTAACAGGAGGTAAGTTTTTTGACTATGGAATTAAAATGTAATACTTCGCTTACTAAATTTTCTTTGCTCAGTCTGGAGCCCGGTAATTCAGGATATATTATTGAAGTTCCCGACCATTCTCTGCTGGCTCCGCTGGGGATCAGACCGGGAAAGGAAATTGCAGTGGAGGCCCGGCAGCCTTTTAATGGTCCTATTGTTGCAGAAGTAGAGGGTAGACAGATAGCCATTGAAAGAGACCTTGCAGAGAATATAAAATTGTGTTCCGGGGAGTAAATTCATGAAAAAAAGCAAAGATGACACAAGCAAAGTTTTGCTTTTGGGACCACCCAATGTGGGAAAAAGTGCCCTTTTCAATAAGCTTACCGGCCTTGAGGCGGTTATTTCAAATTATTCGGGTACCACCATAGATTACAAAGAGGGTTTTATGAAGGAGAGTGGGAAAAAATTTCATATTGTAGATGTGCCCGGCACTTACACTCTCAAAGCTACAAATGAGGCTGAAAAGGTAGCGGTGGATATGCTGGAGAGTGGTGCGGATCTGGTTGTAGTTGTCATGGATGGCAACAGTATTGAAAGCAGTCTGTATTTGCTGCTTCAGGCAGCTCAAAAAGATATTCCCATCCTTACAGTAGTTAATCGGATTGACCTGCTGGAAAAGAAGGGGTTTAAGCTTGATAAGAAAAAGTTTGTATCCTGGCTCGATTTACCTTTAATTGAAACTGTAGCAGTAAACGGTCGTGGAATTGATAAATTAAAAGATAAAATTAAAGCTGCGGATGAAAATAAAAGAGAGTTTATGTCGGATAAACAGATTGTGCCGGAGTGGGAGGCTGCGGATCAGCTGACCTCAGAGATGCTTGTTGCCCATGAAGGACTTAAAGATACTGATTGCAGTCGCAAAAAATTAGGAAATATGCTCTGTAAACCCTGGCCGGGAATTCCTCTGGCTATTATCATTTTAGGATTTGTATTTGCCCTGGTTGTTGGTGTGGGGATGGGGGTCAGGCAGTATATACTTCTGCCGTTTTTTGAGAGCCTGATATTTCCTCTCATAACGAATTCAGTTAAAGCTCTTGTGCCTCCGGGAACTTTCCAGAGTATTTTAATTGGTGAGTACGGTTTTCTAATAAAAGGTCTGGAGTGGCCATTTGCACTGGTTTTCCCATATGTAATTTCGTTTTATACCGGCCTCAGCCTTCTTGAAGATGCCGGCTATCTACCCCGGCTGGGCGTTTTGCTTGATGGGCTATTTAAAAAAATCGGTCTTTCTGGAGGCACAATAATACCTCTGCTCCTTGGTTATGGCTGTGCCATTCCCGGAATAGCAGCCACCAGAGCTCTTCCAACAGAAAAGGAGAGGATTATGGTCTCAAGTTTGATCTGTCTTTCTGTTCCCTGCATCTCTCAGACCGGGGCTATGATTTCACTGCTGGCAGAGGAGTCCCTTTTTGTAATGGCTGGAGTGTTTTCTATCTCCATTCTGGCTTTAATAGCTGTGGGCCTCATCCTGGCGTACATTCTGCCAGGTGAAAGGGAGTCTACTGTGGTGGAAATTCCTCCCCTGCAGTTTTCTGGAAAGGAGATACTGGGCAGAAAAATATTGATCAGAATAAAGTCCTACCTGACAAATGGAGCTTTAATGATGATTTATGCAATTGGAGGAGCGGCGGTGCTTTTTGAAACGGGAGTGCTGGAATATATAGGTCGGCTGTTGCAGCCGATTGTCGAAAACTGGCTCCTGCTTCCCGCTGAGGCTTCAATACCTCTTATGCTTGGCATCGTGCGAAGAGAACTGGCAGTCTTGCCCCTGCTGGAAATGAATTTGACTACAATTCAGTTATTCGTAGGTGCTCTTGTCGCTCTTTTTTACATTCCCTGTGTGGCTGTGCTCGCTATGGGGGCCAGGGAATTTAATCTGAAATTTTCCGGTGGAGTGCTTTTATTTACCCTGATATTTTCTTTCCTGGCCGGAGGACTTGCAGCAAGGATTGGCCGCCTCCTGACAATACTGCTCTGATTGGAAAGAAATCTTGATAATTGCGGTTTGTTCTGCTAAACTGATAATAAGTTATGATTTATTAAGACTATTTTACTAATATATTGGTGAGGGGGGCGGCCTTGACTTACTTCAAAATATGTCCTGAGTGCGAAAAAAAGTGTTTTTCGGCTTCCCGATTCACAAACTGGATATGTCCCTACTGCGATGAGGATATTGACGGGGTAGAAATATATTCCATTTCAGAGCTTGATGAAGCAGAAGATGATGAGAGAGGAACCGGACACGGGAGATCCCGCCAGAATGATACATATTACCGCTGAGGTCATGCATAACAGGATAACGTTTTTACCAGTTCCTGATGGGCTGGTTTTTTTATTTGGATGGTTCTTCCAGTACAATTGGACAGGTTAATTTTTACACAAAGATTTTTACAACAAATAACAAGAAGAACTTTTTTAAAACGGATTTGGAGAGGAACTAATATTTTAAATCTACCAAAGAGGTGATAAGAGTGAAAGATGTTGAAAAGGTTGATAAAGAAATAATTTATCAGGCCCATGTTTCAGAGGAGCCTTTTAATTTTCTCAGTGATCTTATTGAGAAATTTGGGGCGCGCTTTGCCGGCAGCCAGAATGAAAATGAAGCTGCGCATTATCTTGTTGATATAATGAACAAATACGGTCTTGAAAATGTACACCTGAAGGAATTCACCTACCGGGGCTGGCAGAGAGATAAATCAAGGCTTTCACTGCAGGAGGCGGATTCCGAAAAAAAATTTCCCTGCATAGGGCTTCCCTATTGTCCTTCAGATAAAGTGCAGGGTAAGCTCATTGATCTGGAGAACGGCACTGAGGCTGACTTTATGAGAAAGAGAGAAGATATAGAGGGCAATATTGTGCTTGTTTCTGCCCGCAAGCCTGTTTATGCTCGTAAAAAAATGCATCGCAGAGATAAGTATAAGCGCGCTGAGGAGGCGGGGGCCTGCGGATTTTTGTGGATGAGAGAAGAAGGTGGACACCTGGCAGAAACCGGAGGCCTTCCTCGAAATGCTTCAATTCCCGGAGTGGGAATTTCTTATGAAACCGGTTTTAAATTAAAGAAGTCATGCACAGCTCGGTCGCAGATTGTTGTTGAGACCGAGCACGATTTTCCTGAGGTAAAATCTTACAATGTTATGGGAACTCTTAAAGGATCCGAAGAATTCAGAGGAGAAGGACGGCTTATTGCAGGAGCCCATTATGATGGTCATGATATTTCTGAAAGTGCGCTTGATAATGGAGCTGGAACTGCAGTGGTATTGGAAGCGGCCCGTCTTTTGGCCTCCCGGGGCAAATCGTTGGGCTTTCCTGTAGATTTTGTCCTGTTTGCTGCCGAGGAAATAGGACTGCTGGGCTCTGAAGAGTTCGTAGAAAATCAGGTGAATCTGGATAATTATCGCTTCATGATCAATCTTGATGGAGCCCCCGGACGTCCGGTGGACAGGCTGGGACTGGCTCTGCAGGGTTGGCCGGAGTTAATTCCCCAATTTAGAGAGGCAGCCAAAAAGATGAACAGGTCCGATCTGGAAATTGCAGTTTCTCCCAATAAGCATTCTGACATGTTCCCGTTTTCCCGAAAAGGAGTGCCCAGCGGATATTTCAAAGACATGGGCAGTGTGCCCACAGGAAGGAACTGGGGTCATACCCGCGCTGATACGCTGGATAAGGTTAAACCTCACCGTCTGAGAGAGGATAGTCTGCTTCTGGCCAGGATGCTTCTTTACACCTCCAGGATAAAGGATTGGCCACTCGATTGAAGTTTTCATTCAGGTGGCAGGGATATGTATTAATCCTTCTTGCCTCTTTTTTCTGGGGAACTTCCGGAACCGCCCAGACCTTTGCTCCAGGTGCTGCCAATCCCCCGGTTATTGGTGCGTTGAGGGTGGGCATAGGGGGAACGGCTCTCCTATTTTATGCTCTATTAAAGGGGAAATTGCCTCCGCAAAAAAGACTGCCCTATGGGAGAACTCTGATGGCGGCTGCAGCTATGGCAGCCTATCAGATCTTTTTCTTTTCAGCCGTGGCCCTTACCGGAGTGGCGGTCGCCACAGTAGTTACAATGGGAAGTTCTCCTATAATAGCTGGACTTTTATCCTGGCTTATTGAAGATGAGAAGCCCGAAAAAACCTGGTATATAGCCACAGCAGCAGCTGTTGCCGGTTGTTCTCTTCTGCTTATCCCCGAAGCAGAAACTGTAATTGTTCCGGCAGGTATAGTTCTTTCTCTGGGAGGAGGAGCAGTTTACGCTGTTTACGCTCTTGTGAGTAAAAAGGTGCTGGCCGACCACCCACCGGAAACACTATTGGGACTGGCAGGACCTCTCAGTGGAATTATTCTGCTGCCTGTTTTCATATTTAGTGGTCCCGAATGGGTAATGCAGTCACAGGGTCTACAGGTAAGTCTATATCTTGGATTGATATCTATGGCTCTGCCATACATGCTATTCAATATGGGTTTGATAATGGTACCGGTGGCCAGTGCGATGACACTTACTCTGGCCGAGCCTGTCACTGCGGCACTACTGGGGATTTTTCTTGTGGGGGAAAGACTTGCCTTTCTTAATTATCTGGGGCTTATCCTCATACTTATCGGTATAGCACTTCTCACAGTTAAAGGAAAAGAATCAGTCTGACAAAAAAATCCGGAGGATATGAAGGACTTTCAGGCAGGTCTTACTGCAGTTTCCGTTCATATCCTCCGGCTATTATAAATATTCGGTTCACAATGAAATTATTCCTCTTCATTCTTTTCTTTGATCGCAGATTGTGCCGCTGCCACCCGGGCTATGGGAAGCCTGAAGGGGGAACAGGAGACATAATCCAGATTTAAATTATGACAGTATTCAACCGATGGAGGATTTCCACCGTGTTCTCCGCAAATTCCCAGTTCCAGGTCGGGGTCAACCTTTCTCCCCGATTTAACAGCTATTTTCATAATTTCTCCTACACCATTTTTGTCGAGTTCGATAAATGGATCTCTATCGAGAATTCCTTTTTCTTCATATTCTTTGAGAAATTTACCGGCATCATCCCGGGAAAATCCAAATGTAAGTTGAGAGAGATCATTGGTTCCAAAAGAAAAGAAGTCAGCTTCCCGGGCAATTTTATCTGCAGCCATGGCAGCTCTGGGAACTTCAATCATGGTGCCTATTGAATACTGAATTTCGGTATTAGCAGATTTTAGCTCTTCCTCGATTACATCTTCTGCCCTCTCCCGTAGCCAGGTTAGCTCCCGGGGAATACCAACCAGGGGTATCATTATGAAGGGTTTTACTTCGAGGTTTTTCTCCTCTTTAACTTTCAGGGCGGCGGAAATAATGGCCCTGATCTGCATTTCGTAAATTTCCGGATAGGAGATGCCAAGTCTGCAGCCCCGGTGGCCCAGCATTGGATTGACCTCTTCAAGCTCCGAAATATTTTCTTTGATGGTATCAACTTTAACATCCAGAGTGGAGGCAATATCTTTTATTTCCTCTTCACCTTCGGGCAAAAATTCGTGCAGAGGGGGGTCAAGCAGCCTGATTACAACTTTTTTTCCCTCCATCACAGTGAAAATATCGCAGAAGTCGTCTTTTTGATGGGGGAAGAGTTTATCAAGAGCTTTCTCTCTTTCCTGTTTGTTTCTGGCTATAATCATTTCCCTGACAGCTGAAATTCTATCCTGCTCAAAAAACATGTGCTCCGTGCGGCATAAGCCAATTCCTTCGGCTCCAAATTCCAGTGCAGCTTTAGCATCCTCAGGAGTGTCAGCATTGGCCATGACACCCAGCTCGCGCTCCTTATCGGCCCAGTCCAGCAGCTGGAGAAAATCATCGGAGAGCTGTGTTGCCATAGTTTTTATCGATCCTTCATAGACTTTGCCGGTGCTGCCGTTGAGAGAAATTATATCCCCCTGAGTATAGACTTTATCACCGATGCTAAATCTTTTATTTTCCTCTTCTACAATAACTTCACCCGCTCCTGCTACACAGCATTTACCCATACCTCTGGCCACTACAGCTGCATGTGAGGTCATGCCCCCACGGGAGGTAAGAATTCCTTCTGCGGCGGCCATTCCTTCGATGTCCTCAGGAGAGGTTTCTGCCCGGACCAGAATCACTTTTTCTCCTCGCTCGGTTGCCTTCACGGCTTCGTTAGAGGTGAAATAAACTTTGCCAGTTGCTGCACCGGGTGAAGCTGCCAGTCCCGTGGTGATTTCCTCAGCTTCATCGACCTCTTCGGCATCGAAAGAGGGGTGGAGCAGTTGTTCCAGCTGTTCGGGATCCACACGCATGAGGGCTGCCTGTCTATCGATCAAACCCTCTTCAAACATATCGGTTGCAATTTTTACCGATGCCTTCGCTGTTCTTTTTCCTGTGCGTGTTTGAAGAATATAAACCTGACCTTCTTCAATTGTAAACTCTATATCCTGCATATCTCGATAGTGTTCCTCAAGTCTGTCCACAATTTCCATGAATTCCTGATAGGCTTCCGGCATTAATTCGTTAAGCTCTTCAATATCTTTTGGAGTTCGAATTCCGGCAACTACGTCTTCACCCTGAGCATTTGGCAAAAATTCTCCGTAAACTTTATTTTCGCCGGTCGAGGGATTGCGGGTAAAAGCGACACCGGTAGCAGAATTTTCTCCTATATTTCCAAATACCATGGTCTGGACGGTGACTGCTGTCCCCAGATCGTGAGGTATATTGTTAAGTCGTCGATATGATTTAGCTCTTTCATTATTCCAGGAATCAAAGACGGCTCTCACAGCTTCCAGTATCTGTTTCTGCGGATCCTGAGGAAAGGGACTGCCGCTTTCCCGGGCAATTATATCTTTAAATTCGGTTATGATTTCCTGTATATTTTCGGCCGTTAAATCTGTATCCTCTTCAGCTTCGTACTTCTCTTTGATATTTTCATAATATCTATCAAATTTGTGGGCTGAGATAGATAATACGACTTCCCCAAACATCTGGAGCAGACGTCTGTAGCTGTCGTATGCAAAGCGGGGATTACCGGTTCTACGGGCGAGTCCTTCCACTGTTTCATCATTTAGACCTATGTTAAGAACAGTATCCATCATTCCCGGCATTGAGACAACTGCGCCGGACCTAACAGAGATCAAAAGCGGATTTTCTTTGTTTCCTAACTTTTTGCCGGTTTTCTCCTCCAGGGCTTCAATATTTTCGAAAATTTGCTGCTTCATTTCTTCGGTAAGCTGGCTGTTATTTTCAAAATATTCCAGGCAGGCATCGGTGGTTATAACAAAGCCGGGAGGTACCGGTAATCCAATGCCAGTCATTTCTGATAAATTGGCCCCTTTGCCTCCTAGAAGCTCTTTCATTTCGGTGGAACCTTCTGAAAAGTCGTAGACCAGTTTGCTCATTATTTTGTCCCCCTATATAGTTTAGAATCTAAAAATAGGTTCTTATTATAAATATTTGAAGATTTACTTTAAAATTGTTGCCATTATGCTTATTGATAAAAGATATAAGGTCAGGTGATATTCGGAATTTTTCGATAAGAGCACTATTGATCTGTCCGGAAACCAAACTGAAGCAAAGGAGAAATTTCACTGGAAGTAGGACTTATTTTTTTTCATTGCAAGCTAAATTAGCAAATTTTGACGCATCTAACAGGAAGAACCTTTATAAGTAGAACCCTTGATTATTTACGTAATTAATTATAGCTAAGATTTTGAAATAAATCAATATCCTGCATGTATTTTTCCGTCTTGTGAAAAGCTTGCTGTGAGCCCTCCACATGTTGTAATCTAAGGATCTAATCTGTATTAGTTATTATAATTTTGGTATCTTCTCTAAAACCGCTGGTGAAATTTACGACATATGCTCTAAAGCTATAGCTTTTAGGGTAAAAAAGGTATTACGGGGCCTGTCTAGAAATACTAAACAGGAAAGAAAAAATATAAAACAGGGAACTTCTCCATATTGGTTGGTCAAATTTTGTGTTTGTTTGCTATCATAATAATTATACCTGGAAGCTATGAAGCGAAGTTACATTAGAAATTTTTCGAAGCCCGGGTCCTGTCCATAGCCAAAAATTGTGTTCTCAGCTTAAGATGTGCCGGGTTGAGCGCAAGTCCAGGGAGGAGCTTTCGCGAAGGAAGCATTATTTTTTGGTCGAAGACTAAATCCAAGCAATGGAAAAATTATGTGAGCGGAGCCTCAAAGCTTCCATTAAAGAGAGTTGAACAGCTGTGATTTTCCAGAGTATATAACATTTTTTCAACAACTTTTTTGGAGAAGAACTAAAAATAAAAAAATCAGCATGGGTGAAAATATGAAGCGCGATAAAGAGACTGTAAAAGGTCAAATAGATAGAGTTACATTTCACAACCCGGATAATGGATACACCGTAGCCAGGCTTGAATCTGAGAATAGTGGAGATATAATTACGGTTGTGGGCAACATGCCTTCACCTGAGCCGGGACAGGTAATATCCTTCACAGGTAAATGGGTTATTCATTCACGTTATGGGGAACAATTTGAATTTAGTGAATACAGTTATGAGGTGCCTGCAACGAAGGAGAGCATTAGGAAATACCTGGGTTCAGGCCTTATACCGGGAATAGGGCCGGTTATGGCTGATAGAATCGTAAGTGAATTTGGCGAAGAGGCGCTGGATATTATAGATGAAGATCCGGATAAACTGCTTCAGGTGGAGGGAATAGGAAAAAAGCGGCTTCAGCAGATCAAAGATTCCTGGCAGGATCAAAAAGAGATCAGAGAGATTATGATGTTTCTCCTTTCAAAGGGTATCAGCCCAACATATGCTGCCAGGATTTATGAAAATTACGGTCATGATGCAGTTAGGAAAGTTAAAGAAAATCCCTACAGGCTGGCGCGAGATATATGGGGAATTGGTTTCAAAAAGGTGGACAGTATTGCCCGCAATATAGGGATAGATCACAATGATGAAGCCCGAATTGGAGCCGGTATCCGCTACGTTTTAAATCAGGCTATGGATAGTGGACACGTTTTTCTCCCCGGGAGTGAGTTAGTCGATGAGGCTCAGAATTTTCTGGAAGTTTCTGCAGAGAGGGTTAAAGAGATAATTGATAAGATGAGAGTTTCGGAGGAAATTATTGTTGAAAAAGCGGGCAGTAATGATTCTTTCACAGCTATTTATCTGCCCTCATTTTATTATTCTGAAACCGGTGTGGCAGAAAGTATGCTCCAGATGAAAAACTTTCCTGCACCCAGGTTTTCACCGGATTTGGATGATCTTATTGCCGAAGCCGAAAAAAAATTGAGTCTGACCTTAAGTAACGAGCAGCACAGGGCTGTTAAAAAAGCGGTCAAAGACAGAGTTCTCATAATTACAGGAGGGCCAGGAACAGGCAAAACAACAATAATAAAGGCAATGCTTGAGGTGTTCTCTCAGCTCGGCTTGAGAGTTAGACTCGCCGCTCCTACAGGTAGAGCTGCAAAAAAAATGGAGCAGTCATCCGGCCAGGAAGCTCTTACTATTCATCGCCTGCTGGAGTTTAATTTTCATGAAGGAGGATTTCAGAGAGACAGCAGCAATCAGTTAGAAGGAGATGTTTTTATTATTGATGAAGCTTCCATGCTTGATACGGTGTTGATGCACAACCTCCTTAAAGCTGTTCCGCAGGAAGCCGGTCTGGTTCTGGTTGGAGATGTTAATCAGCTGCCTCCGGTGGGAGCAGGCTACGTATTTAGAGATCTTTTGGACTCCGGGGAGTTACCTGTGGCCAGACTCACGAAAATTTTTCGCCAGGCAAGAGAAAGTCTGATTGTGGTAAATTCTCATCGGATTAACAACGGTCAGATGCCAGTTATGGGCAGCCAGAATAATGAGAATGATCTGAAAGATTTTTATTTTATAGAGGAGGACAGAAAGGAAAAAGTTCGCAATTTGATTTTGAAAGTTGTGGGTGAAAGAATTCCCGGGCGCTTTCAGCTGGACCCCATTAGCGATGTGCAGGTGCTGAGCCCAATGCATAGAGGAGAGCTTGGTGTAGAAGCATTGAATACGGATTTGAAAGATCTGTTAAATTCTGAGGATAAAGTAGGTGAAGCACAAAAGGAAGGCAGAGACAGGATTCAGTGGCGGGGCAGCGAATTTAAGGTCAATGATAAAGTTATGCAGGTGAAGAATAACTATGAACTGGAAGTTTTTAACGGAGATATAGGCAGAGTTGTATCTCTGAACAGAGAAAATAATCAGGTTATGGTAAAATATTCCGGAAGGCGCGTAATTTACAGTGAAAGTGATCTGGACGAACTGCAGCTGGCCTATGCCATCACTGTACATAAGTCTCAGGGTTCTGAATACCCTGCAGTCGTCCTGCCTGTTTCCACGCAGCATTACATAATGCTGCAGCGAAAGTTGATTTACACAGCTCTGACCAGAGCCCGGGACCTGGCAGTAATGATAGGTTCCAAAAAAGCGTTAGGGATCGCCGTAAACAATAACAGGGATGAGGAGAGATACTCCCTGCTGGCCGAGAGGCTTCAGAAAAAAATTTAGCTTCCGGTAAATTATCATCCAGCTGGAAGGAAGGTGAAATTATGGTCGAAATGGAAGGGGAAGAAGTGACCGGTCTTCTGGGAGCTCTATATGAATGGTTAATGAGTGAAATTATTATAATTGATAACCTTGTATCCTTTGTGGTTTTGGTTGTTCTTGCCGCAGCAGTTTATTTTTTGCGCGGAAAAATTTCGGCTCAGGGCAAGACAATTCTTTCCCATCTTCCGGGAAAAGCTGCAGATGAAGCCATTTTATTCTGGCAGGAAATATACAAGCAATTAACCCTGATTTTGCTTATAGGCATCTACAATACTCTGGGAGCAGTGTTTGCCTTTCCAGTTACCATAACTGCCATAGCAGGTTATCTCCTCACAGCCTGGTTAATTATAAGGTTTATAGCCTGGTTTTTGCCAGATAACATCTGGGTTGAGATGCTCACATATCTGGTCTGGATCGTGGCAGTTTTAAATATTCTGGGAATATACGATATGGTTGTTAGCTTTCTGGAGGACGTAAAGGTTAATCTGGGGGAGCTTGAATTATCAGTGATGCTCGTAATCCAGGGAGTTCTTGTATTTATGCTCCTTTTCTGGGGAGCGGGCTGGCTGGAGAAGTATTTCAGGCGCAATTTGCGCAAAAATAAAAAGATAACCCCTTCGGTGAGAGTTCTTCTGCAGAAAGTTATTCGCATTGTAATTTATGCTGTCGCATTTTTTATCGGTTTAAGCAGCATTGGAGTGGATTTAAGTGCATTTGCCTTTATCGGTGGTGCTGTTGGTGTCGGTCTTGGCTTTGGCCTGCAAAAGATTGTTTCCAACTTTATCAGCGGCATCATTATTATAATGGACAGGTCAATAAAACCTGGGGATGTCGTGGAAATAGATGAGGTCTTCGGAGAGGTTCGCTCTCTTAATTCGCGATTTGTGTCGGTAGTAACCCGGTCAGGAAAAGAGTTTTTGATACCCAATGAGCACTTTATTACCAATAAAGTTATTAACTGGTCCTACAGTGATGACCTGGTTCGCATTGATTTAAAAGTGGGAGTGGGATATAATAGCGATTTAAAACTGGTTAAAGAGTTGATGCTCGATGCTGCCAAAGGCAAAAACAGGGTGGTTAAACGTCCTGCGCCGGTCTGTTTACTGAGAAAATTTGGAGACAATACTGTAAATTTTGAACTGCGCTTCTGGATAAGAGACCCTGAAAATGGTGTGGAAAACATAAAGAGCCAGATGAAGCTGGAAATATGGGAGTTATTCCAGCAAAATGGCATAAATATCGCTTTTCCTCAGCGAGATCTGCATCTGGAATCAATATCCGAAGAAGCCGCAGAAAAGATAAAGGAAATATGCCGGGAGGATAATGATGGTTCAAATTAGCAATTTACTCAGTATCCTCTTCGGTACTGGAATTATCCTCCTCTATACTGGCAGCATCTTCAACTTCCGAAGTGGCCTGTTTTAGCTCTCTGATCCCGGAACCTATAGCTCTGCCTATTTCAGGAAGCCTGCTGGGCCCAAAAATAACCAGCACGATGACCAGCACAATTATTAATTCAGGTGCTCCAAGTCCAAACATAATTTTCCTCCTTTTTTGATGGATGATTTAAGGAACGATATCTTTATCTATAAATTGACCGCAGTATTTTTAATTAACTCAGGTTTAATTCGTCGATACCTATATTTATTATACAACTTTTATTGAATAAATGAAAGCAGTCAGGCAAAATTTGTAGATTTTATTTTTTGCAGGTGAAATTTTGTTTGAATTCACTATATTTTTTCTTGACTGATAGGAGCAGATGGGTTATCATATTTTTAACGAATTAATAATTTGCTGTAGAAAGGAGAAAATCATGTCTGAAATGAATGAGATTGCCGGTGACTACGTGATGGTTAAGGCTCTTGAAGATGGGGTCACTCTTATTGGACTTACGAGAGGTGAGGATACGAGATTTCATCATACGGAAAAACTGGACGAAGGAGAAGTGATGGTGGCCCAGTTCACAAGACATACTTCCGCTATTAAGGTTCAGGGAAAGGCAACTATTATAACAGAATACGGCGAGCTAAAGGCGGAATAATAGGTCCTGCTGTCGATGGCTGATGGATTATATATTTTTTCAGAAATGATTTATAGATAGGAGCACAGATTGGATTCTGGTTTTTGTATATCTTTAGCTTTTCTAATTTTTCGGGCTCATGTGAAAGGAGCCTTCTGACTTCCAGGAATAATCATTATGAAAATAAAACCTAACAAAATTCAAAATGTGATATGAAGAGGAGCCATAAATTAAGGAGGATCTTATGGAACTGGAAATAAAGCCTGCAGATTCATTTCAGGCAGATCTGGAAGTGCCTGGAGACAAATCAATTTCACACCGCAGCCTTATTCTTGCAGGGATTGCCCCGGGTAAAAGCACTATAAATAATCTTCTTGAGGCAGATGATTGTCTTAAAACGCTTAATATCCTCAAGGAGCTGGGTGTAAGGATAGAACGCAGATCTCCTGGAAAATATGAGGTAAAAGGAGAGGGCCTCGATGGACTTGCGGAGCCCAAAGATGTTCTGGACTGCGGAAATTCAGGGACGACGATGAGGCTGATGACGGGGCTTCTCGCAGGACTAAATTTTTATTCTGTTTTGAGCGGGGACAGGTCGCTTCGGAGCCGCCCCATGAATAGGGTTGCTGACCCTCTCCGCAGCATGGGAGCGGATATATGGACCAGAGATGGTGGTCTGGCCCCTCTGAGCGTAAAAGGAGGAGGGCTGAGCGGGATTGATTTTGAGCAGTCTATTGCCAGTGCTCAGGTAAAATCCTGCCTTCTTTTAGCCGGACTTTCTGCAGACGGAAAAACGAAAATTAGAGAACCTGCTCCTTCACGTGATCACACCGAGAGAATGCTCTCGGCAGCTGGAGTGGATGTTGAGGTAAATGGAGGAGTGATAACTCTTCCAGAGGGGGATCACAGGATTTCACCACTGGAAATTGAAGTGCCCGGAGATATTTCCTCAGCCGCCTTTATTTTGGGGGCTGGTTTAATAATTCCTGGGAGCAAAGTGACCGTTAAAAAGACGGGTATTAATCCCACTCGAAGCGGATTTCTGGATGTTTTAAAGAGAATGAATGCAGATATTGATATAAATAATGAAAGAGAGATAGGTGGGGAAGTCGTGGCTGATATTCATGTTAGTGCAGACAGTCTTCAGGCTGTTAAAATTGAAGGCGATATTATCCCCCGGATGCTCGATGAGATCCCCATTCTTGCTGTGCTGGCCGCCAGAGCGCAGGGAAAAACCGTTATTAGCGATGCAGAGGAGTTGAGAGTAAAGGAGACAGATAGGCTCTCTGCTATGGCTGATTCCCTCAACAAAATGGGAGCTGACATAAAAGAAAAAGATGATGGCCTCATAATAAATGGGCCCACTCCTTTGAGAGGTGATGTTGTTCTTGATAGTTACCATGATCACAGGATAGCTATGGCTCTGGCAGTGGCCGGACTTACAGCGGATTCTTCTATCAGGATTACTCGCAGTGAAGTCATTGCAAATTCATTTCCTCAATTTATTGATATCCTTAAAAACAAAATTATGGAGGTGGAGTGAAATTCTATGATTGTCATAATGAAAGATGAAGCAGACAGCGGAGAACTCGATGAGATACTTGAACTTATTGATGAAGAGGGGTATGAAGCTCATCTCTCCCGGGGAGTAGAAAAAACTATAATAGGCCTGATTGGGCAAACGGAAGGAAAGGAACAGCTGCAGGAAAGGCTCTTAGCCTATGAACAGGTAGAGAGAGTCATCCCTGTGATGGAACCATATAAATTGACAGGCTGGAAATTTGCCCCGGAAAAAACAGTAATAAATATTGATGGAGTAAAAATTGGCGGGAAGAAACCGGTAATAATGGCTGGACCCTGCTCAGTGGAAGGAAGAGAACAGCTTTTAGCTGCAGCTGAAGCTGTTAAAGATGCCGGGGCTGAGGTTTTGAGAGGAGGAGCTTTTAAGCCGCGAACCTCGCCCTATTCCTTTCAGGGCCTGGGGGAAAAAGGGCTTGAGCTTCTCGCAGAAGCCAGAGAGAAAACCGGTTTAAAAGTTGTCACTGAACTTATGGATTCAGATCATCTCGAGCTGGTTAATTCCTGTGCTGATATAATTCAAATTGGTTCTCGCAACATGAAAAATTATTCTTTGCTTAAATCCCTTGGAGATATAAGCACGCCTGTAATGTTAAAAAGAGGGATGGCTTCCACCGTTAAAGACTGGCTGCTGGCGGCGGAATATATAATGAGCCAGGGCAATCAGGAGGTTATTCTCTGTGAGCGAGGCATCAAAACTTTCAGCGAAGAAACACGTTATACCATGGACATAAGTGCTATTCCTCTGGTCCGGGAAAAAAGCCATCTACCGGTGATTGCCGACCCCAGTCACGGAACGGGACGCTGGGAACTGGTTGCACCCGTAGCCAGAGCTGCCATCGCAGCAGGCGCAGATGGTTTGCTTGTTGAAGTTCATCCCTGGCCTAAAAAAGCTCTTTCAGATGGTCCGCAATCTTTAAAACCGGAGAGATTCAGCCAGATGATGGCAGAAATAGTGAGCCTATCAGAAGCTATGGGGGATGTTGAGGCTGTAAATGATAGAATTAATTCTGCGGTTTAAGGCAGGAGGGAGAGAGCTTGGCAGCTGAGTTTGAGAAAGCAGCAATAATTGGCCTGGGGCTCATTGGAGGTTCACTGGCGGCAGCCTGTAAAAAATATGGTGGAGCCGGAGAAATTTTTGGTTACGATCTGGACAGAAAAACAGTTGAGCTGGCCCGAAATAAAGATCTGGCTGAAAGGTGTTACTGTACCGCCGGGGGAAAATATCCCGGAATAGAAGAAGTTGATCTTGTAATTCTGGCAGTGCCGGTTAAAAAAATTCCCGGAGTTTTAGAGAACATCAGTGGTTATATAAGTTCTGATACGATTATTACAGATACAGGGAGCACAAAAAATTATATTATGAACAGGTCCATTGAAATCATTTCAGGAACTGACGGAGTTCATTTTATAGGAGGTCATCCCCTGGCAGGTTCAGAAAAATCCGGTCTTGAGCACCGCGATGCCGATCTGTTTAAAGGTGCTAAATATGTTCTTGTGATGCCAGATAGCGAACATGATGTTATTTCGCAGGTTAAAAAACTCAAGGGATTTTTGACGAATTTTGGGAGCAAAGTTATCGGAATGAAACCGAAGGAACACGACAGGATCATAGCTTCAATCAGTCATCTCCCTCAAATAGCTGCTACAATTCTTTCTGCCTGCACCGGCGGCAGGGATGATGAACTTAGCTACTTAAAAATGGCCAGCAGCGGTTTTTCTGATACTACCAGGCTGGCATTGAGCAGCCCAGATATCTGGTGTGACATTCTTTTAACCAACAAAAAATATGTTTTGGAAATTTTGCGGGCTTATCAGGGAGAGATTGATAAATTTGTGGATGCCCTGGAAAATGAGGATAGAGCGGCCCTGCGAAATATGTTTCAGGAGGGGGCCCGGGTGAGAGAAAAATTTGAAGAGGTGAGGGAGGAATAATATTTGTTTTCTTATTATACTGCCGGAGAGTCTCACGGCCCTCAGGTAACAGCTATAATTAAAACTCTTCCTGCAGGACTTGCGATTGACATTGAAAAGATCAATGAGCAACTCATGAGGAGGCAGGGGGGTTATGGCAGGGGGGGACGCATGGAAATAGAAACGGATAAGATTGAGATTAAATCCGGCCTGAGGCATGGTCTAACAATTGGAAGTCCGCTAACCCTGATTGTTAAAAACAAAGATTGGGAAAACTGGCGAGAAGTTATGGCAATAGAGGGGGATAAAGAAAGCAGCAATGACCGGGAAAAGGTTACCCGTCCCCGACCGGGTCATGCTGATCTGGCCGGAGCAATAAAATATAATTTCTCTGACATTCGAAATGTGCTGGAAAGGGCAAGTGCCAGAGAGACTGCTGCCAGAACTGCAGTAGGTTCTGTCTGCCGCCAGTTTTTGTCTCAATTTGGGATAAAGATTTATAGTCATGTTACACGCATCGGAGAGGTCGAATCTCCAAAATATGACGGGGAGGAGTCATCTGAAGATTTTTTTGCTGCTGTGGAGGCTTCAGATCTGAGATGCAGATCTAAAAAAAAGGAAAAAGAAATGAAAGAGATGATAGATAGGTGGAGAGAAAGGGGAGAATCGGCCGGAGGAGTTTTTGAATTAATAATTGCCGGCGTTCCTCCCGGGCTGGGCAGTCATGTGCACTGGGATGAAAAGCTGGAGGCGAAGCTTTCTGGGGCGATGATGAGCATTCAGGCTATCAAAGGTGTGGAAATCGGTGCTGGTTTCGGTGGGGCGGCTTTGCCGGGATCAAAATTTCACGATGAAATCCATAGGGATGAGGAAAATGGTCTGTATCGATGCAGCAACAATGCCGGAGGATTTGAAGGAGGCATGACCAATGGAGAAATTATTCGGGTAAAAGCAGCCATGAAACCAATACCAACTCTGGCTCAGCCCCTATCCACCTTTGATATTGAGACCGGTGCTCCCGCAGAAGCAGCCCGGGAAAGAGCAGATATCTGCGCTGTTCCTTCCGCCAGTATTGTGGGAGAAGCGGTGGCCGCTATAGAGATCGCGCAAAGCTTTGCCGACAAATTTTCTGGAGATCATATGGAAGATATAGTGGCTAGCTACAATAATTATAGAAAAAGAATTTCAGATAAATTTTTAGAACCTTCTCCGGAATAGCTGGTGGGAGAAGAAGATCCGGAAGTTCACCTCTTCGCTCATAACTGGAGGTTTCTAATATGCAGGAATTATTCATGGATTTAGGGGAGAGGAGTTATTCTCTTTATATTGACTCAGGCAGTTTTGATAGGGCTGGAAAATACATCCGGGATTCACTTCCTTCTACAGATAAAATTATGATTGTTACGGATAGTAATGTTGAAAATATTTATGGAGATATAATCATGGTTAAACTGGAGGATGCTGGATTTAATGTGGAGAAAGCTGTATTTACTCCCGGAGAAACCTCCAAGTGTTTGAAAGAAACTGAACGCCTTTATGACCTGCTTCTGGACAGAGGTTTTCAACGCAGTTCTGCTGTCGCCAGTTTTGGGGGAGGTGTGGCAGGTGATCTGGCCGGATTTGCTGCTTCTACGTATATGCGGGGAATCAATTTTATTCAGATTCCTACCAGTCTTCTTGCTCAGGTTGACAGCAGTATAGGGGGAAAGGTGGCCGTTAATCATCCCCGGGCTAAGAATATAATAGGCAGTTTCTATCAGCCTGAGATGGTTTTCATTGATGTAAAAACTCTTGAAACTCTCCCTGAGCGGGAATTTTCATCCGGCATGGCTGAGGTTATAAAACACGGCTTTGGTCTCGACACAAATTTTTTGGCCTGGTTGGAGAATAATTATGACGAAATTCAGTCAATGGATCCGGGAGCACTTGAGCGAATGATCACCCTCTCATGTCGAATAAAAATGGAAGTTGTAAAAAAAGATGAAATAGAGAATAAAGGGATTCGAGCACGCCTTAATTTTGGACATACCGTCGGCCACGCACTTGAGATGGCAGATGAATCCGGCAAGTTCAGACACGGGGAAGCTGTAGCAGCTGGTATGCTGGCTGAGGCCAGACTTGCATGGAGAGAAGGCCTCCTTGAAGGGGAAGCAATATCCAGGCTGGAAAAGTTATTAAATAAATTCTCTCTACCAACAAAAATTTCTGCTTCTCAGACCGGACAGGTAGAGGATCTTATGAAATTTATAAAACGGGACAAGAAGGCTCGCAGGGGGGAAATTCGCTTTGCTCTGCCTGAAAAGCCGGGAAATATTATAATTTATGACAGCTGGAATGAAGATAATTTACTGGAAGTCTTACGGGAAATGAGGTAAAGTCGTGATTGTTGATTTTTGCTGTCATTTTAATTTTTTCAATCAAAATTTCCAGCTATCCAGTTACACCGATCAACCCTGAGCTGTTCGCTATCCCGGCGGCTATCCTCGGGAAATAATTCAAACATTTTTTGTCCGGTATCAATTAGCTGTTTTAAATAATAAGGTTCATAAGAAGCTTTCCCTCTTCCGCGGGCGTCTGCGATAAGAACCTGACAGAACTGTTTAAAAGAAAGGGGGGATTTTTTAATTTCAGTAAGAAGGTCCACCCGGGTTCCAGGTCTTAGCCGCGGAAAATAGTGTCCTTTCATGTGCTGGCGAGCAGCCACCTGTGCAGCATGTTCCCAGTGAGGCAAAATACCCAGTCTCCTGGAAAATGAGCGGATGTATTCGCATGCATTTTTCTCATGATCATAATGTTGAGGCTGCTCCTCTTCAGGGGTAGCAACTTTACCAAAATCATGAAGAAGGGCAGCATAGCGAACCATTCCCGAGGAGGTTATGTTTGCCGCTTTATTTACGACCAGAAGTGAATGTTGAAACGCATCTCCTTCGGGATGCCCGCTGCACGGCTGTTTTACTCCTTTGAGCAGAAAAAGTTCCTTCAGGCATTCTCTGTATTTATCAACGTCCAGTCTGGCCAGTTTTGTTCCGGGTCTGTTTGAGTATAAAATAGTTTTAAATCTGCTTCCGGAGCAGCTCATTCTGGTACCTCCTAATATTTATTGCGGTCTAATTTAAAATTTCTTTTTCCGACCTGTCAATTCCTTCACTTCATTATATTATTTCTGTTTATCTATCTGGCTCTTTTACCATCTATTGTTGTATTTTGTTTGAGAACACATGAAGTCAGGCGATACTGAAAATATTTCGAAATTTTGGAAGGTAACTGGCAGGAGCTTCCAGAAAAACAATAGTGGACAGATCCAATGATTTAGAGTTTTTCACTCTTTTTACGGAGGAGGAATTTTTGTGAGGGCTCAGGTAATTACAGAGACCGGCAATATATCTCCGGATTACATACCTCTCAGGATGAAGGAGTGCGAAGAGCCACAACCTGCCCCTGGAGAAATAAAAATATCTGTTGAAGCCTGTGGTGTCTGCCATACCGAACTGGATGAGATTGAGGGTAGAGCAGAGCCTCCACAGTTGCCGGTGATACCAGGTCATCAGGTTATAGGAATTGTGGAAAGCACAGGGGATGAAGTGGAAAACTTTTCCTCCGGAGATAGAGCAGGAGCTGGCTGGATTTTTAGCTCATGTGGTGAGTGTCGCTTCTGCAGAAAGGGCCTGGAAAATCTGTGCCGCGATTTTAAAGCTACCGGGCGCGATGCCCATGGAGGCTACGCCGAATACATGGTTATTTCTTCTGATTATGCAGTTGGCATTCCCGAAGGTCTTTCACCTGTTAGCACAGCTCCCCTGCTTTGTGCCGGCAGCATAGGTTATCGATCTTTAAAGCTTGCTGAAATTTCGTCAGGCGAAGTTTTGGGATTGACCGGTTTTGGGGCTTCCGGACATCTGGTTCTTCAACTTGCCAGGGGATTATTTGATGGCCTTCAGATATATGTTTTCGCTCGCAGGGAGGAAACGAGAGATTTTGCCCGTAAGCTGGGTGCAGATTGGGCAGGAGATACCCGGGATCGAGCTCCGCAACTCTGTCATGCGATTATAGATACAACTCCAGCCTGGCTGCCAGTAAAGGAAGCTCTGGCAAATCTGGAAAGAGGGGGGCGGCTGGTAATTAATGCCATTCGCAAAGGGGCCGGAGACAGGGAAGAACTTCTGAATCTGGAATATAGCAAACATTTATGGCTTGAGAAAGAAATCAAATCTGTGGCCAATGTAACGAAAAGTGATCTGGAGGGTATCATATCTGCTGCAAACAGACTTGATATATCTCCAGAAATTACCACTTATTCCTTGAGAGAAGCTCATAAAGCCCTGCTGGACATTAAAATGAGCAGAGGTAAAGGGGCCAGAGTACTGAAGATCGGAGGAGGAACAGGCATAAAATGATAAAATCTCTGCTTTCACCCCTTTTTCTGTGTCTTTTTATACTGCTTTTATTTCTTCTGTATCTGCGCGGCGACACTGGTAAAATGTGGAGCCGGCAAAAAAGAGCCAGGAAAATTTTAAACTTGCTGGTTGTTTTTGTGATATTATTATGGGGAATAAGCACCCCTTTTTTTGCAGATGTAATAGCAGAATACTGGGAGAGTCCTTACTCCGGGGAGCACAGGCTAAAAATACAGGAGGAAAATGGGGCAATAGTTACAGTTTTAAGCGGCGGCATATACAGGGGTTTCACGGAGGAACAGCATATACCGGGAGACAGCACCATCCACAGGGTGTATAGAGGGGCTAAAATTTTTCATGACCAGGATATTAATCGAATGATATTGCAGGGAAGATTGAGCAATGAGGAGCCGGATTTGATGGGAAGGTTGATGAAGAATCAGGCGGTTATGATGAATGTGCCTTCCGCTGCAGTTGAAATAGAAGCTTACTCAAGCAATACAGCTGAACACCCCCTCAGGCTTCTTAATCTGGATGGTATTAACAGTGAAAGTCTGGTGGTTATAGTAACCGCTGCCTGGCACCTCAGAAGGGCTGAACAGGAATTTTCTCGTCATTTTGAAAATGTAGAGACAGTACCGGCTGAGTTTTTGTCTCAGGACAGGCCGGGAGGGGTGAAAAATTTTATCCCCTCTGCGAACAGCTTAAGTAGATCCACCAAAATATTACATGAAATCATCGGTATTGTCTGGTATCGCATCAAAAACAGAGCAGCCCCTTTACTATAAAAATTGAGGCAGCTTTTGATTTGCTGAATAAATTTTAAAAGGGCCAGGTAAAATCAAGTAAAACGGTTGACATTTTACCGGCAAAAATATATCATATATAATGTATGGGTCTGATATATAATGCATGGGTCATAAAGAAATAGCCGGGAGAGCTTGACTTCAACAGGTTCTTAGATTCACTCAAATCACATCACTCTAGGGGGTATTTAAATGAAAAGAATTTTCATAGGTGTATTAGCTCTGGCAGTTGTGATTGGCATGGGTTTTACTGGGCAGGCTGACTCATACATGGAAGATGGGGAGTATACAGGTTTTTCAGAAGCAGATTCACGTGGATATGTAGAAGCTGTAGTTGAGATCTCTGAAAATGAGATTACTTCTGTCAACCTGGTCGAATACAATGATCTTGCTGAAGCAAAGGGTGAAGATTATCCCTGGGATGAATGGCATGAAGCAATGGAGGTCTTGCCGGAAAGATTTGTTGAGGCGGACAGTTCAGATGTGGATATAATATCTGGAGCCACTGGCACCAGCGAGAAAGCCATGGATGCGGTAAATATGGCACTGCAGAAGGCAGAAGGCATAGAAACTTTTTCCGGTACCTTTATGGGCCGTTCCCCGGAGGATAACGGCAGCTGGGGCATTGCCTGGGTTACAGTTGAAGAGGAAAGCATAGTAGATGTAAGACTTGAAGAGGTTACAGATGGTGAAGAATATAAGGATGAGGATTATACCTGGGACGAATTTCATGAAGCACAGGAGGAACTTCCTGAAAGATTCATTGAAGCAGACAGCCCGGATGTGGATACCTATACTGGAGCTACAGGTAGCTCCGAAATGTGGATAGAAGCAGTAGAGAATGCCCTTGAAAAAGCAGGTTGGGTTTTTGACGAGGAAGAATAAACACTTTGCTTTTTAAATAATTAAGCTGAATTATCCCCGGAGACCGGCCAGGTTTCCGGGGTTTTTTAAATTGCTTTGAGAAATTTTTAACATTCATGGAAGCTATAAGGCTCCGCTCACAATGAAATTTTTCCCGGGAGTAACTATCGCTTTACAGGCATTTGTCGTAAATTTCACCAGCGGTTATGGAGAAGATCCTTTTACAATAACTGTTTTTAAAAGCATCTAATATTTCAGAAACCAGCATTACCTCTCGACTTTAGAAGGTTGCTGCCTGGCAACGGTCCTGATATAATTAATTTAAGAGCTTTCATTGTCTCTGGCAGGCAAATATTTAAACAATAGAGAGGGGATATTAAAATATGTGGCAGCCGGTAACCTTCGAAGAGGAACTTTTAAAAAAATATTACAATCAAAATCCCGGACAGTTGTATCTTAAGGTAAAATTGGGTGATGCCGGAGATATAAGTGAACCTATTAATATTTTTAGCCTACTGCTGGAAGATGGCAGCGGCGAAATATTGCTCCCTGAAGATTATACCATAACTCGCCTGGAAAAGAAATCTTCCGGAAGCAGTATTAAAGTTATTGAATCCTGCCCTACCCTTAACAGTGAAACTGCGGGAAATCTGCTGGTAATATCCAGTCTGGTCCAAGAACAATTATCTCCTGCCAGCCTGAAAAAAATTTTGCTCTGCAGTGAAAGCAACAAAAACCTCGTCGATTTTTGTGATAAAAATAATATAAAGGTAATTGAATACAGTGATTTTGAATCCGATAACCTGGAAGTATCCCGGGAGCGCGGTCAGGAGAAATTTATCGATATAAGAAAAAAACCGGACGAAAGCAGACGGCGAGCTTTTCTTAAAGGATGGGATGATGCTGTTGGGGGAGATCTATATACGGGGGCATACAGATATAAGACTCATGCCAATATGGGAAATCTATTTGGCTGGATTTATGGTGATGTTGATGAAAAATTTAGAGAGCGAACCTGGGAAAGATATATTGGAAATAGTATAGGTGAATGGAATTAACACCTTAATCTTTATTTTCAGGCAAATAGATGGAAGCTATAAGCCTCCGCTCACAATGAAATTTTTCCCGGGAGTAACTATCGCTTTTCGGCATATGTCGTAAATTTTACCAACTTTTGGAGAAGAACCGTAAATATTTATACGGCAATATGTCAGTATTATGATAGTGGACTTAAACGAAAATTACCGGCTGCAAGCAAAAAGCCGGCTTTCCTGCGAAAGCCGGCTTGAATGATTTTGAGCGGTGTCTTTTGTTTTGGATATATTTTCAAATCAATATCTGTAAATTGCACAAATTGAGGACTCAACAGGCATCTCGTCTTTTTCCATAAGAAAAACTTTTCCATCTGTTCTGACAGTGTTTAAGGCTGCAAAATTAAATAAATCGTAGCCCTGTGGAGGTGAAATATTTTTTTCCAGTTTATCTTTTTGCGGTTTAAAAACACCATAATATTTTTCTTCTCCATGGACAATCAACGAATCCACGCGCCCCTGATAAGAAGCAGGAACAATATCCTCCAGTCGAGATGAAGTTTTTTCTGAACCTTCCAGCTCCTGATATTTTCGTGAAATTTTCTTGTGTGGCCTTTTAAAATAGGGCTTCATGATATCGGAAGCTTTTTCAAGAAGTTCCCGGGACGAAAGTTTATCCGGGCTGCCGTGGATAAACTCATCCATCATATGAGGGATATTCATAGTTTTTTTGATATTGGGAAAGAGCTCTTTTACACACATTATCAGCACGGGAGTTTCTCCGTCTTTAATAGCGGGGGATATCGCCCTGTCCACCTCTTTGAGATACCTCTGTAGTTCTCCGCTTTCTTTTTGAGCTCTATCCTCATGGCCGTGATGTATGACTGATTTGCCTCCTCTGGCGGCAGAGTGTTGCTGGGTTGAGGATTGTCTGTCCTCATCTCCTATTACATCATCCACCCCCTGGGGTAAATCTTCAATTTCCAGCTCCTCAATTTCTTGAGGTGTGCCTTCGAAAATTCGACATGATTTTCTGCTTATTGCCAGAAGATAAAAGTGCTTTTCAGAAAAAAATTCCGGGATAAGAGGTGAAATATAAAAGTATTTTTCCAGGTGTACTGTTGAGTTGAACTTCAGAGGCAGTCGGTAGTATTCGAAAACATGTTTATTCCGAAATAATGCCAGTCCCTGGCTCTGATTCAACCAGAAATCCCTGTTATTGAGAAAATCCTCCAGTGGGTCCAGGAAATCCTGT
>CAZVZM010000016.1:0-34305 GCA_964630835.1 uncultured Halanaerobiaceae bacterium
TATTACGTAAGAGATGTAGAAATAGAGATTTTTGTTTCAAATTATGAGATTATCACCTGATTCTGGCTGAATTTAATCCAATTTTTTCCTTCTTAATGCTCATTTCCTGCCGACACAGCCATTCATATGAGCCAGTACGATTTATTTGTTTGTTGCTTTTATTTATTTTTAAAGCATGTCTACAGGCAATGCAGGAAATTATTGTGAAGTATAGAATAGTAGTAGAGAACCGAGCCTCTTTTCAATTTTTTGCTGGACTTTAAAGGAGGATAAATTTTGCTTCGTTTACTGCTTGCAATTTTTTACGCTAAAGTCCACAATTTTATTAACAATACTCTGGGCATAAAACACATAATTCAATTTACTCTGGGGCTTGCCGCCGGCAGTCTGGCTTTGAATGCAGCCTACAGTGGTAGACTGGTTAATATGATATTGATTTTGGTTATATTTAGCATGGTCAATCAGGTTTTTCACAGCAAATTTAAACCTATACGGGTGGCCAGGGTGGTCGTTAATAAAGATGAGGATAAAGAGGAAAGAGAGGACTAATTTTTTCCTTTTTTGCAGGAATTATTTTCCTTATAGAGAATAGTTTTATTGAAAGATATAATATATGCTGAGTCCGAAGGTTATTATAGTCTACTTTACAGGATTACAATAAATAAATCTAAAATGGAGGCAGTTATTATGGCAGATTTAAAAGTTGCTTCGGATTCTGATCCCAATTCAGTAGCTGGTGCACTTGCCGGATTAATTCGAGAAGAAGGTTCAGCGGAAATGCAGGCAATTGGAGCTGGGGCAATTAATCAGGCTGTAAAGGCTATAGCTATTGCCAGGGGATATGTAGCTCCATCTGGAGTTGATTTAATTGCCGTTCCCGGTTTTGTGGATATTGAAATTGATAATGAGGAGAGGACTGCAATAAGGTTCAGGGTGGAACCACGCTGATATAGGAGTCCAGGTTTTTTTACATAGAGTGGCAGATACGTAAAAAGGCTGATTTAGAGGTATTTCTTGTCTTTTGATTTTTCGACAGATTTTACATTTAAACAGAAGATATAAGGCAAGGTGATACCCGAGATTTTTCGAAGCCCGGATCAGGTCTTAATAAGCTAATTTTGATACAACGATTTAAGAATTAAGTGCAAGAAGAACCATAAACGTATCGTTGAATCATTACAGGCAGCTCATATCGGCTGCCTTTTATTATTTGACATGTTTGTCTTCAGGTGCAATTGCAGATTTAATTTTTGGAGGGATTAATTATGAATAAGTTCCGGAGGGAATTTGATAGTATTGTGGAAGAAAAAGTGGAGAAATTTTCGAATAGTGTGGACATCTCTTCGGGTTGGCGCCTGCCAATCACAGCAGCTGCTTCTGCAGGGCCTGCATAGAAGATTGTATTTTTGGTGCATTGACCGGGGAAGATTATAACAGGAATAAATGCCACCAGAGATGTCAGGAAAATGCCAGTTTTTTTCAGACCGATCTTCTGGAAATATGCGGTAAATGTGCTGTGGATATTCCCTGCTTATCAAATATCCCTTATGATTATACCTGGAAGCAATGAAGCGAAGTAACACTGGAAGTTTTTTTGTAAACCTGATCAGGTCCGTGGTCGGAAACAAAGCCGAAGCAGGGGAAAATTTCATGTGAACGAAGCTTCATAGCTCCATTAAAGCGAGTTGACAAATTATATCTTTCTAATATAGCATTTTTCAATAACGATTTCATAATACTGGTGTCAGAGAAACTTCAGGTTAGGTGGGGAGGTATTTTATCGCGAGCTAATAAATCATCGTAGGTTTCTCTTTCAATAATTTTATAGGCTTCTCCGTTTTTTACAAGTACAACTGCCGGTTTGGGAATGCTGTTGTAATTACTGGCGAGAGAATAAGTATAGGCTCCTGTGGCCGGAATAGCGAGAATATCTCCTGGTTCCGGCTCTCTGATTTCAGCATTCTCTATGAGAATATCTCCCGACTCGCAGCATTTTCCTGCAATTTTAGCATCAATTTTATCACGGCTGCCCTCATTCCTGCCGGCCAGAAAACAGCTATATCTTGCTCCATAGAGGGCGGGGCGTATATTGTCCGTCATGCCGCCGTCCACGGCTACATATGTTGGAGCCTGAGGGCTTTTTTTGATGGTTCCCACGGTATAGAGGGTGATGCCAGAGCTGTTAAGAAGAGAGCGTCCGGGTTCAAGCATCAGTTCTGGCAGGGCCAGATCGTGTTTTTCTGCTTCTTTTAAAACTGTTTCGGATAGGATTTTTACGAAATGAGATATGGATACATCACGGTCTTCTTTGGTTTGGGCAACACCCAGACCGCCACCCAGATTTAGCACTGACAGCTCTCTACCAGTAGTATTTTTAATCTCAGCCATAAAGGAAAATAGGATCTGTGCATGTTTAACATAGGCTTTCTCTTCGTATATCTGGGATCCGATGTGTCCATGTAACCCTTTTAACTCGAGATTATTATTCTCGAAAATTTTTTTTATCAGCCTGAAAGCCTTTCCATCTTCGATGCCCACTCCAAATTTGGATATATTATCGCCGGTAATCATGTATTCATGGGTTTGAGCTTTGACTCCAGGTTTAATGCGGATAATAACATTGATCTTTTTATTCTTTTTTTGTGCTGCATCCTGAAGCATATCGGCCTCCTGAAAATTGTCGACAAAAAAGCCACCGATATCATTTTCGAGGGCCATATTTATTTCCGCAGGTGTCTTGTTATTGCCATGAAAATATATTTTATCCGGTGGGAAGCCTGATTTCAGGGCTGTATAAAGCTCTCCCCCTGAAACCACTTCAGTGCCAAGTCCCACATCTTCAATAATTTTATAAATAGAACGGCAGGAGAAAGCCTTGCTGGCATACAGCACACGGGACTTTCCGGGATAATATTTTGTCAGGGAGTGATTATAATCTGCAGCATTTTTTCTAATCTCATTTTCAGCCAGCACCAGAAGAGGAGTGGAAAATTTTGCTGTCAGATCCTCCGCACTTATGTCGCCAATATGCAGCATTCCGTCTTCTCCTATTTTCATACTGTCCGGTAGGTGCAAAAATATCATCTCCTGTCAGCTTTGGTTTTGTTCCCAATAATTATTAAGCTCAAGCTAAGACCTGCGCATACTGAGCCGGGGACACAAGGCCATGGACCTGATCCGGGCAAAAATATGCAAACAAAATTCAGCAGGCTATGTGGCCGAAAAAAATTTACCTACAAAGAATATATGTTTCGGATAATTTCCAGCGCTTCTCTGAAGTCGCTGAAAGAATGATATTCCACATTTATAGAAGAGCAGTGCCGGTCGAGAAATGATCCGGCTTTTGCCAGCAGGTTGTCGGCTGTCTCTATTGCCTGAATGTCAGTGCGGCCGTTTCCCAGATATGCGATGGAGGAGAACTCCTGACGATGATTTTCTATAATTATGTCCTTCGCCAGCGAAACCGGGCCGAAATCCCTGTCAGCTATTTCTTTTTCATGCATAAATTTAATTTTGATGCCGCTATCCGGACCTTGTTGATTTTCTCTTTCTTCAGGAAAGAGAAGCCTGTTTGCGTAAAGGGGAAAATCTATGTCGATATTATGACAGTCGAATGTTGTCCTGACGCCCTCCATAAAACCCCCGCTTACCACTGCAAAGGGGATACGGTTGGTGCGAATAAAGCTTAAAAATTCTGGAAAGGTGGGCTCGATATCTATATTTTCCCGCACGTATTCTTTGTATTCCTTTCTGCTCAAACTTAGATTTTGGTATCCCTCCTTTAAAATAAAGCGAACACCGAGTTTTTCCCTGTTTTGCTCATACTTTTCCATTATTTTGGATATTTTGTCTGGAATAAAGTCGTCGAAGAGGCTGTTATTTGTGTCCTGAACTGTAATTGTTCCATCAAAATCGCTCATTATCATAAAATTGCTCACAGGTTAATACCCTCCCGCCAAAATTTGACTTCCTTATTTTGTTTTAATACACTTAAGCCAGATAAAATCAGGAAATAGTAGAAATAATAATAGTTAACTAAATATTGTGGACAGTTTAATTTCTGGCCAAAAACGTCATTTCTACTCTTTTATTCTATACTATATTTTAGTTTCATTCAAATTGTAAGTAGATTAATTGGGAGATTAATATAGATTGTGAGTGATCTTCTGGAGAATATTTAGCAAAAGGTCTGGCAGCAGGTCATTTCAATTAAGTCTATAAATTTTACATTTATACGTAAGGAGGAATGCAGTATGAATTTGAGAAATAAGTTGAGCGACAGAGAAAAAAAAGGACGGCCAATTTTACTGGGGCTAGTTGGCTGCGGCCAGATGGGGACTGATATCATAAATCAGACCCTGCTAATGGATGGTATCAAAGTGGCTGTTGCAGCAGATACGGATGTTGAAAATGCTAAAGAGGCGTACGAAATGAGCGGTTTTTCCAGCAAAAAAATATCAAGAGAGGGAAGCGCGGGTAAAATTCAGCTGGCCTTAGAAAAGGGAAAAAGGGTAATTACTGAAAATTCCAATCTTCTCCCGCAGGTAAACTGCCTGGATGTTATTATCGACGCCACAGGAGTGCCGGAGGTAGGAGCTGAACTCGGTCTGGAAAGCATAAATAATGGTAAACATATAGTTATGATGAACGTGGAAGCAGATGTTTGTGTGGGGCCTATTTTAAAAAATCTTGCCGACAGCGCCGGGGTGGTGTATACCGGTGCGGCAGGAGATGAACCTGCGGCCATTATGGAGCTTTATGACTTTGCCTGCAGCCTGGGCTACGAAATTGTAGCCGCAGGCAAGGGGAAAAATAATCCTCTGCGGCCTTCTGCCACTCCTGATGATCTCAAAGATGAGGCGGAAGAACGCGGGATGTCAGCTAAGATGCTTACTTCCTTTGTTGAAGGCAGCAAAACCATGGTTGAAATGGCAGCAGTTTCCAATGCAACTGGACTTGAAATTGATGTGAGGGGAATGCATGGTCCAGAGGCTAACCTTGACGAACTGGTTGATATTTTTTCTGCCGGAGAAAAGGGAGGTATATTGAACAATACAGGTGTTGTGGATTATTCCCTGGGCAACGTTGCTCCGGGAGTTTTCGTAATTGTTACCATGGATAATGAAAGGGTTAAATTTTGCCTGGATTATTCAAAAATGGGGTCAGGTCCCAACTATCTTCTTTATCGTCCCTACCATCTGGTAAGCCTTGAAACCCCGTTAACGGCCGCCCGGGCGGTTATGATGGAAGAGGCGGATATTGCTCCGGAAGCAGGGCTGGTCACGGAAGTTATAACTGAAGCAAAAAAAGACCTAAAACCGGGCGATAAAATTGATGGCATGGGAGGTTATACGGTACGCGGTTCGGTGGCAAAAGCGGATAGAGCCCGCAAAGAAAATCTATTACCCCTCGGTCTGTGCAGCGGTGCAATTGTCAGGAAAGAAATTAATCAGGGACAAATTATAACCACTGACATGGTTGAAGTAGATAAAGATTCTATAATATATCAGCTGCGAGCTTTGCAGGAAAAACTGCTTGATTAAAAGCTGCCATAAGGTTGAAATTATTTATCTATTATTTCAACAACTTCCGGTTCTTCCCCCAGAGCTTGAGCAAAATTTTCCAGCGACCAGCCGGGGGATACGTTTATGCGGTTAACATCCCAGATATCATCTCCCGGCTGAACCCAGCCCGGTTCGATACCGATTCCCATTCTTATACTCTCTCTCTTTGCCTCCACGGCTATATCTTCTGCCCCCCGACCGTAAGGATAGGCAAGAGCCCAGGGGTCCTGACCCAACTTTTTCCGGGTAACCTCTTTACCCTTTCTTATATCTTTTCGTATTCGTTCTCTGTACTCCTCTTCTGTCTCCCTCCGCTCTTCATCTTCCAGCCAGATAGGTCGGGCCATAGCAGGCTCCTCAAATCCGTCTTTATTGATGGGTTTATGAGTGTGGCTGTCATATGAATGATGGTGAACTTCTGCAACATCGTCATCGATCATCTCCTCTAGTTGTTCCCAGGACATATGAGTCAAAACTTCGGGGTCAAAATCATCTTCTTTGTTGTCTTCGATATATGAAATTATTATAAAAAATAGGGCGTGATGATCGTGCTTTTTCAGTTCGGGATATGCGTAGTGATAGTTGCTTTCATATCCATCATCAAAGGTTAAAACCACCGACCTCTCCTGGATATCTTTTTCGCCTTTTATATACTTTCGCAAATCTGAGGCCGTCAGAGTTTCATAATCGAGCTCTGCCAGCAATTCCATCTGCTGCTGAAACTGCTCTGTTGTGATAACCGCTTCGTTGTCTTCAAAAATCCACTCGGCGGCGTCCGGCGGAGCAAGATGATGATACATTAAAACGGGCAACCCTTCCTCTTCTTCTATATCCGGCATTATTGCCTCAACAGATGTGCTGGAAAGTAATCTGGAACCAAATCCTGTAACTGGAATAAAAATTAGAGCAGCTACTGTAGTTATTAGCAGTGAAATAATAAAAAATTTACTTCCTGATAAAATATTTTTCAGACCGGGTTTCAGAATTTTTGCTTTCAAAATAATTATACCTCCTGTGAGATCGATTGTGATTTTCTCGAACGAAGACTTATGTATTTAATGATTACATGGCTTAAGTGAAGAAGCATTATAAAAATGAACACTAACGGTTCTTCCTGTTATTCGTTGAGGGATATCGTAAAATATTTTCATTATAATGCTTAACCAGAGGGAAATTTCCTTGTGAATGAAGTTTTGTATCTCCAGTATGCTGAACAAAATATTTTGTTCCTTTATACATTATTTTAGCTGTTCCGGTGAAATCCTGCAGAAAGGATAAAAATTTCTCCCTTTTATTGGCTGTATTTTTGCTGTAAAATAAAAGTGAAGACCTGAAGGAAAAAACATTTGGGGTGTGATGTCCATGATCCGGAAAAAGTTTGCACTTTTTGCTATTTTTGCGCTGCTTTTTGCTATTTTTCTGACCGTGGGTTTTTACTCTGTTGAAGCCGTGGAAGCTAATCGAGAGGGATCAGGAGAATTGGAGAGACTTTTTGATCTGCGAAGGAGCATAGTTGAAAAACAGGTTGATCTGGGTTTATACTCATCTGAAACAGGAAAAGCTCATATGGAAACTATTGACTATCATCAGGAAAAGGGACTTGTGCAGATAATGCCTCAGTATTTACCAAAGACATGGTTTTCCTGGCCGGAATGGCCACGCGTAGAGGATAAGATTTCCTCCCTTGAAAGCTACAGGGATGCTCTGGAAGTTATGGATCTCGAGGATGAAGAACAAATAATTAGAGTAAGAGAGGAAGGAGTTACTGAACACCTCCAGAGCAGGGGACTAAGTGATAAAGAAGTAATAACGGAGCTTTATGAAAAACGAAGAGATAATGTAAAAAAGAGAACAGATATGGAGTGGTTTACCCCAAAGCAGAAGGAGATGTATCTTGAGATGCTTGACTTTCACGAAGAAAGAAATCAAATAAGAATAATACCATTTTATGCTCCCCGTGCCTGGCTGACCTGGAATGGATGGCCGAATCTGGACGATAAAATCTCCTCACTGGAGAGTTATCTGCAGGCTCTGGAGATTAAATATGAGGCCAGACAGGAAATACCCTGATGGAAAAAACCTTACCAGTGTCACCGCCTACTCCACAGAGGCGGTGATATTTTTTTGCTGTATTCAACTGCTTCCAGTTTACCAGATATTTACCCATTGACCTGAAATCCATTTGGAGTATGACGAATTTGGGAGGTATTAATCAATGAAAAAAGATACACTGACCGATGTGGATGGCATTAAAGTAGGGCATGCCCATAATGAGAAGACAAAAACGGGTTGCACTGTTGTTCTGACCGGGAAAAATGGTGCAATAGGGGGAGTCGATGTTCGAGGCGGGGCCCCCGGAAGTCGCGAGAATGTGCTGCTGCAGCCAGAAATGAAGGTAGATAGTGTTCATGCCATACTTTTGACTGGAGGGAGTGCTTTTGGACTGGAGGCGGCTGGAGGAGTAATGCAATATCTGCGAGAAAAAAATGTGGGCTTTGAAACTTCCACGATAGCGGTGCCCATTGTGCCTGCATCTGTCATATATGATTTGAACTGCGGAGAAATTGATTTTCCGGACGAAAAAATGGGTTATGAAGCTGCAGATAGGGCCAGGGTCGGAGATAAATCCAGGGGAAACGTGGGGGCAGGCTGCGGAGCCACGGTGGGCAATATAAAGGGAGAAAATTTTTCCATGCAGGGAGGGCTGGCTGGAGCTTCGCTGCGCCTGAAAAATGGAACTGTACTGGGGGCAATGGCTGTAGTTAATTGCCTGGGAGAGGTTATAGATCCTGAAACTGGTAAGGTACTGGCCGGAGTTTATGATAGAAATGAAGGGACTTTTTACAGGACAGCAGATATAATGGAGGAGATGGATGCGAAAAAGGATATGGCCTCAGAAAATACTCTGCTGGGGGTGGTTGCTACCGATGCTGCTCTTTCCAGTTCAGAGGCAAAAAAACTGGCTCAGTTTGCTCAAAATGGCATAGCAAGAGCAGTCAGGCCTGCTCACACTATGATGGATGGAGACACTGTATATGCTCTTTCTACAGGAGATAAAAAATGTGATCTCTCTCTGCTCGGGGAGAGGGCTGCTGAACTTATGGAGAAATCGATATGCAGGGCAGTGACAGGTAATAAATTATAATAGGATAATATATAAAAGAGATTTGGAGGTTGAAAGGCTAAATTTAACCGGATTTTATTGACACGACATACCGAAAAGGGGGAAGTAAATAATGAAGATGACGCCAATAGGAATTATAAGGAGTGAATTTGAAGAGAGTGCTGACCCTGATGAAATGAAAAAGGAGAAAAGCAAAGTTATAGTAGATGATGAATATGCGGAAGGGCTCGATAAAATTGAGGAATACGATTATTTAAAGATTGTTTTTCATCTTCATGAATCTGGAGATTATGATCTGGTTGGACCTCGCCGATATGGTGGGGTCAGGGGAGTCTTTGCCTCACGTTCACCACATAGACCCAATCCTATCGGTGTTACTCTGGTTAAACTAATCGAGCGCAGGCAAAATGAGCTAATTGTTGAGGGGTTGGATGCAATAGAGGGAACTCCGCTTTTGGATATTAAACCATACGCCGATGAAATTGATTCTCCCCGGGAAAAATTTTCCCCGTAATAAAAAAACTCTGCAGGTGAAATCAAATTAAACACGAATTTTATATCAGGGCGTTGAGAGAAGGCCAAATATTAAGCCTGTCATTTTATGGAGGGGATAACAGTGAACGGCAAGAGAATACTGGGATTAATACTTGTTGTCTTTGGCATATTAATTATTCTTGGTAATTTGGGTCTGATGGACATTGAATTTTGGCCGGTCATCTCCACCTACTGGCCTGTTGTCCTGATTTTGGCTGGAATTTACAATCTTCTCACCAATCCAGCGGGGAAAGTGGGAGGAGTAATTGTCCTGCTGGCAGGTGTCTTCTTTTTGCTGCGCAATCTTGAGTCGGTGGATTTTATAGCAGAGATCGGCTTCTGGCCGGTCGCATTAATTTTGCTGGGAATATGGTTGCTGCTGCGCGGGAGGGGGCGCCCTCACGAGATAAGCAAAGATTCGTTAAATACAATAAATATATTTTCCGGTTCCAGCAGCAGAGTGATTTCACAGGATTTTCGGGGTGGCAGCAGCATATCACTTTTTGGAGGGGCAGATATAGACCTGCGCGAAGCTAAAATGCATGAAAATTCGGCCCGCTTTGATATTTTTGCCATGTTTGGCGGTGATGATATCTATGTTCCGGAGAACTGGCGTGTGATAATAAAGGGGCTTCCGATTTTTGGAGGCTGGGATGATAACACCGGCCGTAGAAAAAATAGCGATGATGATAATGCGGCAGAAAATATGGAAACTGAAGCTCCCACTTTAATTATTAATTGTCTGGTAATATTTGGAGGAGTAGATGTTAATAATTAGCGTGGATAATAATGCAATTGCAGAAAAGGTATGGGGCTAATTTCATTGTGAGCGGAGCCTCATATCTTCCTAACTGATGTGGAGAAGAACCGGAAATTTATAAGGAGGCATACACAGTTTGCCAGGTGATATATCGGGTGACAGCGGCGGAGACCTATCTCTGCCCAGAAGAGTTCAGATTATATATGGTCTGGGAGTTAGCTACGCAATTGCCGACCAGATATTTGCTCAGTGGCTATTGTATTATTATCTGCCTCCTGCAGCCTCTGAGCTTAGGCCTGTTATGCCCCCTGTTCTGATTTCTCTGGCTCTGGTTTTATCTAGATTTGTTGATATGATTGCTGACCCGGCAGTAGGATATTTTTCAGATAGGACATCCACAAAGTTTGGCCGGCGGCTTCCCTTCATAGCTATTGGCACAATTCCTCTGGCGCTGCTGACGGTGGCGTTTTTCTTTCCTCCCCGCGAGAGCAGTCAGATGATACTTTTCCTGTATTTAACTGTGGTTGGCTGCCTTTTCTTTATATTTTATACCATTGTGGGTGCTCCTTATAACGCTCTTATTCCGGAACTGGCATCAAATAGAGTGGAGAGGCTAAATCTCTCCACCTGGCAGTCAGTCTTTCGACTTTTATTTACAGCTCTTGCCATGATTTTGCCGGGCTGGTTAATATCTGTGCTGGGCAACGGCAGCGATGAACGGGGCGTCAGAGGTATGGTAATAATTTTAAGTCTGGTTATGGTCGTGTCTTTGGTTGTTATGATCTGGAAAATTGATGAGGTAAAATACTCCGGCGGTGTAAGTTCCAATACGAGCTTTAAAAAAAGTTTTACTTATGTTTTTAAGAGCAGGTCTCTGATTTTTTATCTGTTTGGACTCACATTCTTTTTCCTGGGATTTAACACTTTAAGAGCAACGATAAATTATTATGTGGAGGATATAATGGGATACGGACCTACTGCCATTACTATTGCTTCTGGCCTGCTTTTTGCTGCTGCTGCAGCGGCTTTTTATCCGATTAATAAGCTGAGCAGGAAAGCCGGTTATAAGAAACTGCTGCTAATTTTTCTGCTGATTATGGTGGTTTTATCACTGCTTTTAACCCGCCTGGGCAGGGAACTGCCCGAAGAGGCAGGTTTTCTCCTCTTTTTACTCTTTGGAATACCCGTATCAGGAGCCGCTTTTATTTTTCCGCCTGCTATGCTCAGCGAAATAGCAGCAAACTTTAGCAGCAGAGAGGATGAGTATGTGGAGGGGCTATTTTTTGGCCTCCAGGGATTTTTTCTAAAACTTGCTTTCCTGTTATCCATAGCTTTAGTGCCCGTGCTGCTCGTTGCCGGAGAGGGTATTGGTCTGCTGGAGGCGGTTATTGCCGAGCCCGAAGAGGTAACCAGGCAGGGAATATACTATACTTCTCTTCTTGCCGGAGGAGCCTTTCTAATTTCATTTTTCTTTTACCTGGGTTATGATGAAGAAAGCGATTAAATACAATTAAATAAAATAAGGCATTTCTTCCTAACTGTAGCTGTAAAAAAATGCTATAATTGCAAAGCCCCGAAAGATAAAGTTTAATGAATTTCACTATTTTTTTGAAGACCCTTCCCGGGGTTTATGCACTGTGGCAAAATCCTCTTTTACTTCATCAGGAACGGAGTTTAAGGCGCAGTAAAAATTTGCGCATTTCGAACAAAAAACTTTCTTTTTAACATTAAGAAGATTTATTCCGGAGAGTATGAATGCAATCAAAACACCTGATTGGCCCATGATAGCTATTGATCCGAATGTCTCCATATTTCTTATCATATAGAGCACTGCTCTCAGCATTGTCCCTGCACCTACAATAACAATTAGAGCGTAAATAAATCTTAAAAGAAATCTTTCCCCTCTGGATAGAGGCCTGGATACATATTCCCACAGGCGGGGATAGCCGCGAAGGGCCCAGCAGGAGATTTTATTCTGGCTGCTCCCATAATAGGGGCATCGCGAACAGAGCAGTTTTGTTTCGAGGCCCAATCCCCAGAAAATGAAAGCGGCCAGGCCTGTGATTATGACCGGCCACATTATTTCCAGAACAATTATAGAGGCCAGTATCAGGCCAAATACTCCTGTGAAAATAGTGGGGATGAGGTTGAGCCAGTAAAAGTAGGTTTGCTTTTTATTCGGCCGACAGTGCAGCTTGCCCTCTATAATGCATGACTGACATTTTGCATTTTCCCCTTCACCGCATAATCCCGATGATAAATGGTTTTTTTTATTTTCTCCGCTCATATTTACCCTCCCGGGCATAATTATTGCATAAAATTGCGGAGATTTTTTTCAGTAAATTTGAAATTTACATGAAAATTTGATAATGTCAGTTTAACAAATTAGGATCTTCTCCATAACCGCTGGTGAAATTTACGACATATGCCTGTAAAGCGATAGCTGCTCACCTCTTATTATAGGAAGCTATAAGGCGAAGTGATACTCGAAAAATTTCGAAGCCAGGATCAGGTCCATGGCCGCAGACTAAACCTAAGCAGGGGAACTAAATTAAAATCTCTGGCTTCAAAATGCAGAGAGGAGGAGTGGAAAACTTGAAAATAGAGAAAGCTGTATTGATAGAACCCGAATCACCGGGATATAATTTCTTTAGTTCGGTACAGATGCCGCTGCTGGGGCTGCCCATACTCGGTGCCATACTCGAAAACATGGGTATAGCCGTGAAGATATTCTGTGAAAACTTTTCAGAGGTGGACTGGGGAGCGGTAAAAGATGCGGATATAGTGGGCCTGAGTGTATTGACTCTTCTGGCCCCCCGAGCCTATGAGCTGGCTGAAAAAATCAATAATATTAATCCCTCTGCCCCCATCATCATGGGCGGAGTTCATGTGAGTATGATGCCTGAAGAAGCTTTGAAAAATGGAGCGGACATTGTTGTGAGAGGAGAGGGAGAAAACACTATTGTAAGATTGATCTCCTGTTTGAGGAAAGAAGAAAGCCTGGATAAGGTGAGGGGTATCTCCTATAAAAAAGGGGATAAGATATTTCACAATGATGAGGGTGAGCCGACGAACATGGAACAGATCCCCGCTCCCGACTTTTCCCTCATAGAAAATTATCAGGATATCCCTTATATTCCCTATCAAACCAGCCGGGGCTGTCCCAATGACTGTGAATTTTGTTCGGTTGTGGAAATGTTCGGGAGAAAAGTAAGGAAGAGAAATTCTGTACAGGTAGTGTCCGATCTTCAGGAGATAACTTCTGATCCCTCCCAGCAGAACAAACATGTCTTTATTGTTGATGATAATTTTTCTGCCTGTAAAAACAGGGCCAAAAGATTGTTAAAAAGCTTAAAAGAATCCTCTCTGGAAATTGAATGGTCGACTCAGGAAGAGGTGCTGGTCCATAAAAAAGAGGAAATACTGGATTTAATGGAAGAAACGGGCTGCAAAAGGCTGCAGCTGGGCATTGAATCTCTCAATCCGGATGCGCTGGATGAATATAATAAGCCGCAGGAGAGATCGGACATTTATGAAGCAGTGAGGAAGATAAAAGCGAGAGGAATCTCTGTTCACGGCATGTTTGTGCTGGGCGCTGATAGCGACACTTTAAATACAATCAGGGAGACTATTCAGGCTGCGGTGGATTTAGATCTGGAAACTGCTCAATTTTTTGTGCTTGTCCCTCCCCCGGGCACGGAATTATTTCAGAGAATAAAAGAAGAGGGCAGGCTGCTTGCCGACAGGATTTCTGACTGGAGTTTGTTTGACGGTCAGCATGTAGTTTTTGAACCCCAAAATTTTTCTCCGGCTGCTCTTCAAAATCTTCAGATCAGCGCTTTTAAGAAGTTTTATAATTTGAAAAGAACGATAATAAAATTGAGCAGGGGTAAATTTCGCAATGCAGCCGTCAATTTATATGGAACCTGGGCGATAAGACGCTGGATCCGGGAAAACAAAGATTTTATCAGGGATCTTTGAGGCCAGGTAAGTAATTATTTGAAACAGGTTGATAGATGCATATAATGTTTTTATTTTGATACTTAAGGCTATTTTGACAATATCGTATAAGATCTATATCACGAAGCATATGGCTGGAAGATATAAAGTGAAGTGATACTCGAAAAATTTCATAGTGAGCGAAGCTTCATATCATCCAGTATAATATAATAAGCTAATTTTGACACAACGATTTTACAATCAAACGCAAGAAGAATCCAAAGTTATTTCACCCATTTTGGAAACAATCCATGCAAAATTTTTACTTCTTTTTGATTTTAAAGAGAAAATAAGTTATTATATAAATATGCAGACAATTTATAATATTGTGCTCAAATGCACAAGGGGGTATCAATTTAATGCCGGATAATTCGCTGACCCAATCCATTAAGGATGAAGATGAGTTCACCATCACCTGGGAGCTGGTTCCGGGCCGAGGGACAAGAGAAGTGGAGGATATCTTTCGAAGAGCTGAGGATGCATCAAAAGAAGACATTGTTGATGGAATAACACTTACGGATAATCCCGGCGGGAACCCGGCAATTTCAGCAGAATATGTGGGGATGCAGCTGAACGAAATGGGCATGGATCCTCTCGTTCATTTTACGTGCAAGGACAAGAGCAGAAACGAGATGGAGAGCTTTCTTTACTCGCTGGAAAGGGAAAACGTAAAAAATCTGCTTGTTATTACAGGAGACTATCTGGTCAGCGGATATCAGGGTCTCTCTCGCCCGGTCTTTGATCTTGATGCAGTGCAGACACTTAAGTTGATTTCCGATCTCAACGAAGGTCTGGAGTTTACAAACGCTTTTGGCAAAACTATCAACCTAAGAGAGACGAATTTTTTTAAAGGCTGCTGTATTTCAACTTTCAAAAAGCTGGAATCCGAGCTGATGTTTCAGTATTACAAACTGGAAAAAAAGCTGGAGGCGGGAGGTGAATTTATAATACCCCAGCTTGGTTATGACATTAGGAAACATCATGAGCTGCTAAAATACCTGGAGTGGAAGGATCTGGATGTGCCTGTCATAGGAAACAACTATCTTTTAACCTATGGAACAGGAAGGGCTATGAATAACAATAATATTCCCGGTTGCGTGGTTACTGATGATCTTTTGGAGCAGCTTGAGCAGGAAAAAAAGGCAGACGATAATGGCAGAGAGGCGAGCCGGGAGAGAGCAGCAAAGATGTATGCTATGATGAAAGGGATGGGCTTTGCCGGAGTTCACATGGGTGGGCACGGCATGGAATACGAAGATGTCAAATTCATTATTCAAAAGGGTGAGGATTTGACGGATGACTGGAGAGAATTTGTGCCGGAATTTGACTACCCGCAGGAGGATGGTTTTTATCTTTTCAAAAAGGATGAAGAAACCGGGCTAAACAGCGATGAGCTGGCTCCAAAACCGGAAAAAGGCAAAAAAAGAGTGGGTAATAGCTTTTTCAGGATTTTTCACTCCCTCTTTTTTGATCCGGATGGAATATTTTTCACACCTGCCAGGAAAGCCTGCGCTCTGATTGACGACAGCTGGGCAGAAGGGCCGTTTGAATTTTGTGAACGGGTGATAAAAACTATAGCCAATGACTGCATGCAATGTGGAGACTGTGCTCTTGCTGACATGAGCTATCTTTGTCCAATGTCTCAATGTCCCAAAAATCAGCGAAATGGAGCCTGCGGTGGGAGTAAAAATGGCTGGTGTGAGGTATACCCCGAGGAGAAAAAATGCGTCTATGTAAGGATGTACAGGCGCCTGAAGGCCTATAGCATGGAAGAAGTTGAGGAAAAGGGAAAACAGTATAATCCACCGGTGGACTGGGATTTAAAACAGACTTCGTCATGGTTAAACTACTTTCTGGGACGGGATTATTCCTCTAAGCAGAAGGGGATTAAGCCACCCGAATAATAAAATTTCTGGGGGGATATACATGAGCGACAATAATAATAGCGATGAAGTTTATCACATTCTTTCAAGCGAGGAAAAGACTTTTTCACCACCGGAAGATTTTAGAAAGAGAGCCAATATCAGCAGTGAGGAGATATTTGAAATTGATGATTACAGAGAATTCTGGGCTGGAGAAGCTGAAAAGCTGGACTGGTTCGAGTCATGGGATGAAATATTAAACTGGGATCCGCCCCGGGCAGAGTGGTTCACTGGAGGAAAATTAAACGCTTCCTATAATTGTCTTGACCGCCACCTTGAGAGTCCGCGTCGAAATAAAGCAGCAATAATCTGGGAGGGCGAGCCGGGAGAGAAGAGAACTCTGACCTATCAGGACCTGCATAGAGAGGTAAATAAATTTGCCAATGTTCTGCGAGATATGGGAGTAGAAAAAGGAGATACAGTCAGCATATATCTGCCCATGATTCCTGAAGTAGTTATTGCCATGCTGGCCTGCGCTCGGATTGGAGCTCCACATTCAGTTATATTTGCCGGATTTGGAGCTGATGCTGTTGCCAGTCGTCTTAACGATGCCCAATCTGAAACACTAATAACTGTCGATGGATATTACCGCCGGGGTAAACATATTAATCATAAAGAAAGAACCGATAAAGCTCTGGAACAGGTTTATCACGTGGAAAACTGTATAGTTGTGGAGCGCAGCGGTTCCAGACCAGGCATGAAAAAAGGTCGGGATTACTGGTGGGGAGATCTGATGTCGGAGGCAGATAGACACTGTGAGCCGGAAGTGATGAATGCTGAAGATTTATTATTCATAATGTATACCTCAGGGACCACAGGCAAGCCAAAAGGAGTGGTTCACACGACAGGAGGTTATCTCACCCAGGTAACTTCTACAGCTAAATATGTCTTTGATCTGAAGGAAGAGGATACATTCTGGTGTGCGGCTGATATCGGATGGATTACAGGCCACTCCTATCTTGTATATGGTATTCTTGCCAATGGAGCAACAAGCCTTATGTATGAAGGGGCACCCGATCATCCTGACAGAGACCGTTACTGGGATATTGTAGAAAAATACGGAGTTAGTATTTTCTATACCGCACCTACTGCTATCCGTTCATTTATGAGATGGGGAAGAAAATATCCTGACAGGTACGATCTGAGCAGCTTGAGGCTGCTGGGAAGTGTGGGAGAAACTCTCAATCCCGGTGCATGGTACTGGTATTACAGAAATATTGGGGATGAAAATTGTCCCATTGTGGATACCTGGTGGCAGGCTGAAACGGGAGGCATTATGCTTTCTCCCCTGCCGGGAGTGACCGAAGCCAAACCTGGAAGCGTGGCCGGACCTCTACCAGGAATTGATGCGGATGTTTTAAATGATGAGGGTGAGCCTGTAGAATCCGGGTATCTGGCCATAACGAGACCCTGGCCCGGAATGCTGCGCACCATATATGGAGATGATGAGAGATATGTTGAGACCTACTGGGAAAAATGGGATGATGATTTATATTTTACCGCCGATGGTGCCAAAAAGGATGATGACGGTCATTTCTGGATAATGGGACGTGTGGACGATGTTATCAATGTAAGCGGTCACAGCCTCAGCACTATGGAGATAGAAAGTGCCCTTGTCAATTATGATTTGGTAGCAGAAGCAGCTGTTGTGGGCGGTAGTGATCAAATCAAAGGGCAGGTTCCAGTATTATATGCCACCCTGAAAGAGGATCAGGTAAAGGCTTACAGGGAATATTTTGGTGAATTGAAGAAGGATCAGATGAATAAAGAATTGAAAGAACAGGTTAAGGAGCATGTAATTGAGTCTGTAGGTCCGATAGCTGCTCCCAGGGATATATACTTTGTGCCCGACCTTCCTAAAACAAGGAGCGGCAAGATTATGCGTCGATTGCTGGAAGACTTAACGGAGGACAGGGAGCTGGGTGATACTACCACTCTGAAAAATCCGGAAACAGTGGAAAAAATTCGGGAGATTAAGGGCAAAAGTAATTGAGTTGATGGAGTAATTTCCCTTGAGCTAAAATTATTATCCAGGATAATTAGAAAAAGAATATCTTCTCTTATAATATGATTGCTCCAGTATCTCGATACATTATCCAGATCACATGAGAAATTTAGAGATAGCTAATTTAATTTTATAACAGAGGAGGCTGTAATGTCCGATAAATCCGATTATTCTCGTGGTGAAAATAATTATATAAGGGATATTTTTGATAGGATTGCCCCCAGATATGATTTGATCAATAGGGTGATTTCGCTGGGACAGTTAAATCGCTGGCGGAGAAAGATGATTGATATTTTACAGCCTGATGAAGACAGCAGAGTGCTGGATATATGCTGCGGAACCGGCAGACTCACCTTTGCCCTGGCTAAAAGAGTGTCGGAAGGTCATGTGATCGGTGTGGATTTTTCCCGGGAGATGATTGAGAGAGCCAGAGAAAGTTTAGATAACTGCGGGTATGATGGAGTGGAATTTCAGATGGGTAATGCTATGGACCTTGAATTTCCCTCCAGTCACTTTGACTGCGTGGTTTCTGCTTTCGGTCTGCGAAATATCAGCAATCTCGATAAGGCTCTAACAGAGTTTAAGCGCGTATTAAAACCAGGAGGGAAAATGGTTTCTCTCGAACTGGGAAGGCCGCGGAACAGCATGTTTCGCGGCCTGTATAATGTATATTTTCATCGAATTATGCCCTGGATTGCGGGGACAATTGTTGGTGACAGAGAGCCCTACGTTTATTTCTCCGCTTCATTGAAAAAATTTCCCGATCAGGAGAAGTTAAAGCAAATATATTCTGAAGCGGGTTTTGACAGTGTAAAATATGAGGAACTTATGGCAGGTACTGCCGTGGTTCATCATTCCAGGCTGGCATGTCGGGAAAGGAAGAGCTCTCCTTTCAGAAAATAAGCGGCCGTAAGGAGTTTTTTTGCTGCAAAAAATTTTACCTTAAAAGCAGGAGAGAAGAGAGCAGCGGAGAAATTATGAGAAAAGCGGGAGGTCAGATAGTTATGTTTAACAGCTATAAAAAGTTGAAAGAAGCTCTGAAAAAAGTGGAGACCGGTGACCTCAGCAGCGAAGAGGCTATTTCCTCGCTTCAGAATTCGGGTTATGAGGATTTAGGTTTTGCCAAAATTGACAGTGATCGCGATCGGAGAAGGGGATTTCCCGAGGTGGTTCTTTGTGAGGGAAAAACACCTGCACAATCGGCTGAAATTATGGCCAGAATGGCTAAAAATAATGATAATATTTTAGCCACCAGAGCGGACAGGGAAGATTTTGATGCTGTTAAAGAAAAGGTTCCGGACGTGAGATATAATGAAAGGGGAAGAGTTATAATAAGAGAAAAGTCCCCCAGACACAGAGCAGGACATATACTGGTGGTCAGCGCCGGCACAGCCGATCAGCCGGTTGTGGAAGAAGCTGTTGAAACGGCGAGAATCATGGGAAATAGAGTTGAAAAGTTAACTGATGCCGGGGTAGCCGGTGTCCATCGCCTGCTGCACAATACCCCGCGCTTATATGAAGCCAGGGTTATTATTGTTGTGGCTGGAATGGATGGTGCTCTGCCCAGCGTCGTAGCAGGTCTGGTTGAAAATCCAGTAATAGCTGTACCCACAAGCGCCGGATATGGAGCCAATATGGACGGTATTGCTCCTCTTCTAACAATGCTCAACAGCTGTGCTTCTGGAGTGGGGGTTGTAAATATTGATAATGGGTTTGGAGCTGCTTATCTTGCCAATTCCATTAACAGGCTGCCCGGGCTGGATGAATATGAAAAGGAAAATAGGTGAGGAGAGATTTATACATGGATGCTTACTTTGACTGCTTTGCCGGCATCAGCGGCAATATGATTCTGGGAGCTCTATTTGACCTGGGCCTAAAAAGAGAAAAATGGGAAAAGCATATGGCCGGCCTGGGTCTATCTGAAGAATATGAGTTTATTTTAAAGAAGAAAAAAAAGATGGGATTGCAGGGAACTTTTGCTGAAGTAAAGCCAATCCAGGATAAAAATGCGGGGGTTTCAGAAAAGGATGATATCTGCCACGGCAGACATCTAAAGGACATTAAAGAAATAATTTGCAGCAGCGGTCTGGATAAGAGGACTATTGAGAAAAGTCTGCAGGTTTTTGAAATACTTGCGGAGGCTGAAGCTATAGTGCATGGCATTAGTGCCGGGGAGGTTCACTTTCACGAGGTGGGAGCCGTTGATGCTATTGTGGACATCACAGGCAGCATATTAGGTCTTGAAATTTTGGATGTAGATAGGATTATTGCTTCTCCTCTGCATACAGGTCGGGGATTTACCGAGTGTGATCACGGGCGACTGCCTGTCCCTGCTCCAGCTACCGTTGAAATTCTCAGAGATATTCCTATATATTCTGAGGGAATAGAAAGTGAGCTTGTGACGCCAACTGGAGCGGCTTTGATAAAATTTTTGGCTGATGATTATGCCAGCCGCCCCAAAATGAAGATTAAAAACACCGGTTATGGGGCGGGAAGCAGAGAGCTGGCCATTCCTAATTTTCTCAGGATTAATCTGGGAAATTTCCTCGATACTAAAATTTCCGGGCCCGTCTCTTCTTCTGTAAAATCTCCAGAGAAAGTGGTTACTAAGCTATCCACAAATATAGATGATATGAATCCTGAATTTTATCAGTATGTTATGGACAGGCTTTTTCAGGCCGGGGCACTCGATGTATATTTAATTCCCATCTATATGAAAAAAAATCGTCCAGGGACCATTCTCAATGTAATCTGTGCAGGAGAAGATGAAGAAAAGATGAGCGAAATAATACTGCGGGAAACTTCCAGTCTGGGGATTAGAATATATCGAGGTATAGAAAGAGAATGTTTGCAAAGAAAAAAAGAAGAGGTTAAAACACCCTGGGGCTCAGTGGATGTTAAACTGGCCTATAAAAGCGGGCAGCTTGTGAATATCTCTCCAGAATTTGAGGATTGCCGTCGGGTGGCCGGGGAAAATGACATGCCAATACAGGAGGTATACAGACAGGTGAATGAGATATGTTCGAATGAATTGTGGGCTGGAAATGGGAATAAGCCAGATTAACTGCATAGAAAAATTGGAGAGAAAAATCGGACGAAAAAAATCATAAATTAAAAACCCCGGCCCGAAGGCCGGGGTTTAGCTGCTATATATTACAGACCGGCATGCCCGTTAAAGAGCTCCGTCCTGTCTGCAGCAATACCGGTAATTGGCGCGAATTTATAATCCAACCACGTTTTCTGCTCGTGGTCCACGCTCACCGTCAACTACTTCAAACTCAACTTCCTGACCGTCATTAAGGCTTTTGTAGCCTTCCTGTTCGATTTCGGAAAAGTGTACGAAAACATCGTCTCCAGATTCTCTCTCGATAAAGCCAAAACCTTTCTTGTCATCAAACCATTTCACTGTACCAGTGTAAATCATTTAAATAAATTCCTCCTTATTAGTAATCGGGCAACAATACGTATTTTTTTCTGCCCGACGACATTAACTATAACACACCCTTCCCCCCAAGTCAAATAAAAATACGAAAAAATTTTGTGCTTGTAATATTTGCTCTATAATATTATAATTAAATCAAACTTTTGCAGAAAATAATGCAGAAATTTAATATATTTGTGATCGCAGTCCTATAACTTTCAGGAATCAGTTTTATAGAAGTGAACTTAAACAAAGCTCACAACTTATATGGGAAAAAACAATTTCAAAAAGATTTTAGAGTTATTAGTATGCAGGGAAATACCGTCTTTTTCTTGAAATTATTAGGTTGGGAGGCCGATAAATATGAGTTACACTGAATTAAAAAAAATAATTGAAGAAGAGCAGTATTATGAGTATTTACAGCTGCCCAGGAGCCTGGCCGAAGAGCTGGATTTTGAAAATAAATATGATTACAAGGGTGTGCAGGCAAGATTTGAATACATTCGTTCTTTTTTTGAAGACAATTCTTTTGCCGATATAGTTAACATTGGAGGCAACTGCGGTTATTTTTCACTTTCTCTTCTGGACGAAAATCTGGCTGAAGAGGCGATAGTTTATGATATAAAGGCGGATATTCTTGAAATCGGGGAAAAGATTGCCCGGGCCATGAATATTTCCGATAGATGTAAATTTGAGGAAAAAATGATCAACCTGGAAGAGCTGAAAACTTTACCTCCGGCAAACGTGTTAATCTTTCAAAATGTTCTTCATCATGCCGGGGATTACTTTGATCAGGAACTGGTGAAAGATATAGGCTGGGGTGAATATGCCCGGCAATTTATGGCTGGTTTGCGGGAATTATACGATTACGCAGTATTTGCGGTGGGATTTAAATGGAATAAGCCCAAATACTGGCAGGTGGATAAGGATAAAAGAAGAGGGGAATTTCAAAATATTTTGGCTGACGCGGACTGGGAAATAATAAGTGATGCGAATGTATATGATTTGATGAGCAGCAAAGGTGAGTGTGATTATAAAAACTTTATTCATGAGGATGGACAGGAAGAATTTACAAAGGGAGAACTTGGTGCTCTCTGGGACCTGATAACTTTTAATGCTATCAAGCATGTTAGCATACTTTTAGGGCCTACCTCGGAAAAGTTGAAAGAAAGCGTGCCGGCCCTATCTGAAGCGGCTGCTGAAATTGCTAAAATGTATCACATCTACCTTCTGAAATAAAGGTTTCGAGAGAAAAATTTTGTATATAAGCGGGGAGGAGATGTTATGCTGACAATTAAATGCGCTGCCTGCAAGAGCAAAATCATTAGATACAAAAAAATAGGAAAGGGACGGGTGCTGCGATGTTACAAAGACAGGATTACCAGGGTTTATGATGCAGAGGTAGAGGGGGATAAGCTTACATGTGGAGCTTGTGGTCGAGAAATTGGGGAAATAGAGGATGGCCGGGTGGACATGAACAAAAATGCTTTTACCTACAGCGGCCACAAAATTTCTCGTTAACTTTTTTGTTTGGTTTTGTTTTCTGTTTTACAGAATAGTTTCCCGGGACATTTTATAATAATTTACAGTTAATGATTGATGATAAATGACTTAATTTATTTTTAAGAGCATATCAAAATATGTAGCTTCATGTCAGCAGTTGAATGAGGTGGAGAAAACCCTATTTTAATAACAATTAGACGAGAACCTATTTTACAATAGAAAGTTTTAAGAAAAAACCTAAAATAAATTAAACAGAGGGGGATAATTTTGCCTTCCTACAATTTTAAATGCAATAGCTGTGGTGAAAAGTTTTTGCTGGAGCTGACGATTGAAGACAGAGAAGCATTAAAACCTATCTGTCCGGAATGCGGAAGTGAGGATGTATTTCAAACTTTTGATGGGGTGGGAGTGCTTTCCTGCAGCTCTGGCAGTTCCGGATCACCCGGTTGAGGTCTGTAAATATATTACTGCCCGGACGGGCAGATGACTTCAAAAAATTTTCACGACTTAAATTAACAGCCGCCCGTAAATCGGGTGGCTTTTTGAATTTACTCATATTAAAATTTATTAGAAAATATCAATCGTTCAAACCCATTTTTTCTTCTATAAGTCGGGTGTTTTTATCTACATTATTATAATTGATTTTAGACATTAGCTGATCCGGAAAAGTAATTGATTTGATATTCATTATTTTTTCAAACTCTCCAAAATTTTCACTGTCTTTTCTCAGCCGCCTGAGAAGTGCATTAAAATCTTCGCTATCTGTAAGCGGGAGTATTAAAACAAAAGAATCTTCAGAAATCACAAAAACCTGATCGATCATTCGAATATTTTTGGTAATTAATTCTTTGATTTTGTTTATCCTTTCAAATTTAATTTCCCTTTCAGTTTCAAATCTTGCAGCAGTAAATGCACTATTTCCTCTGGTTGCCCTGTTAACTTCGAGTGCAAGGCTGGTCCTAAATTTGGTTATATTGTTTTTGAAAATTGCATCGCTTTTTTCTGTTTTTCCCTCCGGGAGAAGAGAATTTATCCTTTTTTTTAAATCGGGAATACTGAAAGGTTTCAACAGGTAACCGTCAGCACCGCAGTTCATTGCAGCCATTATTACATTTCTGCTGGCCAGAGAACTGACGATCACCAAAGGTTTTTCGGGATAGGACTCTTTTATAGTTTTGATAAAATCTAGATTTCTCCTACCGGCAAAAGGAAGGGCCTGTAAGATGAGGTCGATTTCTTTTAAGTTTTCTTTATTGCTTCCGGAAATAGCATTCCTCAACTGAGAAGCGCTATCCAGAATGATGATATTGTGATTATCTTTTTCCAGGGCGTTTTTAATCTGTAATCTCATCAATTTCGAATCTTCCAGAAGAAGTATATCCGCCATTATTGTTCCCCCATAATTTACCCCTTTAAATACTTTATTCTGATTTAATATCAATATTCCTTTTTTTGTATAATAATCAATAAAATGATATCAGGCAATATTTATTATAATCTGTGTTTGAAAGAGAATATCCCTGCCCTCCAGCTCCGGGTTCTTTAAGCCTGCTTTATTTTTGAGTTAAGAAATCTCGTTCTTATTTAAAACCGTAGCCTCGAAAGATTTTATATGCGCAGGGAAGCAGAGTAAAAGTTTCATTATTAACGGAGTCTTTTAACTTCCATGGATAAGCATTACTGGGATGCATTCAAATAAAATTCATCAACTTATATTTACTAACATTCATTATAAAAACTGGCAAAACTGCTTGAAATGCTTACTGTTAAGTATTATAATTAAACTGAAATCAAGTATACAGTATACACAATTCAGGCAGTAATTTTTACTGATTAAAGATGAGATTTAAAGTAAGTGATTTATAGTATGCTTTTTAACTTCCTTTCGTATAATTATGCCATTTTTGGCCGAAGGCTAAAATTAAACACAGGAAAAATTTTTTGCGAACAAAGCCTGATGGTTTCCCGGGGCAATTTATATGCAAAATTCAACAACTGATGTGGTGGTGGAGAGGAACCGGGGAATTTAATTACTGAAGGAGGAATATTAATTATGGAAAAAAGAGAAGTTGTTATAGCTGATGCAGTCAGAACTCCTATCGGGACTTTTGGCGGCAGCCTGAAGGACATTTCTGCACCTCAGCTGGGAGCTATAGTGCTTGAGGAAGTAGCGAAAAGAGCAGGTATCGAAAAAAATCAAGTCGATGAAGTTATACTGGGAAATGTTCTGCAGGGAGGATTGGGACAAAATCCCGCGCGCCAGTCATCTATATTTGCCGGCTTTCCTGAAACTGTACCGGCTATGACCATTAACAAAGTATGTGGATCAGGCCTGAAATCTGTCAACCTGGCGGCTCAAACTATACAGCTGGGTGAAAAAGATATTGTAGTTGCCGGTGGAATGGAAAATATGAGCGGAGCCGGTCATTATCTGGATGATCTTCGTGACGGTAAGATGATGGGGGATAGTAAACTGGTTGATCTGATGATAAAAGACGGATTGTGGGATGTCTTCAATGATTGCCATATGGGTATAACTGCAGAGAATATAGCAGAAAAATATGATATATCCCGAGAGGAACAGGATGAATTTGCCGCTGAAAGCCAGAACAAAGCTGAGGAGGCATGGAATCAGGGTAGATTTGATGATGAAATAGTCCCGGTTGAGCTTGAGGATGATGAAGTGTTTGATCAGGATGAACATTACCGCGAAGGAGTAACTCCGGAAAAAATTTCTGGCCTCAATCCTGCTTTTAAAAAGGATGGCACGGTAACGGCAGCTAATGCCTCAGGTATTAATGATGGTGCCGCCGCCCTGGCATTAATGAGCGCTGAAAAAGCAGATGAGCTGGGTGTTGAGCCGCTGGCCACCTTTGTCCATCATGCTTCCGCAGGAGTTGACCCTGCAATTATGGGCATAGGCCCTGTGCCAGCCACAGAAAAAGCTCTGGAAAGAGCCGGTCTTGATTATTCTGATATAGAACTTGTAGAAGCCAATGAAGCATTTGCAGCTCAATCGCTGGCCGTGCTTGAAGAGCTCGAATTTTCCCGGGATATTGTAAATGTAAATGGTGGAGCCATAGCTTTAGGCCACCCCATTGGAGCCAGTGGTGCCCGTATTTTAGTGACTTTACTTCATGAGATGAAAAAAAGGAAGGTCAAATACGGACTGGCCACACTCTGTGTGGGTGGAGGACACGGTGTTGCTGCTATTGTGAAGAGATAAACCGGTTACATTTTGTGCATCATTTTAAATTATGTTTTCCCTCCCGGTCATTTGTCGGGAGGGAACTGCTTTTTCTTACGCGAATGGTCAAATGTAAAAGTGTAATTTTATGTTGGAAGCTTTCAAGATATGATATGTATTTAAGGGAGGGCTAGCTTTTGCGCAATTACAAAGAGATTGATCTGTGGAAAGATGTCGATAAAGAAGACTGGAATGACTGGCGCTGGCAGCTTAGAAACAGAATTACCTCAGCCGAAAAGCTGCAGCAGGTTATAGATATATCGGTGCAGGAAAAAAGTGAGATAAGCGAAGCTTTGAATAAGCTCAGAATGGCTATAACCCCTTATTACTCGACGCTTATGGATTATGATGATCGGAGCTGTCCAATTCGCCAGCAGGCTGTGCCCTCAGCACCTGAGCTGGATGTAAGTCTGGCTGATATGGAGGATCCACTTTATGAAGAGGTGGATGCTCCTGTGGAGGGGCTTACCCATCGCTATCCGGATAGAGTTCTGCTGCTGGTTACCGATCAGTGTTCTATGTACTGTCGACACTGCACCAGGAGGAGATTTGCCGGGGAAACAGATAAGCCTCTGCCCATGAAACAGATTGAAAAGGCTGTGGAATATATCAGGGAAAATAAACAAATAAGGGACGTGCTGCTCTCGGGCGGGGATCCCCTGCTGCTTTCTAACAACAAACTTGAAAATATTATCAGCATGCTCTATGAGATTTCTCACGTAGAAATCATCAGGATTGGTTCCCGTGTGCCCGTGGTTTTACCTCAGAGAATCACGGAAGATCTGGTCGGCATGCTTGAAAAATATCATCCATTATACATCAATGTTCAATTTAATCACCCCCGCGAGATCACAGATGTTACGCAAAAAGCATTTGATAGACTGAATTCTGCCGGCATACCCCTGGGCAATCAGTCAGTTTTGCTTAAAGGAGTCAATGATCAGACAAAGGTTATGAAAAAGCTTGTTCATGAGCTTCTCAAACTCAGGGTAAAGCCTTATTATATTTATCAATGCGATCTCTCACGGGGTATTGGACATTTCCGCACACCTGTGAGCAGGGGGATAGAGATCATCGAATCTTTAAGGGGGCACACCACCGGCATGGCCGTTCCAACCTTCGTTGTAGACGCTCCCGGAGGAGGAGGGAAGATACCTGTCTCTCCCCAATATCTTATTTCTCAGTCGGAGGGAAAAATTATTCTCAGAAATTATGAAGGAAGAGTTTTTGCCTATTCCGAACCGGGCTTCAAACCTGAAAATCATGAAATGCCCGACCGGATTGAAGGTGTGAGTGAGTTATCTCAAAACGATGAATACAGCCTTGATTGACCGGTGAAATTTGAAATTCTAATAGTTTTGAGAAAAAACCTGCAGATTGGTCGAAAAGAATGGGAGTATAAAATGAATACAAAGAGTTTGTTGAGAATAGTCAAAGAAAAAAATATTAAAAAGCTGGCAATAATAGGCCTGGCAAAAAACACCGGCAAGACTGCAACGCTTAATTCTTTGATTTCTGAAGCTGAGGCTGAAGATATAATTATAGCCGCAGCATCCTATGGCCGTGATGGAGAGGAGATAGATGTCATAACCCGACAGAAAAAACCCCGTATTATTATTCCTTCGGGAGCAATTTTTGTGACAGCTGAGGAAGTATACGAACGGAGCGGGGTAGAAGGCGAATTGCTTTTTTCCCCTGGCATGCAGACCCCTCTGGGCGATATTAATATTTATCGAAACTGCGGTCAAAAGAATGAGATTGAACTGGTAGGATTAAATAAGAGAAGTAGGCTTAAGCGTGTAATCGAAAAAATAGAATCGGATACTGATTTGATTTTAATAGACGGAGCACTGGATAGACGCAGTTCTTCTGTGCCTGGTCTGGTAGATGCAGCAGTTATGGCCACAGGAGCGGTGCTGGGAAATACAGGAGAAACGGTGGTCGATAAGACTCTTGCGGAAGTTGAAAAGTTCACCACACCGGCACTTTCTGAAACCTGTGTTCTTGAAAGGATAAATAAACTGCAGGAGAAGGACAGGAGTGCTCTGATGGAAAAGAATGGAAGCATCATAACCTTCGATAAGCCGACCAGCATAGGTTTGATGAAAGAAATCAAAAAACATTCCGGCCTGTCCCCTCTCCTGCTCTTTCTTAAAGGAGCACTGACAGATAGACTGGTTGAGGGATTGGTTGGAGAACTCAACTGGGAAAATATGAGCATAGTGGTGAAAGATGCCACCAGAATATTCCTTAAACCCGGGAATTTAAGGCTTCTGGCTGAGCGAGAAATTGATCTTAAAGTGCTGGAGAAATCCGATCTGGTAGCTATAACTGTCAATCCCACAAGCCCCTATGGCGTTAATTTTTCCTCCGAGCGGCTGGTTGAAGATTTGCAGAAAAAAATCAAAGAGATACCGGTTTTTGACATCAGGAGCCAGGATTACGCCGGGAGAAACTGAGGGAGTGATGATGTGGTTGAGAAGAAGTTGAAAATTGATCATAAACAGGTTGAGAGATGTAGAGAAGCAGCGGGGATAATTGCAGAGGGATTGGAGGAGCCCATAAAAAGAAATACCACCACAGCAGTGGAGAGAACGGTGGCCAGGCTTCTGGGCATAGATGGTGTCGATGATGAAGGGATCCCCCTGCCCAACGTTGTAGTTGATGAGGTCCAGAGAGCTGGAAAATTGAATAGAGGCATAGCTTACTGGCTGGGAAATGCCAGAATACAACTGGATAAATCTTTTCAAAATATAGCTGAACTCGTGGGAAAAGGTGGAATTTCTCTCCCGGAACTGCCGGAACACGAATTTTCCCGCATCAAAAATTTGCTGGAAGAGATATCTATTGAAAGCATGGAAAAAATCCGGGATAAACGCCGGGAAAGAAAAAAAATGCAGGAAAAATATCCTCCCGGTGATCAGCCCTGGAAATACGTGATAGTGGCAACAGGCAATATTTATGAAGATGTCAAACAGGCCAGGGCAGCGGCCCGGCAGGGGGCGGATATAATTGCTGTGATAAGGAGCACAGCACAGAGTCTGCTTGACTATGTGCCATATGGGGCCACCACGGAAGGTTTCGGGGGAACTTACGCCACTCAGGAAAACTTCAATATCATGCGGGAGGCACTGGATGAGGTAGGTCAGGAAGAAGGCAGATATATTCAGCTTGTTAACTACTGTTCCGGGCTCTGCATGCCGGAAATAGCGGCTATGGGAGCTATGGAACGGCTGGATATGATGCTCAATGACTCAATGTATGGAGTGCTATTCAGGGATATCAACATGAAGCGCACCTTTATAGACCAATATTTTTCCCGGATGTTGAATGCTTATGTGGGAGTTATAATAAACACAGGAGAAGATAATTATCTTACAACTGCTGATGCCCTGAAGGAAGCTCACACGGTAGTAGCTTCACAGTTTATCAATGAGGAGCTCGCCCGTAGGTCGGGCCTCGAACCATGGCAGATGGGATTGGGACATGCATTTGAGATTGATCCCGATATTGAAAATAGTTTTTTGCTGGAAGTGGCCCAGGCTCAGCTTATTCGCCAGCTTTTCCCTGAGGCCAATTTAAAGTATATGCCGCCGACCAGGCATATGTCAGGAGATATATTCAAAGGGCATCTGCTCGACGGTATGTTTAATCTGGCAGCGGTGATGACCGGACAAAATATTCAGCTGCTGGGAATGCTCACAGAGGGAATACACACCCCCTTTGTTCAGGACAGGGCCCTCAGCCTGGAAAATGCGGAATATATTTTTAACTCCGCCGCCAGCTTTCCTCAGGAAATGGACTTTTCCTGGGACGGTATCATGCAGGAAAGAGCCGATGAAGTTATGGAAAATGCCCTGGAAATGCTGGAGGAAATAGCTGAAAAGGGGTTAATGAAGGCCCTTTCGGAGGGGATGTTTGCTGATATATCAAGGCCAATTTCCGGCGGCAAAGGGAGCAAAGGAGTTATTGAAAAAGGGGACAATTATTATAATCCCTTCCAGGATATTTTAGAAAAGGAGCTGGGTATCTGATGGAGGTAGATAAGACTGCTGTAAAACCTTACGGAGATGCTCCCAATGATGGCAAAGTGCAGCTCAGCTTTACTCTGCCCCTTAAAGCCAGTGCGAAATCCAGAGAAGCAGCCAGAAAACTTGCCAGCAAAATGGGACTTGAAGAAGTTGATGTGGTGCACATGAAGGACTTGAAAGAAAATTTCAGTTTTTTCGTTATATATGGCCAGGCTAAGCATGAGATTGATGTCACCGGGATTGATGTGGCCACCGCAAACGAGGAAGCTATGGAGTTTCAAGAGATTAATAGTTATATCGAGACTGAACTGGGAAGAAAGATAACAGTCGTGGGGGCCTGCACAGGTTCTGATGCCCATACAGTCGGTCTGGACGCTATACTGGATATGAAAGGTTATGCAGGAGAATACGGCCTTGAGAGGTATCCACAGTTTGAAACCTACAATATGGGCAGTCAGATTCAAAATGAGGATTTAATTGAGAAAGCTCTTGCAGTTGAAACCGATGCTATACTGGTTTCTCAGGTAGTAACTCAAAGAGATATACACATTAAGAACCTGACAGAGCTTGTTGAGCTGCTGGAGGCGGAGAGCCTGAGAGACGAATTTGTCGTAGTTATTGGAGGACCGAGAATAAGTCATGAGCTGGCTTTAGAGCTGGGGTTTGATGCGGGCTTTGGATCCGGCACAACACCCGCTCAGGTGGCAACCTATCTCGCAAAAAGGATGGTGGAACAGGACTAATTTGCAATAGACAAATATAAATAATGGAAGTCTATAGCAACTCTGTTTTTATGCTGGAAGATATGAAGCAAAGTGATACTCCCAATTTTTCGAAACCTGGATCGGTTCCCCGGCCAGAAATTGTAAGCCTGGCCCAGAAGTTGCCGGATTGAGCGCAGATCAGATACATTATATTTGGATATTATCTTGATGAAAATGGACTTTAACAAAATCCCGGCAATTTATGTGGAGAATAACTAAACAATATGTATTTTATGGAGGGTTGAGTCTTGTCCAGATTAATGATTACTGCTGCTATTACAGGTGCTGAAATGACTAAAGATGATAATCCTAATCTGCCCGTAACACCTAAAGAGCAGGCAGCAGCTGCCAAAAAAGCAGAAGAGGCGGGAGCATCTATCATACATGTTCATGTAAGGGATGAAGATGGTAATCCGACTCAGGAGAAAAAATACTTTGCCAGGATGTTTGAGGAGATGGAAAAAGAGGGGGTCGAGGCGATCATACAGCCTTCCACAGGAGGTGCGGCAGGTGATCCCTGGCAGGAAAGAATCCAGCCTGTCTATCTGGAACCGGAGTTTGCCACTCTTGACTGTGGCACTACTAACTTTGGTGAAGAAATATTTGTCAATGATCTTCCTCTGATGCGCAAATTTGCTGAAGAAATGCAGGAGTACGGGGTGGTGCCGGAGCTGGAATGCTTTGAAGTGGGACATATCCACAATGCTCTCCGGCTTGCTGAGGAAGGTTTGCTTCCCGATCACCTTCATTTTGACCTGGTCCTGGGCGTTCCGGGGGCAGCTCCCGGGTCCGCAAGAAATCTTTTCTATATGGTGGAGGAGCTGCCCGATGGTGCCACATGGACTGTTGCGGGAATAGGTAAATATGAGCTGCCTCTGGCCTATCATGCCCTGGCCATGGGCGGTCATGTAAGAGTGGGATTTGAGGATAATATTTATTACCGGCGGGGAGAGCTGGCCCAAAGCAATGCTCAGCTGGTGAAAAGAATTGTCAGGCTTGCTGAGGAGATGGATAGAGAAATTGCCAGCCCGGAGGATGCCCGGGAAATTTTAGGGATTGTTTAATAAAAAACAATAGCTTCTCATTCTAAATCGTTATTTTGAAAAGATGCTATATGTGCTGGAAAATCATAATTATTTAACATTTTTCCAGGGAAGTTATAAATTTTATAGCTTCCAGGGATGAGAATTAAGATTTAACAATTGAGGTGTGGAAGAAGCAAATATATAGATGGTATATATAAATTAAAATCAAGCATTTAAAAATGAGGAGTTGATAACTGTGAAACAGGGCAACAGGTATGGTCTGCACAGGGTAATTGAGCCGGAAGGAGTGCTCCCGCAGCCGGCAAAGAGATTGGATAATTCGGTTGATAAAATTTACGACAATGAAATACTGATTGATGTGGAAACTTTGAATATCGATGCTGCCAGCTTTACTCAGATACAAGAGGAAGCTGAAGGTGATGAAGAAAAAATTAAATCCCGCATGAAAGAAATTGTTCAGGAGAGAGGCAAACACCACAATCCGGTCACCGGTTCTGGAGGCATGCTTATTGGAACGGTGGAAAAGATTGGTGATAAACTCAGGGATAGAAAACTCGAAGTTGGGGATAGAATAGCAACTCTTGTCTCACTGACACTCACTCCACTTAAAATTGATAAAATCAAACAGGTAAACAAAGAAACCGATCAGGTTGAAATAGGAGGCAAAGCTATTTTATTTGAAAGCGGTATTTATTCCCATCTCCCGGATGATATGGAGGATACTCTGGCTCTGGCGGTGCTGGATGTGGCCGGAGCGGCCGCCCAGACTGCCAAACTTGTCTCCCCTGGAGACAATGTTTTGATTATTGGAGCGGGAGGCAAGTCAGGACTTTTATGTCTGCATGAAGCGAGGAAGAGAGCCGGTGTGACCGGGTGTGTTATGGGAATGGGACACAGCGATGAGAGCACATCCCGCATCGAAGAAGTGGGGCTGGCAGATGAGGTGCTGCAGGGAGATGCCACCAATTCCACAGAGGTTTATGAAATGGTTGCGGAAGCTACCGAAGGGGAGATGGCCGATGTAGTGATTAATAATGTTGATATACCTGACACGGAAATGGGCTCTATTCTGGCTGCTAAAGAAGGAGGGCTAATTTATTTCTTTAGCATGGCCACAAAGTTTACCAAAGCTGCTCTGGGAGCTGAAGGAGTTGGCAAAGATGTAAATATGATCATTGGTAATGGTTACACGGAGGGGCATGCTGAAATTTCTCTGGAGATTTTGAGGGAGAATGAGAAGTTAAGGGAAATTTTTGAGAGTCTCTATATTTGATAAAAGTCCATCTCAAAAATTTACTGTATGTTTTAATTCACTTCATTCGAGAGTATCCAATCTTTCAGCGTAATCTTCTGACCAGTGTACATCCTTAATATACTCTTTCAACCTGGATATTTCATTTTTCTCGATCAATTCAATGATTTTTTTGTGCTGTTTATTGAGCTCTTTTAGAGTTTTAATATGACTGTTGTTTAGATTGTTATTCAGTTTTCTCTTGACAAATTTTCTTTTTAAGCGATTGATCATTTTACTCAGCATATTGTTGTCACATGCCTGGATATATATCAGATGGAATTTTTCCCTTAATTTATAATATTCATCAAAATTTTCATTTTCAACAACTCTGTCAATTTCATCAACGATCTTTTTCATTTCTTCAATGTCTTTTTCCTTTAAATTTTCCACGGCGGTTTCTACGGCCAGACTTTCCAGTGCTCCGATTATCCTGTAAACTTCTCTTACTTCCCGGGAAGTGAATTTTCTTACGATAAAACCCTTCCTCGGCTCTTTTTCCAGCAATCCTTCATTGGAAAGCTGGATCAATGCTTCCCGGACGGGAGTTCTACTCACTCCCATTTTATCACAGATCATCTTTTCGCTGAGTTTTTCGCCGGGATTTAAATTTCCTTTTTTAATCTCTTCCAGCATAAATTCGTAAACATGATCTTTTAGTGTTTTATAATTTGTATCGCTCATAAAAATTCCCTCACTTTATAACTGAAAGTAGTGACTAAAAACTTCAAATTTGTTCAGCAAAAAAGTTGTTTTGTTTTTTTAACTGGACTTTTCCAGTTTAATATCGAAAATCCAACCACAGATATCTTAACATAAAATGCAGTAAAAATCAATTTGAAGATATTATTTGCCTTCATAGCTGTAAATCTAAACAACTCAACATCTCATTGTATAAAAGCCAATTAGCCCTCACCACCCGTTGATGCCTATAAAAGCAGAAGATATATTTCTCATTTTGAAGAAATGATATATGCTTCGGTTACCAGAATTATATCCCGAGTTCGACAGTCTTAGGTAAAAAGAAAGTGCTATGAGCAATGGCATAGCAATATTTATGGCAGGTGAAAGTCAGTTTTGCATTTTCCCTATGC
>CAZVZM010000017.1:0-26911 GCA_964630835.1 uncultured Halanaerobiaceae bacterium
GCTTTACAGGCATATGTCGTAAATTTCACCAACGATTATGGAGAAGATCCAAAATAAATATTACTTTTATGAGTATAAAAAATTTTAATGCTTTATATAATATATTCAACAGGTGAGATGAAAACCTGCCCCTATATCTTCATCTGTATCCTGAAGCTTATTATATCGTTTCACAGCTTCCTCTGTTCTGGCAGAAAATAATTCGTAACCCTGCTGTGACAACTCCCTTTTTAGTTTTTCAGGAACTTTTAAAACACCCCTGCTGCCCCGGCCAATTATTATTATATTTGGCTCTCTTGCCAGCAGCCAGCTTATATCTTCCATACACAAACTATGCCCTTCCTGCCTCCACCAGCCTTCATTTATTTCATTACCAAATATCAAAATGTCATTGCTATATTTACTTCCATTTATTTCAATGCTGCCGAAGGAGTAATTTTTGATCCTCACTTTAATACCCCCACAATAGAATGCTAAATAACTAAATTTTAATCCCTTTTATCATCAATTCTATCTTTTAAATGCATTCCCCTGCGCTTCTTTTGATCATTTTTTCCAGCGGCATTCATCTCTTTTTCAACAGTATTAAACTCTTCCAGTAGTTTTTTTCTATCCTTATCAGAAAGCTCTTCAACAAAATTTTGTTTGCAGCGATCACAGTATTTTCCTCCATCTATCTGTTTTTGACAGCTTTCACAATCAACTTTAACATCAACATCCAGTCCATCAGCAATCAATCTTCCCTCTTTCACAAATTTAATAATTAATTCTCTTTCCACTTCTGTCTCTTCATGAACTTCGCTAACCGTTGCGTTGGGATTATCCCAGAGATATGCTTTAACTTTTTCATATTTTTCATCTTCTGAATTTCTGCATACCGGGCATAAATCCTCATCATTCTCGGGAGAAAATAATTTGCCACATTCCTTGCACTTTTTTAACCTCAAAATTTTCACCTCCGGTATTTATCTATAAACATTCCCTCCACAGACGGGACATCTGGTGGAAGATTTTGTCCAGTAATATATCAAATAAAGCAGGGCAGGCATGCCCAGGAGAAATAGAAATAATATAAACAGAAGCCAGCTAAATTTTTTAGTCGGTTTAACTTTCCTCCCGCAGTTAGCACATTCTACCATAAGTATTATCCTCCTTAAAAACATAATATCAGCATTACTTTTTTTTAGTTATTTCCTTCTTCGCAGTCCTGTTTAATTTCCTGATAGACCAGCTTAAACCTTCTTATATCATCTCTATTATAACTGCAGGAGGGGCAGTAATCAGTCGTTTCATCTTCCGGATTATCAAGCTTCGGTTTTAATTTTTGATATTCATCAGAATACCTGCGGTATGCCTTATCGATCTCAGCATTCTTCACCTTTTCCACCATCGGTCCAAACTCTCGTTTTTTATAAAAAGTCCCACAATTTTCACAGCTGTAACCTTTAAACTTTTTATCAGAATAAGTGCCCTGGACTGGATCACGGCGGGAAAAGGAGGACTTCTCCTTCTTATTTATCCCCAAAAAGTTAAGCGGGAAAGAGATGATTTTTTTCAGAGCGGTGAAAATTCCTTTCAAAAGTCCTGTCAATTGACCTGCCTCCTCACAATATTTGAGACAACTTATAAATAGAAATCTCTTCCGTAATTAATTGGTGTAATACCTAAAACAAAGCCAGAGCAGAGGAAAAAAATTCACATGAACTAAGCCCCATAGCTCCATTGAAATGGTTGAGAAACTATGGCTTCCCAATTTATATCATTTTTAACAGCGGCTGGTGAAAAACCATATATTACTATAACTATCTATATCTCAATAAACCGGCATTGAAATCTGCCACCTGTATAATATGCTTCTATTACATTTAACTAAATTCTAAAAAAGTCAGCAATATCCTCCTTTTTCTGGAACCCTAAGTCCAGAAATAATTATCGGGAACTTAATTTTTTAGGATAAAAATCTGACCATGACTTCAAAATTTTTAATTGTCACAGCGCCTTTAATCCTTTCAAAAAAATAGCTATAATTTTTCATTATATGCAGAATTTTTAATTACTGTTCTGTGAATAATTCTTTTAGCAATTAGTAGCAATTAGTGAAATAAAAAATGGCCCCATAATGGGGCCAAATTTTAGAAATCATATCACAGTGTTAGAAAGAAAAACTGCCATCTTCATCTACAGTAATTCTTCCATCCAGATAATACACTTCTTCGAAATTCATTTCAGCCAGCTCATCCGCAGCACCTCGAGCCCTTACCCCAGCAGCACAGTGAATCACTATAGTTTCCGATTTGTCCTCTGGAAGTTCATCCAGAAAAGCCTCTGGATCTTCAGATAGTTCACCGCTTGGTATATGCAGAGCTCCCTCGATAAGTCCGCTATCATCTATCTCCTCCTGATCCCTGACATCAATCACTGCAGCACCGGCTTCCACTTTCTCAGTAAACTCTTCACTATCAATTCCTCTGTCCTCTGCCGGATCTCCCAGTTCAGCCTCGGTAGCATCCGTTCCAAAAAGCGGAAGATCGTTATTTTCCCAGGCGGGCACTCCACCGGACATGACCTTAACATTCTCAAAACCTTCGCTTGCCAGAACCCTGGCAACCTGATGACTGTGCCCTCAGAAAAAACCACCGCAGTAAGTTATTATCTCCACGGTTTTATCCGATGGAAGAGCGTCCAAATATTTATCCTCAAATATGGTGTGACCCATGGACTGAGCAGTGGGAACATGAGACTCAAGGTAAGTGGCAAAACCTCGTGTATCAACAATTAAATAGGGCTCAGTTTCAGCATCTCCTGCGTAATCTTCATCGAGAAGTGCAGACACATAATCGGGAGTGGTCGCCAGATATCCAGACTCACTCCTCCAGGCTTCTAAAGTCGGCTCGTAAAGTTTGATATTTTCATATCCTTCTTCCTGTGCCTGAGCAATGCAGTCGTGGGCATCCTGACCGTAAAATATCAGCTTCTTGTCGAGATTTTCTGGCAAAAGTTCATGTGTAAACTCCTCTTCAGCAGGTATATTTATGGCACCATTGATGTGACCCTGATTGTATTCTTCTTCGCTTCTATTATCCACCAAAACAAACTCCCAATCTCCAGGATATTCATCATAGCTTTCCCGTTCATCACTTGTAGATTCAACTTTTTCCAGCAGTTCGGAAGTTGTGATTCTTTCCACGCCCGTTTCCGGTGCCAGTAACATGGAGCCAAGGTCTTCATCTCCAGGCCCCTCCGCCGGACCTCAGCCGGCAGCGGGAGAGGAAAATAATATCACCAGAGCCATTACCAGCGTTAAAACGCCGATTTTTCTTTTATTCATTTTGGTTCCTCCCAATAACAATTTTTGAAAAATATTTTTATCTCTATTAGTATTTGTATCAGTAATATTTTATTCTGACTGTTTTTTACCAGAGAGAATATGTCATTCTTAAACATGAAACATAAACCAGAAACTGTCCTTTGCTTAAATCGACTAAGGGTTGACTTAATGTAAATAAGCCCATTCAAAGCAGACCTAAAATTACTTTTCAAAAAAAACCTGTTGATCTCTTCAATTGCAGCTGAATTTGGGGCTTTAATGATTTCTGTTATTTCCCCTATGCTTTTTCTATTTTGACAAGGGTTTCATGTCGCATCGCATGTCCTGATATATCTCCTGTCTGATAGGAAACATGGTCATTTGGATTTAGTGAATCAATTTCTTCAGATACTTCATAAAAAGGAGTTTTATTTCCATATCCGGCAGGCATAAAAAGAGTGTCGGGCTGGATGCTTTCTGTTACCATAACTTCTACCTCTTCCTCGGACAATTCTGACTTCACCATTACCCTATCCCCGTCTTCAATTCCCCTCTCTTCAGCTACAGATTTATTTATCCAGAGCCGGTTTGTATTATAATCACGGGTGATCTGGGCAAGTCTGGGAATATTGGCAGTTGCTGTATGAGAATGAAAGCTTTCCTTGCCTGAAATCAACTTGAATTCATCCTCTTCAATGTTAATACCTGTAGCCGGAGGCTGCCAGCCAACCACAGGTGGGTAACCCACATAATCGTAATCCTCCGAATAAAACTCCAGATCGCCTGATCTTGTATTAAAATCCGGTTCGCCGGGTTCTTCTAAATCAACCATCATTGATCCCTTTTCCTTAAACTCATCCAGACTAATATCATAGGGCTCCAGAAGCGCTTCATTTAACTCATCAAGAGAAAAATTGAAATATTCTCCTATGCCCATCCTCTCGGCCAGAGCAACTATGATTTCGTCAAAAGTTCTCGTCTCTTCATAAACTTTTGGAATGACCTGAGTGCGCATCGCTATATAAGGATTGGGACCGCCTCTAGCCTCAATCATTTCATCCCGTTCCACAAAGCTGCATTCCGGCAAAACATAGTCTGCAAGCATTGCAGTCTCAGTCATGTTGATCTCGAAAACCACCGATAGTTCAAGATTTTTAAAACCTTCAGCCATATGCTCATAATCAGGAAAGTTTCTTACCGGGTTATGATGTCTTATAAACATGGATTTAAATGTGCCCTCTTTGGCCTTTTCCATTAAATAATGCGGGAGACCATAATCTCCTGCCAGTGGGTACTCATCCAGAACACCAACTCCATCGGCTCTGCGCGTGTCCGGAACCTCTGGAGAAGGATGCATATCCTCATCGAGCTCACCTAACTGAGGAGTAGGATAAAAAATTAATCCGCCTTCTTTGTTTATATTGCCAAGCAGGCCGTTTAAGCAGGCAACAGCTCTGGCGGTCTCATCGCTGTTAGCATAAAGTGCTCCAAATGCTCCACCCCAGGATGGATGCACTAAACTTTCTGGCTTATTTTCTCCCAGCTCCCTTGCCATTTCCACTATTTTATCTGCAGGCACGTCAGTAACCTGTTCAGCCCATTCAGGATTTATGGGCTCCAGATTTTCTGCATATTGTTCAAATCCAACTGTGTGTTCTTCGATGAATTCTTCATCATAAAGGTCTTCTTCAATAATAATGCTGCTTATAGCGAGGATCATAGCCAGATCAGTGCCAGGAATTATAGGCACCCACTCATCTGCTATTCTGGCAATATCATTCTGCCGTGGATCGACGCAGACAATTTTTGTATCTCCGGCCAGCCCTTCGCTTACTTTTTTCATCTGATCAGTTCTTATACCGCCGCCATGATTTCTGCCTATAATTAGCACATACTTACTGTTGCCTATATCTGCATCAGGAACCCCTCCCATGGAATATAAAAATCCAGTATCCCGCGCTGCCCTGCAGGAGGTCGCATGAGTACAGATAGTGCTGACGTCAAGCGCATGCATAAAACGCTCTCCGTAAAAAGTGCCGGTAGAGCGAGGATAATGACCAAAACCAACGGTGCGCGGACCGTACTCTGTCAACAGATGATCCAATTTGCCTGCAATTTCATCAAGAGCCTGCTCCCAGCTTATGGGTTCAAATTCCTTTTCTCCCACTCTTTTCAGAGGCTGTTGAATTCTATCCGCATCATAAATCCAGCCCAGACCTCCGTGGGCGCGGGCACAAAGCTTACCCATGCTGCGACCATTATCTTCGTGTCCTTCAACTTTCCAGACTCGACCATTTTTTACATAAGCCCAGGCACCACACTGGCTTCCGCAGGTATTACACAGGGTGGGGTATTTTTCAACATCAGCTTCCTGAGCCTGAGCAGACCAGTCAAAAAAATCAAACCCCTGAAGCGATATCCCCAGCGCTCCCAGAGCAGCTCCCGATTTTTTTATAAAATTTCGCCTGTTCAGCTTCATTTATTGTTTCAAACCTCCTGATTTATAGTTGATTTTCTCAAAAAATGTATTCTCCGGGTTGAAGTGATTTTCAGGACTCAGACGATAAAATCATACGAGGTCAAGGTCCTCTGGTGGAGCTGTTAAAATTAAAAGCAGACCAAAATTATAATCTGCATAAAGCCCGGCATACGGATAATCTCCTTTGAGTTCTTCTACACGTTCCTGGCCTTTTTCGAGCATCACATCAAAATCACCAAAATCAAGAGCATAAGCAATACAGGTATTTACACATGCAGGTTCTTTGCCTTCTTCCAGGAGATGCTGGCAGGCATCACATTTATACATGCGCTCCTCACCAATTTCAGGAACATCGAAAGGACAGATCTCCAGACACTGGCCACAGGCTATACAATCTTCAACTTTTAAAGTTGTAAACTCCCCGTGCCCTTTATAAAGAGCATCCACGGGACAGTGATCTATGCAGGGAGAATCAGGGCAGTGCATACAGCTGTGCCTGCTGAGATAATAGTCAACATCAGGATACTCCCCTTTTTCCAGGCTATTAAATTTGATAAAGCTGTATTCCTCTTCAATCTCATTCTCATTCTGACAGGCAACCCGACATGCCTGGCATTCTATACACAGACTATTATCCATAAGAATACTTTTTTTGCCCTCTGGTATGTTCTCTGCTATTGCTTTGCTGCCCGGCAGAGTAGAGAATGCAGCCGCAGCCCCTAGAAGAGCTGAACCTCCTAAAAATTTTCGGCGATCAAACTTCTTTTCCGAATTTTTTTCTGGGTCCTGGGTCATGTAATTTCCTCCTCAGGCATTGGAATGTATAATTTATGTGTCAGCACTTAAAAAATAATAAACCAGGAAAATATATTTTAAAATTTAACCTGTTAGATAATCCTTATCAGATGCAAGAAAAGACTGAAGCCAATTAAATAAATCCAAAAATTCCTCAGCAACTTCACTTTCCTTTCCGGATTCTTTCAACTCATCAATCCAGTCAAGGTGCTGTTCAATGAATTGTTGCTGTTTTTCATGTTCTACTTCCTCAACAAGCAAGCTCATAAACTCAAGCTCCAGAACAAGATGGTCCGGACAGTGAGAAAACTCTTCAGGAAGTTCAAAATTGAACAGGTCATATAAATGCAGCATATGATGAGCCCAATCTCCCATAATAAAGCCCTTCTCATCTGCAAAGGGCATCTGACAGCTATCATCCACAGTCCAGGGTTTATAAACTGACTCTATCAGTCTAACTTTTGCATCACCGGGTTGAAAATTTTTTTTCCAGAGATTCATCCACTCGCTTAATTTCGGAATATTTTCCGGGTGCCAGCTTTTCGGCAGCGAAACATCATCAGCAAACTCGCTGTAATTTTGAAACAGTTCCTCATGAACTCCACCACATAATTCGGACCTCAACTCAGAGGTGGGCTTAGAAAATAGGTGACTGAATAAAATATAAATCTGCTGTCTGATTTCCGAAGCTTCTTCTGAAATAAAAATACCTCCTTTTCTCTTATTTCTGATGAAAAAAGATTGCAATCCATTCATGGAAGCTATTAATAAGAGGTGAGCGGCTATCGCTCTACAGGCATATGTTGTAAATTTCACCAACAGTTATAGAAAAGATCCAATATATTTTTTTACAATTACAGAAAGTAATCTTTACTGATTGCTTAATATTATATAAACATAAAAAAGAAAAATCAAGAGAATTATTTCTATAAACATACTATACATTTAATCCAGCAACTTTAAAAAACCTTATTTCCGGAAAATGAAAAACTATTTCATAGTGGAATGAATATACTTCTTTGTTTAAGTTAAATTTAAAAATCAATATCTATGGAGGTGATGGGAAATAAAGTTTATTATTGATAGAAATTATTACTCAAAATTAAAAAAATAAAAATGGCGGGAATGTGTGGGAATCGAACCCACCGCAGGCCGGTTATCCGACCCGCCAACGGATTTGAAGTCCGTGGAGCCCACCATGGGCTCAGCCATTCCCGCTAAAATGTTTTTGAACTCATACTTTTTCAGGCATTATAGAAATCAATCTTTAATTATATTTCATCTATCATTATATTACATTGAAGTAAAGCTGTAAACACCTCAATCGCTGCTGCAATAGTGCCCTGCATTATATATATTTTGAGCATTTCATTGCTCTCACAGATAATATGGGTTAATCCTTCACCATTTTTTCGGAGAATGGACATGTATCCATTTCTCTCAATAAACCAACAAATCACTCTTCCTTTTCCAGTAAAATTTCATGCCCCATTAAATCCATGCGTTTTATTTGAGCATCGACGTGTTTTTCCTGCCCCATAAGCCCCAGCAGAGTCAATCCCTTCTCCTCCGGAATAACTTCACTGACATCTTCCATAAGAAGCTCCTTTTCGTCCCCTTTTACAATATAAGCGCTGGACTGGCACATAATAATTCCTCCTCATTAACATTTTAGCTAGTATTCTCATTATATCATATCATAAAGTAACTGATTTAAAAAGCATTACAAAATACTTTAATAGCAAATATACCATTTTTATGCTTCAACTGAATGGGTAGATGTTTTCCTCCCTCATGAAACTCAAAGTTTTCCTGAGAGAGGAGAGATTGCCGATGTCAACTTCAAGAACAGCTGGAGGCGTTAGATTAAACTCCTTCAGTATACCTGTTAACCTCTGCCATTTCACATTACCGGTTCCTGGAATGGCATGAAGGTCCTTCTCCCCTCGATTATCGTTGAGATGCAAATATTTTATATTTTTACCAAGTGTGGAAAACCACTCTCTTAGAGAAACCCGGGAATGTATATTATAATGCCCTATGTCAAAACACACATTTATCTCATATCCCCTTACTTTTTCCATTAACTTCTGCAGCACCCAGGGAAAGTAGTCAAAGACATTTTCCAGGAGAATTTCAACCTCATATTTTTCAATCATTTTTTTAAAAAAATCAGCATTTCTCTCCACCCAGTAATCAAAATAAACTTCGTGTGAATTTTGCGGAACATAATTGGTATGGAAAATCAATTTATTAATGCCGAGTTCTCTGGCAATTTTACAATTGTGTTCCAGCCTTTCCTCCGTCACCTCTCTAATCTTTCGATCAACGCTGTGGAGGCGCATATCATTGTAAACTCCATGCATGGAATAAAATTCGACTTGATTTTCACATGATTTATAAAAATCTATTCTGCTGCGGCATTCATCCCTGTTATCCAGAGTCATAGGCAGGGCAAAATCTATTATCTCAAATTTTAAATCGTGGCTGGCGGCAAAGCTGGAATATTTTTCGTAATTATCGAATATAGGCTGTATCAATATGTTTTTTTTTGCATTATCTTCTTTAATATTTTTTTGCTCAGTCATCTTCTGCTGCCCCTTTAAGATATCTCTTATCCCCTCTGCGTTCAGTGATGCCCTCATTATCAAAATATTCCAGAAGAGGAAGCGTATATTTTCTGGTGCTTGCAAGCATGTCGCGAAATTCACTTAATTCAATGCTGCCATTTTTCTTCAGATAATCAACAAGCATTTTCTCGGCCTCTTCGACACTATCCATAAGCATATAGATTTCTTCCGTAATTCTGAGAAGTGTACCATCCTCCTCCAGGGATCTGATAACCTCTTTTACCAAACCTCCGTCATAATCCTGGCTGTAATTTTGCAAAAGATCCTTCCTGTCCGGTGGTGTATAGGGTTTTGTTTGAAAATCTTCCAGAATATCATCCTTCAGCTCAGCGGCTTCTCCGGTAAATTCCACTGCAAATTCCGGGAGAGAGATATATTCATCCTCAGCTTTAACTTCATTTTCCGCTTCCATCTCTTCGACCAGCTCTCTCAGTTCATTGGAGTTGAGATCAAAATCAAGCTGGGAGCGGAGTTCCTCTCTGCTTATTCCCCGGCGCAGAGGATATTTGTCGTGATAAGTTTTGACCAGTTCTTTTGTCTGATCTTCTACTTTTTTTAGCACGGATTTTTCAATCCAGCGCGGGGATTGATAACGACTAAATCTCTTGATTTCATCCTTCTTTTCAAGACGGGCAACAATATTTTCAAGTTTTTCCCGGGAAAATCCGGTTTTTTCTTTCAGTTTTTCCGATCCAGAAGGGCTTTCAGAGAGCTCCAGCTGCAATTTCACTATTTCCGCCGGCGTGCCCTTTTCTTTGATTTTAAGCTCTCTTATAGCTTTCTTATCAAATTTTTTCCTGCGGGGCGAGTCACTCTCGATTACTTTTCCGCCACCGATTGTAGTCATAGGAGAATACCTTCTTATAACATAACTCTCGCGATGCCGTGCCACCACATTTTCTTCCAGGCGATATTGGACCAGTGCGGTCTCACCGGGATAAATTTCTTCGCTGTCAATCATATAAACCCGGCCTATAACTTCTCGAGCCCCTATATGGAATCTTATCCTCGTGCCGTGTTCAACAATCATAGGAGCAGAAGTGAGTAAATCCAAACGAGCATCAATATGAGTCGCGGGCTTTAGACTTCCCGGAGTGGCCAGCACATCTCCTCTTTCAATCTCCTCTCTATCAATTCCGGCCAGATTAACGCCCACTCTTTCACCGGGAAAAGCTTTTTTCCTCTCGTCTCCATGCACCTGAAGACTTCTAATTCTAGCCTCAATTTTCGAAGGATAAATTAAAACCTCATCCTCAATTTCAATCTGACCTGAGATCAAAGTTCCCGTAATTACAGTTCCATGACCCGTCAGTGTAAAAACTCTGTCTACAGGAAGATAAAGACTTCCTTTGCTATCTTTTTCAGGCACCTTTCTGGCTGCTTTAAGCAGGTTTTTCTTTAACTCCTCCAAACCTGTATTTTCTTTGCCGGAAACACACACTATCGGAGCTTCGGCCAGAAATGTATCAGAAAGCTGATCCCTTATATCTGATACTACCAGCTCAATCCATTCATCTTCAACCATATCCGATTTTGTCACCGCAATAACACCCTGCTTTACCTGGAGCAGCTGCATGATCTCGAGGTGTTCGCGAGTTTGAGGCATTACGCCTTCATCGGCGGCAATAACCATCAGCGCCAGATCCACTCCCCCTGCTCCTGCTAGCATATTCTTTACAAATTTTTCATGACCGGGGACATCTATTATTCCTGCCTTTATATTATCGGCCAGTTCAAGGGAAGTAAAACCAAGATCTATAGATATTCCCCTCTCCTTCTCTTCCTGAAGCCTATCTGTATCACTACCTGTTAGCGCAGAAATAAGAGTGGTTTTACCGTGATCAATGTGACCTGCTGTGCCAATGATCACGTTTTTGCATGATTTCACACTGCCTTCTTTTAAATCCACATCTTCTTCATTCCGGACTGACACCATTTTAAACCTCCAGTTCTTCAAAAGCACGTAAGATTTTCTCTATATCTCCCTTTAAAAGTGTACGAACATCAAAAATTAGCTGTTCATCTGCTATCCGGCAAAAAATGGGGGGATAACCCTTGCGCAAATTTTTTGCGGCTTTTTCAACCGCCAGAGTTGTTTTCACCACAACAGTCCAGGTGGGAAGTTTTGTCAGGGGATAAGCGCCTCCCCCCACCCGCGAAAAATCTTTTTTAATGAAGGCGCTCACACCCTCTTTTTCAGTATTTTTTTCGATCTTTTTCTTGAGGTTCTCCGCCTGCAAATGAAGATCCTCTTCGGTTCTGTTTAGCATCTGAAGAGTGGGAATTTCTTTGACAGCCTGTTCGGGCTCATAATATGATTTAAGAGTGCCTTCCAGTGCTGCAAGAGTAAGTTTATCAACTCGGACAGCACGGGTTAGAGGATTTTTTTTCATTCGTTCAATTAAATTTTCTTCCCCCAAAACTATACCGGCCTGGGGCCCACCTAGTATTTTATCTCCACTGCACGTTATTATATCTCCTCCTGCAGCCACTCTTTCCTGGAGTGTAGGCTCATAATCAAGACCAAATTGACGCATATCAAACATTACTCCACTGCCGAGATCATCAAGGAGAGGAAGATCGTATTTATCTGCAATTTTTTTAAGCTCCTCAACCTCCACCTCCTCGCTGAAACCCTTTATCCTGTAATTGCTGGTGTGGACTTTCAATAAAAGGGCAGTGTCTTCATTTACGGCCCTTTCATAATCCTCAGGATAAACTCGATTGGTGGTACCCACCTCCACCAGCCTCGCCCCGCTCTGCTCCATAACATCGGGAATTCTGAAGGAACCTCCTATTTCCACCAGTTCTCCTCTGGATATGATGACCTCCTTATCAGAGGCAAAAGTGGAAAGCGCCAGCAGGACAGCAGCGGCGTTATTGTTGACGACAAAAGCAGCCTCCGCTCCGGTGAGATCGCAAAGCATACCTGAAATGTTATCATAGCGCGAACCTCGCTCACCACTGGTTCTATCTATCTCCAGAGTGCAGTAGTTTTCTGCCGCTATATCAAGCATCTCCCGGGCTTTGCTGGAGAGCAAAGATCTGCCCAGATTAGTGTGCACAATCACACCGGTTGCATTGACAGCCGGGGCCAGCTGCGGCCTGTCCCTGCGCTGCAAACTTTCTTTTATAGATTTGATGATTTTTCTCTGTGCAATAATATCTTCAGCCAGGCCGGCAGCACTTTCAGGACCTTCATTTTCGAAAGCTTCTATCAATTCCTTTCGCATATCATTTATGCAGGATCGAACCGCCTCTCTGACCCATCTGCGATTATATTGATCTATAAGTTTCTCAACCTTCTCTCGTTCCAGAATATCATCTACAGCTGGAAGGCTACGCAGAATTTCATTTTTATTCAAAGATAACATCACCTCCTTGGATTAACTCATTTAAACTTCGGACATAAATTCGACTTTCGGGATTAATATTCTGCCAGAATTGCTAAAAATAATCCTGAATATTTTTATTGTCGGCTCTTCCTGCCTTAAGTTGTTAAAACTTTGTAGCAAAATTACACTTAGAACATTTGTCCGCATTTAGCTTATCTAATTATACTGGAAGATATAAGGCTCCGATCACAATAAAATTTTCCCTCTATTTCAGTTTATTTTTCGGCCATGGACCTGACTCAGGCTTCGAAAAGTTTCGAGTATCACTTCGTCTCATAGCTTCTTATAAAAAGAGGTGAGTCGCTATAGCTTTAAAGCGTATGTGTTAAATGTCACCAATTCCCACGAAGAAAATCCAAAAAACTATAAAAACGGGCCTTCACCCCTGAAAAAAGGTGAAGGCTCATAAATAATCTACTGCACAATCTATTTAAACTGCTGCATTTAAAAAATGTTCAATAACCTCTTCTGCAGAAACTGGAGAAATTTCTTTTTCTCACCGATTTTCATTAATATCAGGCTATATCGCGTACATCCAGAATAAGGGCCACATCGCCATCTCCGATGATTGTGGCACCGCTGATATTATCAACGCTGCCCAGATATTCCCCAAGTGACTTCACCACTATCTCCTGCTGAGTTAAAAGTTCGTCTATAATCAGTCCCACCTCACGATTGCCGGTGCTTACTGTAACTACCGGTATCTCATCCCACTCCAGGTAGCGGTCATAATCGATATTAATATTTAGCTGTCTTGCTGCTGAGGTGATGGGAATCGTTTCATCCCGGGGGACTATTACCTCCTGTCCCCTTACAGTCTTTATCTCTTCAGGGTCTATAGTGAGAGTTTCGCTAACCGCATCTAGGGGTATAGCAAATGTTTCCCGGTCTATTTTGACCATGAGAGCCTGAGTTATAGCCAGAGTTAAAGGCAGAGATATAGAGATGAGGGTCCCTTCATCCACTTCGGATTCAATATTGACCTGACCATCAAGAGATTCCACCACTCTTTTTACTACATCCATGCCCACACCTCGTCCGGAAACTTCGCTGGCTTCCTCACTGGTGGAGAAGCCGGGTTCAAAGATGAACTGCAGCTTTTCTGAAGATTCCATGCTCTCGATTTCCTCCTGGGTGGTAAGCCCCCTTTCGATCGCCTTTCGGGCAATTTCATCCCCATCCAGACCGCGCCCATCGTCCTCTATTTCTATCACGATCTCGCTGCCCTTTTGATATGCCCTTATCTCTACCTGACCGGCTCTGGATTTGCCTTTTTCCTCTCTAACTTCAGGCTTTTCAATGCCGTGATCAACTGCATTGCGAATTAAATGCACCAGCGGGTCAGCTAGCTCATCAATTATAGAACGATCCAGTTCAGTATCTGCCCCCTCAATATTGAGGTCAACTTCTTTATCCAGATCTCTGGAGAGATCCCTGACAAGACGAGGAAATCTGTTAAATATGCCTCCAATAGGAACCATTCGAATCTGCATAACTATGTGGTGCAATTCCATAGTAACCCGATCCAGCTGCTGTATTATATCCTGAAAACTGCTGTTATCTATATCAAGATCCTCCATCTGAGTCTTGTTAATTAGCAGCTCACCCACCATATTCATAAGCTTATCCAGCTTTTCTATATCCACCCTTACCGTGGGGGAAACTTCAATCTGAGAACTTTTATCGGACCCGTCTCCATCTACCTCTACACTGTCCTCTTCCAGTCGTGAGTAATCTATACTCCTGGGCGTTATTTCCACCGAACTAACATCAATGATATCTTCCAGTTCCTCTTCTATCTCTCCGAAATCTAAATTTGTGATCAGAAGCAGCAATATCTCCTGTTCTATCTCAACTTCATCATCCTCGATTGCCATACGGTCGGGGTGTGATTTAATTAAATATCCCAGCTCTTCAGCTTTTTTAAGAACCATATATGCTCTCACACTTTTTAGAGCGCTCTCTTCATCAAGAATAACATTAATCTCCAGTACGTTGTCATCTCCACCACCATGAGATTTAATTTCCTCTATATCCTCATCAGTTATTTCCATGCTGCCTTCCTCTTTTGAAACACTGCTATCAGTTTCTACACCTGCAAAATCTCCTTCTGCTTCTCCCTCTTTATGAGAGGCAATTTTTTTATCAAGTTCGGCCACAAATCCTTTCACTTCAGTTTCTTCGCTGCCGCCCCGTTTTATATCTTCAACAAGTTCGTTGATAAGATCAATACCATCAAAAAGCGCATCTATCATTCCGGTATCCAGATAAATTTCCTCTTCTCTTATCATATCCAGAGCATTTTCCAGCCTGTGAGTGAGACTGGTTAACTCATCAAACCCCATGGTGGCCGCCATACCCTTAAGGGAGTGGGCAGCCCGGAAAATAGAGTTTATAACCTCTTTATTTTCCGGTTCCTGTTCTAAAGTGAGTATATCGTCGTTTAAATCCTGGATATACTCCTCCGCCTCGTCAAAAAACATCTGCAGATATTCTTCGTCCATTTTTTTTCACCTCTCTAACAAAAATTATATTTATAGCTATCAATTAACGCCCTGCAAAATCAAAGTTTAAACATCAAACTCCTCCACGAGAGTGCGCAGATACTGAGCCATATCTTCCAGCTCATCAGCTGAGGCTGCCACTTCTTCCACAGAAGCGCTCTGCTCCTCAGTGAGAGCGGATACTTCCTCTGCTCCCGCCGCGGTATTTTCCATGGATTCAGACACAGATTTAATTGCTTCTTCAACCTCATTCATTGCTTCTTCCAGGTTCTTTACAAAGCCTTTAACTTCACGAACCTGGCTGCTGGTCCTCTGTGAAAATTCCACAATTTCTTCCAGAGATTCTCCTGCTTCATTTATAACTTCTATCTGTTTTTTCACCTCTTCATAATTGGTATCCATGGAATTGACTGTGGCCTGTGTCTCAGACTGGATGTCCTCAATCAGGCTTGTGATATCGCCTGCCGCCTGAGAGGATTCCTCGGCCAGCTCTCTGATTTCTTCGGCAACAACGGAGAAACCCCGGCCAGACTCACCAGCTCTGGCCGCCTCTATTGCTGCATTAAGGGCTAGAAGATTTGTCTGAGAGGCAATCCCTTCGATCATCTCCACCATGTTTCCAATTTGTTCAGATCTCTGTCCCAGATTTTCAATGGCGTCGGTGGCAAACTCCACCGTCTCACTGACAACGTCCAGCTGATCTATAGCCCGATCTATGGATTTATATCCTTCTCTGGCTCTGTTCTCGGAGTTTTCCGCTGTTTCCATGGCCTCTATAACGGTATCCAGAAGCTGTTCTGCTCCTTTTTTATGCTCGCTGGCATGACTCTGGAGTAACTCCATCTCATCGCTTATCTCCTGACTCTCCTCGGCCACTTCCGTGACAGTTCTGGCTATTTCTTCGGCGCTTTCACCGGTCTCATCGGAGGCTGTGTTTAACTCCTTTGCAGCGTTTACTACAGAATCTGAACTGTCGTCTATGCTGCTCACTAAATTCCTGAGAGTATCGATCATTTCATTGAAGGATCCGGCCAGATCTCCAATTTCATCCGTCTTTTTGGTGCTGACCTTGCTGGTGAGATCACCGGCCGCTACCTTTTCTGCCTGCTCACCGATGCTGTTTAGAGGCCCCACAGTCATGCGGGTTAATATCAGGGCTATTATTATAGCCAGAACTATCGATACTATAACTGCTCCCATTGAAATCATATCAGCCCGGGAGGCCAGAGCATCTCTTTCCGACTGCAGGTCTGCAACTTCCTGATCGGTTAAATTTATAATTTCTCCTAAATACCCGCGCACTTCTTCCAGCGCCGGAGCTGCTTCTTCCCGGAAGAGTTCTACTGCCTCCTCTTCCCGTCCGGCTTCGTGAAGTTCCACTACCTCCTGACCGGCAGCATGCAGCTGAATATGGGGCTCTTCTAAAGCTTCGTATTCATCGGCATAATAATCCTCAGGAGTTATATCATAATACCACTGGCCTAAGTTGCATTCAGTATGGTCCCCTAAATCTGGAGCTTCTCCCGTTGTCAGCATATCATATATACTTATTGCCCACATGTGATGATCTATTTCCAGATTGCTGAGAAAAAGCTGAAAATCCTGCATCTCATCAATTTCTGCTTCAATTCGAGCAACTTCTCCATCAAAATAGTCGTCAATAATTACAGCAGCGACAAAAAATACGATGATTAATAAAAAAGCAAGGGCAAACTTTAAAAACATGGAGCTTTTAATTTTGGATATCATTTTGTTGCCTCCTGAAAGTTAAGATAAGGGTTAGTATAATCGAAATTCTTATGCCATTCCACTTCAACTGGGTTAAAAAACGAGTATGTATAAAGGGGGGCTATCCCGTATTAAATGATATTTTGATAATTTTATTTGTGTTATTTAATTATGTCACTCGTATCGAAAACTCAGCATATACTCAAAAAATATCTCCTATGAAAAGAATTTAAGTGATATGGTTCTTCTCCACATAAGCTGTTGGAGGAAGCTATAAGGCTTCGCTCACAATGAAATTTTTTCTCTGCTTCAGTTTAGTTTTCGGCCATGGACCTGACTTAAGCTTCGAAAAATTTCGAGCATCACTTCGCCCCATAGCTTCCTATGCATCAAAGTTTTAGCTTGAGGTTTCACAAATAGTAATTAATTCATCTTCTATATATACATAATTGCTTATTTGTTTTGATTTTCCTGCAATATTTTAATCATTAAATTAGGTTTTTCTCCACATCAGCTGTTGGAGGAAGCTATGAGGCTCCGCTCACAATGAAATTTTTCCTCTGCCTCAGTTTAGTTTTCGCCCAAAAAATAAAACGGCCTGAAAAATTCAGGCCTAAAATGAATTATTATTTATGATTTTATGAGATCTTTTGCTGCCTTACTGAAAGACATAACCTTATAATCCGTCATGGTTGTTTTCCTGTATAAATAAAATTCACTCAGCGGATGCCATCTTTTCGTCTCTTTCTAATAGAGGGGTCAATACTGGGTTTGCTCAAGCGGTCTTTTATACTGATAAAAATATAATAACTGGAAATAATTACAGCATAAATAATTGCTGATACAGCCAGCCCCAGTGCAAAAGCCTCAAACCAGCCCCAGTATGATGCAGCAATAAAACGACCATATATTAATGCCCCACCCAGCATCAGCAAAATATGAACCCATTTGTTCTTATAAACGAGTAGAAATAGCCCTCCAGTTATAAAAGCAATCGAAACTCCTAAAATCAGCAAAATGATATTGGTTGACATAATTTTTCAAACCCTTTCCCGGGGATTGCACATTCAGGTTTGTTTTCCCAAAGTGCTAAAATATCTTAAAAATGCTTTATAAATATTACAGCACCTTAATTATAACATGATTTAATATAAATTACAAAATTTCATCACAAAATTATCAAAAAATCTCCCATGCCGGGCAAACCCGGGCAAATTTAACTGGTTCTTCTTGTGTTCGGTTTTCAGTCCAGGAATGATGCTCCCTTCGCAAGAGCTTCTCCCTGAACTCACGCTCAGCCCGGCACATCCTGAGCCGGAGACTCAAGTTTTGAGCTGGCACTGACATAGGCTTCGAAAGTTTTTGGGCATCACTTCGTTTTATATCTTCCAGAAATTAGTATCATGATAAATATTTTATACGATATCTATAGACCAATAACAGGAAAAACCATATGATAATCTAATGAGTTTAAATCCATTTCTCTAGTCACTAATTACTTTGATTATTTTGGGATCAAATTTGCTGTTGGATTTCAACCGCTTATCGAGTTTTTTAATGCCAAGCATAGCAAGGATAAAAGCCAAAAACGCACCTGCTATTCCTACAGCTTCATGCTGGGGGCCAAAGATTGCCTCTGCGACATACATGGACAAAAAATAACCCAATATCATGATTAAAGGGGGTATAAGATAAACGGTGATAGAGGCAAAATAAACCTGACGTGCCCCCATCTCCAGGCTGACCCTGTCACCTTTTTGAGCCCCAATAGGATTGCTTACGTCCACCTCCAGCTCATCAATCTTCACTTTATCACCGGCAAGTCCACAGCTGTGTTCGCAGTGCTTGCAGGCCTCGCTTCTCTGAATTTCCACCAGAGCCCTATCATCATAGGCCTCGATGACTTTGCCAGTTTCCTGCATAAATTCTCACCTCAGTGTTCTGAAATTTCCATTCCAGTACTTCTCAATTTAAGCAGCTAATTTTTTAGTTTCACTTTCAAAATTTTTCTTTTTGCAAGCTGTAAGAATCCGTATCCAATAAAACTTATCTCCGCTCCACAGGATATATGGCATCTTTTCACAATCACGGTTTTGAAGTGAGAACCGTTCATTTTACAAAACCTCAAAAAGAGGCTTTAATCCACCACAACATTCACCAATTTTTCCGGCACCACTATCACTTTTTTAACCTCACTGCCATCGGTGTATTTAAGAACTTTTTCTCTGGTCAAAGCTTTCTGCCTAAGGCTTTCCTCATCGGAATCAGAAGATACCATCATCCTATCCCTTACTCTGCCGTTGATTTGAATTACAACCTCTATCTCATCCTTTTTAAGGGCTTCCTCTGAGTATTTTGGCCATTCTTTTTCATGGATGCTAAAATCATTACCCAGTTTCTGCCATATCTCTTCTGTAAAATGAGGAGCAAAGGGCGCCAGCATAATTAAGATTTCCTCCACAATCATACGGAGCAGGGAAACATCAACTTCATCTGCTTCCTTAAGGTAATCGTTTACATCATTGGTAAGTTCCATAATAGCGCTGATAGCGGTGTTAAACATCTGACGTTCCTCCAGGTCTTCGGTAACTTTCTTTATGGTCTCATGCAGACGTCGAAATATGTCACGATCGGCTCCGGAGAGCTCGGATGCACCTTTCTGTACTCGACCTTCAAAATCTTTAGAGGTAAGTAAATCTTCGTTTTCATATACCAGCCGCCAGACTCTCCTGATGAAACGGTAGAGGCCTTCAATACCTTCATGGCTCCATTCCAGATCCTTCTCAGGAGGAGCCGCAAATAAGATAAAAAGCCTGGTGGCGTCCGCCCCAAATTTCTCCAGCATATTAAGGGGGTCCACAACATTGCCTCTTGATTTTGACATTTTAGCTCCATCCTTGAGGACCATTCCCTGGGCAAGGTAGTGATCGAAAGGCTCATCTATATCTGCCAGCTCCAGATCGCGCACCACTTTGGTAACAAAACGGGCGTAGAGAAGGTGGAGAATGGCATGCTCAACTCCGCCCACATAAATGTCAACGGGACACCAATCATTTACTCTGTCGCGATGGAAAGCTACTTCATCATTACCTGAATCCAGGTAGCGAAGAAAATACCAGGATGAATCAACGAAAGTATCCATAGTATCAGTTTCCCGTCGGGCATCATTTCCGCAGTCTGGACACTCAGTCCGGACAAAATCTTCATTTTTACTCAGAGGGGACTCGCCTCCACCTGTCAATTCAATCTCATAGGGAAGTTTTACTGGCAGATCCTCCTCAGGCACCGGCACCAAACCGCATTCACTACAGTAAATTACTGGAATTGGTGCTCCCCAGTAACGCTGACGTGAAATGAGCCAATCCCGGAGGCGATATTGTGTTTCCTCCTGGCCCAAACCGGCCTCTTCCAGATCTCTTGCTATCTTTTCAAAAGCTTCCTCCGAATCCATTCCGGTATATTTATTTGAGTTTATCAGACGTCCGTACTCTTCAAAAGCTTCATTCTGCATATCTATATCAGCTTCGTCATCAACCGGTTCTATTACCTGGCGTACATTTATATCATACTTGCGAGCAAAATCAAAGTCGCGCTGATCATGGGCGGGGACTGCCATAATGGCTCCAGTCCCGTATTCCATAAGCACAAAATTGGCAATGAATATAGGGATTTTTTCTCCGCTGAGAGGGTTTATAGCTTTAATACCGGTATCTATTCCTATCTTTTCCGATTCGGGGGAGGTCCTTTCCTCCTCCTGCTGTTCCTTCATCTGCTCAACTCTCTCAGCTATCTCTTTTCCATTCTCACTGTCCTCGACAATATCTTCTACAAGAGGATGCTCAGGAGCAAGCACCATGTAGGTTGCACCGAATATTGTATCGGGGCGTGTTGTGAAAACCTCAAGTTCTTCATCAAATTCGGGAACTGGAAAATGTATCCGCACTCCTCGACTGCGTCCAACCCAGTTTTTCTGCATATCTTTGACACGATTGGGCCACTTATCCAGCATCTCATGATCATCCACAAGCTGATCAGCGTATTCAGTAATTTTCAAAAACCACTGCGCCAGTTGTTTATCCTCAACCACGGCGTCACAACGCTCGCATTGACCATCAACAACCTGCTCATTGGCAAGCACTGTTTCACAGTCGGGACACCAGTTGACAGCCGCCTTCTTTTTGTAGGCAAGGTCTTCCCTGAACATTTGCAGAAAAAGCCACTGTGTCCAGCGATAATAATCCTCGCTTGCAGTAGCAAGCTCCCGATCCCAGTCATAGCTAAATCCCATGCTCTTTAGCTGATTTTTCATCTGATCTATATTGTCCCATGTCCAATCGTGAGGATGGACATTGCCATGCTCTATCGCAGCATTTTCTGCAGGAAGACCAAATGCATCCCATCCCATAGGATGCAATACATTGTATCCCTGCATACGCTTAAAACGAGCCATAACGTCACCGATCGAATAAACCCTAACATGTCCCATATGAAGCCTGCCGGAAGGATAAGGGAACATCTCCAGGGCATAATATTTTTCTTTTTCATCATCCTCCATTTCAGCTGAATACAACCCTTTTTCCTCCCAGATCTTCTGCCACTTTCGCTCTATTGTTTCAAAATCATATTTTTCATCCATATTTCCCGCTCCTTTCTTTGATTAGCAATTAAAAAAACCCTTCCCGTAACCAGGACGAGAAGAGAATACCCGTGGTACCACCCGGCTGGGGCCTGTATAACTCGGACATATAACCAATATAAATGCCGCCACCTCATATATTGGCGGATATACCAAACCCACTCTTACCTTAACGCGGCCTGACGCCGGAAAACTAAAGGGATATATTCCCTTCATTTTCCAGAGCTCGGGAACGAGTTCGGTTCGGCCTGCAACATTCCACAAACACATTTCCATCGTCTATTCATTAAGAATGCGAGGAATGCGCCGAAACCTACTACTTTCCTTCATAGCTTTATCTCCATATGAAATCCGACTGTTATTTAAATTATAAACGCGCGGAAAAGATTTGTCAAGAAGAAAACAGGATGATAGGGAGGTCAACAAAGCTCTGGCCGGAAAGCATGTCTTAAAGAAGTTTTTAGAAACATTTTATTCAGAAGCCTCCTCCAGAATTCTTTCTGCCTCCGCCCATAGCCTCTCAAGCTCGTAGAATCTCCTTTCTTCCTGGTGAAAAACATGTACTATTACATCTTTATAATCTATTAACTTCCAGCGTGACTGATCCCGCCCGGCAATTCTGTAAGGAACAACATCCTCTTCTGCCATCTTATCCTCAATCTCTCGAGCAATAGCATCAACCTGCTGTTCATTGCTGCCGCTGCATATTACAAAAAAATCTGCCAGGTGCGTCAGCTTAATAACTTCCAGAACCATAACGTTGCTGGCCTTTTTTTCCTCTGCAATTTCCGCAATTTTTAAAGCTTTTTTACGCTGTTTATCGTTTTTCGACAATGTAATTATGACCCCCTCTAATTATGGCTTCTCTTGAGTTTAGTTATTAAAACTTTGTGTCAAAATTAGCCTGATTAATTATACTGAAAGCCTTTAATCATTTTCCAAACCAAACTGCTCAATAAAATCCTGGCCCAGAATTATTTCAATAACGTTATCTCTATCATTATTGCTTTCAACCACTTCCCTATGCTTCAATTCTCCTTCAAGAAAGCTCCTTATTCTCCGGGCTGTCTCTTCATTTTCACGATCATAATAAATAATCCTGTTTTCATCATAGTTAAAATGGTCAGCATTTGCCGCCCTCTGAATAGAAAAACCATATCTGCGAAATTTATTAGCTGCCCTGCCTGCAGACCCGGACACCCCATTGCCATTGTAAATCTCCAGTTTTATTTCAGCATGACGACGCTGTTCTTCTCCGCGTAAAAATTGATTGGTCATTTCTTGGACGCCATCTTCATCCGGTATCCAGTAACTTGCCCCACCAATATATTCAGGACTTCCGGGTATCTTACCTGTGTTTAATCTCTCCAGATCCAAAACCATTAATGTCCTTAAGAATGGCAAAAAATCGCTTTTGGGTATATCTGTGTATATTGATTCCAGAGTCTCATTAACAATCCCGGGTATATCCATAATCTGGCCGGGAGTAAAAAGCTGCTCAATAGCAGCGGTGATAAACTTCTGCTGCCTTTGAATGCGCCCAATATCTCCCAGGACTTCATCGCGATACCGCACATATTTCAGGGCTTCTTGCCCGCTGAGAGTTTTTTTACCGGGATCGAAATTGATATGCAAATTACCGGCTCTATCCACATAATGCATTCTTTCCTCGATTTCAAGTTCCACCCCACCCATAGCATCTACAATATCTATAAACCCATCAAAATCAACTACAACATAGTAATCAATAGGAAGCCGCAAAAACCTCTCAACGGTTTCAATTGTTAAATCTATGCCACCAAAGGCGTAAGCAGAGTTGATCCTGTTCATTCCATGACCTGGTATCATTGTTCGTGAATCCCGGGGAATAGATATTATATTAAATTCCTCTCTGGAAGTATCAATGCTGGCCACCATCAAAGTATCCGTCCTGCGCAAACCGTGATGGTCAATATCATAGCCCGCAAGCAAAATATTAATTCTTGATCTAGAAAAAGGATTATCTTCCCAGGCCGAAAATTCTCTAACAAATGAGCTTTGAAGAAAAATCAAAATAAGCAAAACAAAAACAAAAATCGATATCAAGATTTTCTTCCTGCCTGTAATAAATTCTTTTGCTCTTTTGGGAAGAAAATCTCTGATTTTATCATTCATTAATTTTTCTCTCCTCCAATAACTGATTCCTCAGCAAAAATGTGCGCGGATGCACTGGCAGTTCCTCCTGAATAAGATACTTCAATGTTCTGTTACACAAACTCAGGAGAGCAGGTTTTAATCCATTTTCAACCTCTCTTCTAATTTTACCACAGCCCCGATACTGTCTTCCAGGTTCTATTTTATCGGCCAGAAAGACTACCGACGTCAAATCATCCATGTCCGGATATCCTGTGGCATGATAGCGTATAGCCTGAAGGACCTCAAGATCATGAATTCCCAATTCTCTTTCAGCTCGGGCAGCTGAGGCCGGCGCATGAAGCAAATTGGGAATCTTTTTCTCCCATACATCAGCATCCCAGCTGCTATCTTCAAGCCAGTTTTTCATCTCGCTAAAGGAAATATCCCTGCAGATATCGTGAAGGAGCCCGGCCCTGTATGCTTTTTCAGAAGACACACCAAATTTACACGCCAGTGTTTCCGCTGTTTCAGCTGTCTGTAAAGAGTGCTGCATTCGCCCGGAGGAAATCAAATTCTTTACGGAGTCTTTGAGATACTCTGAATTATTCTTCTCTATCAAGAGAATAAAGCTCCTCTCTTTGGATGATTTTTTCGGCTGCAGAAGGAACTAAATACCTGATTGTCCTATCATTTTTTACTCTCCTCCTGATTAAAGAGGAAGAGATGTCCATAAATACACAATCAATTTTGGCGATCTCTGGAGAAAACTGTTGATATTTTTTATGGGTCCGCATGGCTTCTATGTTATAACCCGGCCTTGGAGCAACAAGCAACCTTGCATTTTTCAGGATAAATTCCGGTCTTCTCCAGGTAAATATTTCTGCCAGAGAGTCAGCTCCCATGATAAGAGAAACAAAATACCCTTCTCTTATCAATTCATCTAAAGTTTTAGCTGTAAAAGAAGGAGTGTCTCTTTTTATTTCTCTGGAGGAAACATTAAAACCAGAATTGTCCCGCGTGGCTTCCTGGGTCATTTCAAGCCTTATCTCCGCTGAAGTTACTTTGCGCCGCTGTTTATGGGGAGGATCCCCGGCCGGCAAAAACAAAATTTCATCCAGAGAAAATTGGCTGCGGGCCTGCTCGGCAATTATGAGATGTCCAACATGAATAGGATCAAACGTTCCTCCAAAAATAACTATATCTTTATTCTGGCAATTACCAGATATATCACCGCTGGTATCCAGCTCATTAGAATATCTTTCCGAATTTTCATTCCCGGTAAAGCTATAATATTTCATTTTCATGCTTTATCACCGGCCCGGATACATGTTATCATTATATAGGATTAAAAATAACCAATCAAATAGTCTCTCTTTTCATGAAAGCTATAAGGCTCCGCTCACAGTGAAATTTTTGTTCTGCTTCAGTTTATTGTTCTGCCATGGACCTGATTCAGGCTTCGAAAAATTTCTAGTTTACTTCGCTTCATAGCTTCCTATAATTAGAAGGAAGTAGCTAATGTTTTAAAAAGTAAATGTCGTGAATTTCATCAACGATTACGGAGAAGATCCAATTATTTAAATCACAGGAGGAATACAAAATGAAATTAGACTATAACGGACATTCACCCCGCGAAGGAAAAGATGTTTTTATAGCACCTGGGGCAAAATTAATCGGCAAAATTTTTATAGGTGACGGAGTTTCTATTTGGTATAATGTCGTAGCCCGGGCAGATGTAGCTGATATAGAGATAGGCAGCAATACCAATATTCAGGACAATACTACGCTGCACTGTGATTATGATATTCCCCTAAAAATTGGCAGCGGGGTAACCGTTGGACATGGAAGTATACTTCATGGCTGCCACATAGAAGATGACTGTCTTATAGGCATGGGTTCCACTATTCTCAATAATGCTAGAATTGGAAAGGGAAGTATCGTAGGTGCAGGAGCCTTGATCCCGGAAGATAAAGAAATCCCACCTAACAGCCTGGTGCTTGGAATGCCAGGTGAGGTCGTGAGAGAGACCACCGAGGAAGAATTAGAAAACCTGCAGGATTGGGCCGAGGAATACAGGCAGCTGGGACAGGAGCATTTTAAATATCGAATAGAGAACAGCAATCAAAATAAAAGCGACACTTAAACTTTAATATCAATTAGCCTCCTCCGCTTCCATGATGGTTTCATAAGCTTCCTTTATTTCTGCAAATTTTTCCTGGGCCATTTCCACAAATTCCTCGGGAACATCCTGAGCTATCGCCCTATCAGGATGGTATTTTTTAGCAAGCTCCCTGTATTTTTCCTTTACCTCCCTGGCGCTGGCCCCCGGATTCAGATCAAGGGTTTTATAAGCCTCTTTTAAACTGCCGTGAGGCATATTCTTTGCGTTTGCATCATAATCTCCAGTTCTCCTGTCGTGATAGCTGGTTTTATAATTCCTTTCATTTATTTGAAAAATATTTCTTGACTGTTCCAGCAATCTGCTCTGTTCAGGACTTACCGTCCCCCGCACCCTCGCTATATCATTTAGTAAAGCTATGAGGCTGGAAAGAAGGTTTTTGTCATAATTTACAAGTGCAGCAAAGTTTTCTGCATAAAGGGAAAATTTTTGTCTGCTTCTTTTGGCTCTATCAAAATATCCGATTGCTTTTTTTCTTTCAACAGCAGAAAGATCAAGGTGCTGATTTATAAAGTCATCTATAACTCTTATCTCGGCCCTTGATACCTGGCCGTCAGCCTGGCAAAATTTGGCCAGGAGAGAAAAAAGATTTTTTAATATTTCTTCCCTTCTACCGGCTCTACCTCTCTGACTGCCGGGGCCGGTATTTTTTCTCCTTTGACCTTTTTTCTGGCTTTCGACAACATAGCCTATTAAACCGCCCAAAACTGCCCCGGGAATATTTGCAATAAAAAAGCCCAGAGCTATACCCAGTAAAGTGGTGCTGCAACCCAAAGGAAAAAACCTCCCAAATACTCTATATCGATTAATATTACACTGTTAACATAATAACATCAAAAAAGAATCCTGGCAAACTTTCCTGAAATGAAACGCCATATTCAAAGATCGTTTCTTACTGCATTCAGTTTTTAAATAGGGTTCTTCTACACATCAATTGTTGAGTTTTATTTAAGATCACTTATACTTATAAAATTTTCCATTCTTTATAGAACTCGTTCACGGAAGTTATAAGGCTCCGCTCACAATGCAATTTTTCCTCTGCATAAATTTAGATTTTGGTCGGGAAAACTCTTTGAGCAATTTATCTAACTTAACATTAAATTTCATATATCAATTCGGATAATATCTTCCCTTAAAAAATTA
>CAZVZM010000017.1:27011-32216 GCA_964630835.1 uncultured Halanaerobiaceae bacterium
ACTTAACATTAAATTTCATATATCAATTCGGATAATATCTTCCCTTAAAAAATTAAATAGCTTTATTCTCCCGGTATTTACACCTTTTTATCACGATAACTGTTTCGGAGAAATATATTATCAATTTTCATAATAATAAATTAGTTCTCCAAATATTTCAGAAAATGTGCAATCAAACAGAATGATCATAGCAACAATTTCTTCTAAAAGAAACTGAGAGTCCCCCGTTTCCTTGCGCTGATATGTTGGCTGACTGATTTTTAGATAATCTGCCATATCTTTCTGGGTATAATTTATTTTTTTTCGCATTGTTCTCAAATTGTCTGTTATTAGAAAATACAATTTAACTGCTCCTTTTTCATTGCCCGATTCATTTTAAAACAACATCAAAAATCGGGCAGTATTTTAAAGCAAAGATTCAGCATTCTTCCACAAAATCTTTCTAGCATCCTTTTTGTTTAAACCGCTTTTGGCTATCCTTCTGCGATATCTCCCCGGAGAAATCAGAGGATAATCGCTTCCTAAAAGTATTTTATCAATTATACCTATTGATTCCACTGTATCGTAAATTTCACTTTTATAAAGAAAAGGACCTGCTGCGGTATCATAAAAAACATTTTTTAAAGTCTCATTGACCTCCGGCATAAGCTCAAAAAAGGGCAGCCCTCCACCCCAGTGAGCAAATATAAATTTATTTTCAGGGAAGTTTTCTGCCAGCTCAAATGCATCTTCCATACTGATATCCGTTTTCCCTTCGTAGTCATGACCAATGGATTCATTTATGTGAATTAATATCGGCCATTCTTCCCTGGCGGCAAAATTGCAGACCGTTTCCATATCTTGAATGCTGGTAATATCAAAATCCTGCCCGGCAGGAAATAGCTCCCCTATACCTTTTAATCCGGCATCTCTGCACCTTTTAAGCTCTTCAACCACACCTTCCGCCGCCGGATTTATTACACAGAAGCCTGTAAACTTATCCGGATGCTTTTCCGCGGCTGAAATAGTGTAATTATTCACCTGTCTGCATAATGAAAGATCCCTAAATGCAAAGCCAAAAACAATCGCTTTCCTCAAATCAAGTTCGGAAGTTTTCTGGGCAAGCTCTTCGGCGGTAATAAACTCATTATAAGGGTTGCTGCAAAGGAGATCAAAATAACTATCCTTTTTACAATACTTTTTTTCATCTTCAATAATCTCTGGAGGTGTAATGTGAATGTGGCAGTCAATCATTTTCTCTTTCTCAATAATATTTTTAGCATTGCTCAACTGCTTTCAACCACCCGATTTGAAATTTTTTTGTCCTCATTATTTTGATTAAATTCCTTTTTCCCTGTATTTAGATGTGAAATAAATTTATGAAACTGACTAAATTACATCTAAATTTTGATGTATTGGTCTGAAACACAATTTTCGGCCATAAATCTGATCCCTGCTTCGAAAAATTTCCAGTTTCACATCAGTTTAAGGACATCTCACTATTCCCTGAGCCCAGAGGCAGTCTGCACAGGAAGGCTGATTTCCCCAGCAGTCCTCGTTCTGTTCGGTATAGGTGCATTTATCCTTTATTTTGCAGTCCTCGCAGGAGGGAAAATCAAAGTTACGCACCCTATTGCGAAATTTTAAGTAAGCGGGTGAATTCCATATCTCAAAGAGAGAATTATCTCCTACATTGCCAAAACTGTGAGCACTGACATGTTTTTCCCGGCCAAAAATAAAATAGCGGTGTGAGTGCATCAGAGAATAGCATGGAGTCACATCTCCCCCGGCGGTTACCGCACAGGCATCATTTCCCACAAAGTCACACTGCCTGTCCGCTCCCCAGCTCATTCTGGGAAGATCAATGGTACACATTGTGGAAAGACCCCTGATGGGGGTAGCCCAGAATTGAATGGGCATATCGAGTTCATTTTCTCCCTTTTTATAAAGAATTTCATCTGTCATCTCCTCGTTGTAAGGCAGGAGATTGGTAACCAGTATGGATAAAATTCCAAGCCCCCTGGAATAACTGCTCAGTTTCTCAAGCTGATTCTTGTTTTTTCGCATTAAAACAAACTCCATATTAATGCGGGGAAATATTGTATTTTCCTTCTCCTTCTTTCTCTTCAATTCCTCAAGATTTTCCAGTAAAAGCTCTAATTCCCCTCCCTGTCTTATATTTTCAAATTCTATCTTCTCAAAACTGTCAACTGAGATCACCAGATCATCCACTTTTAATTCAATTATTTTATCAATGATTTCACTGCTCAAAGATTGTCCATTTGTTGTTACTGTTACTCTATAATTTTTTCGCTTGGCTTTGGCTAGCATTTCAATAATTTGCGAATGTAAAAATGGCTCTCCGAACCCTCCAAAAACAATTTCCTTCATCCTTTTCATTTTTTCCAGGTCACCAATTATTTTGTGAAATAGGTCCAGCGTCATGTCACCTGGATCATGCTGCCATTCATGGCGAATGCAGGTTATACAATCAAGATTGCAGCGCGAGGTTACTTCTATATATATTTTGCGAAGGTCTCCCTGCACTCTATGAAGCAAAACGGATTTATCCCTGTATTCCGTCACATAATTCTCTTCATCGGACAAAATAATTTCTTTCATTCTTAACCCCCGGCAATGGGAGGAAAAATAGCAACAGTATCCCCATCTTTTAACTTGTATTCTTTGCTCTGCTTTCGATTATTTACAAAAATCATTTTTGCTTCTTCTTCAGGAAGATCAATTTTATCCATTAAATCTTTCAATGTAGCTTCTGATTCAAGTTTGATCTGGTCTTTTTCGGCATCTTTGGAATCTTCCCTGGGGTAATATTTCCTTAAATTAGCGTATAACTTCAATTCTATTTTCACTATCAGACCTACACCTCCGGAAATTGTATAACAATTTTTTAACCATGGACCTGTCCCTGGCTTCGAAAAATTTCTATTATCACTTCGCTTTATATCTTCCAGCCATTAATATCATGATAGAGATCTAATGCGATATCTATCAAACAATAACAAGAAGAACTTCAATCATTAAGAAAAATTGGGGCTGCCTGATTGGCAGCCCCATTTTGTGATATTATCTTTAGAAATTCCAGACCTCATCCAGATCCTCATCGGATACATCAAATGTGCTGTCGTGAGGAGGAAGTTTTTCTTCTTTCATAAACTCAGGTAATCTATCATCATATTTTGTGAAACCGGCCTTTTTGTTAAATTCTCTCTCCTTTTTGAGAATATCCTTTCCAATCTCAACAACATCGTCCACAGAGTAATCAGACCCGAGGACACCATTTACTGTCTCCACCATGCCTTCCATGGCTGCTTCATCATCCAGCAGGCAGAAAGTGGTAAAGAGACAGTAACCGCTGCTGTCTACAAAAGCAGTTGTAGCCTGAAAGGCGCGGGAAAGCTCAGCTTTATCACCGGGATCAAGTGGATCCAGATCTCCACCTACAGATAGTATTTCCGGTGCAATGGTGTAACCGGCCGTGTGGTCGGCTCCCATAGTAGTGGTAGCGTAAGTAATGCCGATACCTTTGACAGAGCGAGGTTCATATGCTGGCATACCCTGACCCTTCACCGTAGGTATTCTCGTCACACCATAAGCTTTACCGGTAAACTCAGCGCCGTTGCCGAGTATTCTTCCCAGAGAAGAATTTTCTCTGATTTCATTCATAAGCTCAATCGCTCCTTCTGCATCTCCAAACTCAACCAGACCTGCTTCCATGGCTACTCCCAGAGTCACACCAGCTTCAATGGTATCAATACCTACCTCATTACATATTTTGATCATTTCAGCAATTTTATCAAGATCATCTATTCCCAGGTTTGCTCCCAGAGACCAGTCTGATTCATATTCCACACAGGAAACCAGTTCTTCGCCACTTTCATCAGGATATACATTGGAACACTGTATTACACAGCCGGGATGGCAGGAATGGCCCATTTCTCCATCTCCGCCTCTTTCTTCCACAGTTTCAGCAAGCTTTTCACCGGAAGTTTTCTCAGCACCCTCAAAAGTTCCTGAACTGAAGTTTTCTGTTGGAAGTCCTCCTGCCTGATCAAGAACATTTATTAATGCGGCAGTTCCATAAGAATTCAGGGTACCATTGGGTTTTGTTACATCATGTTCTCTTAAGCCCTCTGCCAGTTTGCGCTGACCGGTTCTAAATAAATCCTCATCTGCCAGTTCAACATCTCCCATTTTCTTTTCGAGCACTATAGCTTTAAGACCTTTAGAACCCATAACAGCTCCTAGACCGCCTCTTCCCGAGTATCTGCTAGCCCTATACTCAGGATCGTTATAACAGATACCAGCCATGGACATTTTCCATTCTCCGGCAGGACCAATCAAACAGAAATTGTGGTTTTGGTATTTCTTTCTCAGCTCTTCTACGGTTTCAGATGTTTCTTTTTCCTCGAGCTCATCCGCTTTTTTAAGTTCACAACCATCTGAAGTTATCTCCAGAATCCACCAGCCTTCATCATCTTCGGGTTTATCCTCAATTACGAGTGCTTTATACCCGGAACGTCCCAGGCTCTGGGCAAAAGGAGTCCCTGCATTAGACTCTTTAATACCACCCGTTAAGGGAGACTTTCCACCGGCAGAGATTCTACCTGAAGAAGGGGCAGAAGTTCCAGTTACCATTCCTGGTGAAAAAACCAGTTTGTTATTCTTTCCCAGCGGGTGTGCTTCAGGATTAACTTCATCCAGAATAAGCTCAGATGTTAATCCACGTCCACCCATGTTCTCAAACTTTTCTGGAAGATCCTCTTCCTCGATTTTGCCTTCGGCCATATTCACCCTTAACATTTTTGCCATATTTTTAGCCCCCCTAAATTTTGTTTCATTAGATAACCACTTGCTCTCTATTATAATATTATACAAAAGAAAGAATAATCCTTCATCATCACTGATCATTTTATACAATAATCGTCGAAAGAAGATTTAAACTCTCTGACGTCAAAACCAGCTCTATAAAGTTAAACCTAAAAAAATTGACGCTCAGCTTTCATGACATATTTCTCTGTTTCAGTTTAATATTCGCCCATAGATCTGATCATAACTTCGAAATATTTTCTTTAATATTTTATAGCCACACATCTTCTATAATTAATCATTATGAAAGTGAAAATATCTAACAATCAAAAATTAAAAAACTATAGAATCAAAAAAAACCGAGGCAGGGGCCCCGGGTGGTGGGATCTCAATTAAGGC
>CAZVZM010000018.1:0-31371 GCA_964630835.1 uncultured Halanaerobiaceae bacterium
AATCATTGTCAGAAAAGTATAACAGAGTATACATTGGTGATGTCAGGCAGGATTCCACTTTTCTATCATGAAATTAATTAATAGCCAGCACTAAACGTCGGTTAAATCAAAACTCCTTATTCCTGGAAGCTATAAGTGGAAGTTATGATGCTCCGTTCACATGAAATTATTCCCGGGCCTCAGTTTAGTTTTCGGCCCCAAAATAGGGCTTCCTTCGCGAAAGCATCTCCCTGAGCTCATGCTCAGCCCGGTCCATCCTGACTTTATATTGATCCCGACACAACTTAAAAATTATTCTTTATTTTTTGAATAAAGTTTCACAAATACCCATACTTTCAAAAAAAGTGGTGATATTGATGAAGATGTTTGAATATCAGGCGAAGAGAGTTTTCTCCGATTTTGGAATTAAAGTTCCCCGGGGAAAAACAGCCTCTTCTCCCGGAGAAGCGGAAGAGCTGGCAGAGGAGATGGAAGGAGAAGTCACCATTAAGGCCCAGGTTCTTACAGGAGGCCGGGGCAAGGCAGGGGGCATTAAATTTGCTTCCGATCCGGAGGAGGCGAGATCTCTTGCCCGGGAAATCTTGAATATGAAAATAAATGATTTTCCGGTCGACAGGCTGCTGGTGGAGGAAAAGCTTGATATCGAAGAGGAACTTTACCTGGGCATAACTGTCGATCGCGAGGCCGGGTGTCCTGCTCTGATGCTCAGTTCAGCCGGCGGTGTCGACATAGAGGAGGTGGCGGAGGAGACTCCGGAGAAAATAATCACATATAATTTAACTCCTGGCCGGATCATAGAGCAGTATAAAGCAAGGGAGCTGGCCTCCAGACTGGATATACCTTCCGGGTTATTAAATAAGATGGGCGGCTATATCCGCGCCCTCTGCAAGCTGTTTCGGGAAAAAGACGCTCAGACAGCGGAGATTAATCCCCTGGCCCTGACTTCCGGGGGCCTCTGTGCTGCTGATGCCAAGCTGGTAATTGACGATGATGCTCTCTTCCGGCAGGATGATTTTTCAGGACCTGAGGAGGAACTCCCCTATGTCGAACTTGAAGGGACAGTTGGCTGCATAGTAAATGGCGCCGGCCTGGCCATGAGCACCATGGATACACTTATGGAGCTCGGCGGGGAGCCGGCCAACTTTTTGGACATTGGTGGGGGAGCATCGGCGGAAGTGATGGCAAAAGCTTTAAATAAGGTTTCTCAACATCCCCGGTCAGAAGTGATTTTTGTTAATATCCTGGGGGGGATTACCCGCTGCGATGTAATTGCCCGCGGTATTCTGGAAAGCATTGATGAAATAGAAACGCCCGTTGTCGTTCGACTCCGCGGCACAAATGAAGAGGAAGGGACCAGACTTTTACAGGAAGCTGGAATTGATGTGGAGACTGATATGAGGACCGCCACCGAAATGGCCGTTCAGGCAGACAGGGAGTGGTAGAGATGGCAATCTTTATCGATGATCAAACTAAGGTAATAGTGCAGGGGATTACGGGCAACCAGGGCCAGTTTCATGCCCGGCTAATGCAGGATTACGGCACCGATATCGTCGGAGGTGTCACTCCTGGCCGCGGTGGAGAGAAGGTGCTGGGGGTCCCCGTATTTGACACCGTCAAAGAGGCAGCTGATGAAACAGGTGCCGATACATCTATAATTTTTGTGCCTGCTCCCTTTGCCCGGGATGCGGCCCTGGAAGCTATAGAGCATCTCGAGAGGGTTGTTATAATTACCGAGGGTATTCCGGTGCAGGATACCATGGAAGTATTGGAGGAGGCGAAGCAAAGCGATTGCCGGGTATTCGGCCCAAACACTCCCGGCATAATTACTCCGGGCAGCTGTAAGGTAGGGATAATGCCCGGCAAAGTTTTCACCCCCGGCAATGTGGGAGTTATTTCCCGCAGCGGCACCCTATCCTATGAGATATCTCTGGCTCTGACCGAGGCAGGTATGGGCCAGAGCACTCTGGTCGGTATCGGGGGAGACAGGGTCATTGGTACAAATTTTGTGGATGTCCTTAAAGAATTGGAAAAAGATGCTGAAACAGAACAGATAGTAGTTATAGGGGAGATCGGCGGCCAGGCCGAAGAAAATGCGGCGGAATATATCGAGGATATGGATACCCCGGTAGTCGGTTATATAGCCGGCAGGACGGCTCCGCCGGGCAAGAGAATGGGACATGCCGGTGCGATTATTTCCGGAGGAACCGGGACAGCTGAAAGCAAAATAAAAGCGCTGGAAGCTGCTGGAGCGAAGGTTGCACGCATCCCCACCGCCGTTCCTGAACTGCTGCAGCAGTCATGATAAAGAGGTTTTTCATAGCAGTTACTGTAGTTATTGAGTGTTTTGGCCATGTACCTGACCCGGGCTTTGAAAAATTTCGAGTATAACGTCGCCTTATAACTTCCTGTAAAATTTATAGCTTTCCATAAAAAGTGTTAGGTAGCTAAGGCTTTCAAGCATATACTGAATCCTTTCAAAGTAACGGTTTTGGAGAAAAATTGACAGAGCAAACTCGTTTATCTTAAAAGAGTCGCCGGCAAACCTTTTATAGGAGTTGATGGCTTTGAAATATCCCTATTATCCAGGCTGCACTCTGCATGAAAAGGCGGCAAATTTTGATAGATCGGCCCGGGATGTTTCCCGGGAGCTGGGAATAGAGCTGGATGAACTCGAGGAATGGCAGTGCTGCGGAGCGGTTTATCCTCTTTCCTCCGATGGTCTTTTTCCCATGGCTTCCCCTCTGAGAAATCTGGTGCGGGCGGAGGAGATTGGAGATACCATGGTGACTCTCTGTTCGGCCTGCTATAATGTCCATAAAAGAGTCGATTATCTGGTTAAAGAGGATGAGGAGATACTTGAGAGGATAAACAGTTACAACCGCGAGGATGAATATGACAGAGGTGTTGAAGTTCGTCACCTCATTGAAGTTATGCGCGAAAGGGGCTTTGATAAAATAGCCGGAGCTACCTCAAGGGACCTGAGCGAAATCACCGCCGCCCCCTATTACGGATGCCTGCTTTTAAGGCCGGGAGAAGTGCTGCAGTTTGATGACCCGGAGAGCCCCAAAATTTTCGAGGAGCTGCTGGAAAGTCTGGGCTGTCAGGTAGCTGACTATCCGAACAAAGGAGAATGCTGTGGAGCCTACGCCACAGTTCATATGGAAAAACCTCCCGAAGCTCCGATCCGGTCCATAGTGGAGTCCGCCCGCAAAAGGGGAGCAGACCTTCTGGCGGTGAGCTGCCCTCTCTGTCATTACAACCTGAAGGAGTGTCAGAGCAATATTGCAGAGAGGGAGCCGGGATTTAATGAGATTCCCGTGGTGTATTTTACCGAGCTTATGGAGTATGCCTTTGGATTGAGCGATGAGCTATCAGATCTGGAGCTCAGGGTGAAATAATCATGAAAAAAATTGGAGTTTTTGTCTGTGGATGTGGAGAAAATATAGCCGGCACGGTGGATATAGATCGTGTGGTGGATGAGGTTAAGAAAAAAGAAGAAGTTGTCCACGCTGAAAACTATCTGTATCTGTGTTCGGAGCCCGGCCAGAAGCTTATCCAGAGAGCTATCAGAGAGAAAGAGCTTGATGGAGTGGTGATCTCAGCCTGCTCTCCCAGCATGCACGAGGATACCTTTCGCAGCGTCGTAAATAGCGTCGGTTTAAATCCCTATCAGTGCGAGATAGCAAATATTAGAGAGCAGTGCAGCTGGGTGCATAGCGATGAAGTGAGCGCTACAGAAAAAGCTGTGGATATAGTGCGTTCACAGGTGGCCAAAGTAAGGGGTGATAAAGATTTGGAGGATATTAAAGCTTCTCTGAACAAACGTGTTTTAATAGTTGGCGCCGGAATAAGCGGCATACAGACTGCATTAGAGGTGGCGGAGAGCGGACATGAAGTGATACTGGTGGAGAGAAATTCCTATATCGGTGGGCATATGGCCCAGCTTTCGGAAACATTTCCCACCCTGGACTGTTCCCAGTGTATTCTCACTCCCAAAACCGCCGATATCAACCGCCATCCCAACATCGAGCTGATGGTCAACAGCGAGCTTGAGGAGCTGGAGGGTTATGTTGGCAATTTCACGGCTAAAATCAGGAGGAAGGCAACCTATGTGAATGAGGAGGTTTGCACGGGTTGTGGCGATTGCCAGGAAAAATGCCCGGAGGAAATATCCAGCGAATTTAATCGCGGCCTGGGCACAGAAAAGGTTATTTCGGTTCCCTTTCCCCAGGCTGTCCCCAACATTCCGACCATCAGTGAAGAACACTGCAGATATCTGCAGGAGGAAAAGTGCGGAGTCTGCGAGCAGGTCTGTCCTCAGGATGCGGTGGATTATTCCGATGAGGATTATATTCAGGAAGAGGAGATCGGAGCCGTGGTGATGGCCACAGGTTTTGATGTTCTCAACAAAGAAAAGCTGGCAGAGTACGGATACGGCAAAGTTCCCGATGTTATAGATGGCCTGCAGTTTGAAAGGCTCCTCTCAGCTTCGGGGCCAACCGATGGAGAAATCAGGCGTCCCTCGGACGGTAAAGTACCGGAGGAAGTTGTATTTATTCAGTGCGCCGGTTCCCGGGACGAGGAAAAAGGTTATCCATACTGTTCCCGCATCTGCTGCATGTATACGGCCAAACACGCGAAACTATACAAACACAAGGTCGAATCCGGCCAGGCATATATATTTTATATGGATATCAGAGCAGGCGGTAAAGGTTACGAAGAATTTATACAGGAAGGTAGAAGACAGGAGGGCACCCGCTATTTCAGGGGAAGGATTTCCCGGCTTTACCGGGAGGATGATAGAGTCAGAGTCGAAGGTGTGGATACCATCAGCGATGAGAACATTCAAATAGATGCCGATCTGGTAGTCCTGGCCACGGCCATAGTGCCCAACTCCGGTGTAAAGGAGCTTGCTCAAAAGCTTAAGGTGGGCACAGACGAACATGGCTTTCTCAATGAAGCCCATCCCAAGTTGAAACCTGTTGAAAGTCTTACCCGGGGAGTCTTTATGGCCGGTGCTGCACAGGCGCCTAAAGACATTCCCGATACAGTTAGCCAGGCCGGATTTGCGGCCAGCAAGGTTAAATCGCTTTTCTCCGGAGATGAGCTCTCCCATTCTCCCACAGTTGTTTACGTGGATGAAGAGCTCTGTTCGGCCTGCGGTCAGTGCGTCGAAGTCTGCGTTTATGATGCCCGGGAGATAGATGATAAAAATAAAGTTGCCCGGGTAGAAGAGGTTCTCTGCGAGGGCTGCGGGGCCTGTGTGGCAGCCTGCCCCAATGGAGCCACCCAGCAGCACAACACCGAGCAGGATCAGATGATGTCCATGATAGACGAGGTTCTGGAGTAAATTGAGGTGGTGTATTAAGCGATGATGAAAATAGAGGGTAAGAGCGAATTTTTCCAGGAGATAGCGGAGCGCAGCGGAGAGGAAATTAACCGCTGTTATCTTTGCAAAAAATGCACCTCGGGCTGTCCCATGGCCTTTGCCATGGACTATCAGCCTCATCAGCTTATCCGGCTTCTTCAGTACGGAAAAAAGGAAAAGATACTCGAGAGCAGCATTTTCGAGCTCTGTATTTCCTGCGAGACCTGTGCGGCCAGATGTCCCAATGACATAAATATTGCCGCCATAGTTGATGCCTTAAGGCAGTATGCTTTTGAGGAGGATCACAAGAGCAGCGGCAGAGATGTTCTCAAATTCCATCGCGAGTTTCTGGACAATATCAGGCGGCGCGGTCGTGTGCATGAGGTCGATCTGCTGGCCCGCTATAAGATCAAAACTTTAAATCTTTTTGAAGATCTCGCGATTGGCTGGAAGCTATTTCGCCGCGGCAAGTTGCCCCTGAAGGGGGAAAAGGTTGAGGATAGAGATGAGATCGAAAAGATCTTTTCTGAGTTTGATCTATAGGCTATTCTGTAACAGCTTCTTATGATATATCGGTTTTTTTAACAGGTTTGTCGAGATTTTACCAGAGCTGTCGAATAAGCTGTATTTCTTTAATAATTATCGGTTTCTGTCGTGGCCAGACGCCAAAGTTAACCAGCTTATGGGGCAGAAAAAATGGAGTGATGTAAATGAAAGTAGCCTATATGCCGGGATGTTCTCTGGATTCAACCGCGCAGGAATACAATATGTCCACCCTGAGCGTCTGTAAAAAGCTGGGGGTGGAGCTGGAGGAGCTCTATGACTGGAACTGCTGCGGAGCCAGCTCGGCTCACAGCCTTCAGGAGGATCTCAGCATTCTTATACCGGCCCGCAATGTCATGCAGGCGCAGGATATGGGGCTGGACCTGACAACACCATGCGCGGCCTGCTTTAACAGACTCAAAAGAAGCGAGGTAAAACTTAAGGATGAGGGTTCTCTTCCCGGCCTGTCAGGGGAGTTTAAAGGGGAGACCCGGGTAAAAACGCTGATTGAAGTTATCGAAGAAAATTTCCCCGCAGAGGAGCGAGAGCAATTAATTGTTAATTCCCTCAATGATCTTCCCGTGGTTACCTATTACGGCTGTCTCATGGTGAGACCGTCCGAAATAATGGAATACCACCGGGATAGAGAAAATCCCGACAGTCTGGACAAAATTCTCAGCAGTCTGGGAGCTGATGTTCGCCCCTGGTCGTATAAAACAGAGTGCTGCGGGGGGAGTTTATCCCTGATACAGGGTGAACATTTAAAAACTGTGGTCGGAGAACTGCAGGAGATGGCCCGGGAGGCGGGAGCCAGGGCGATAGTCACAGCCTGTCCGCTCTGCCAGAGCAATCTGGAGATGCGCCAGCCGGGAGATGAAAAGAAAAAGCTGCCCTCCTTCTTTTTTACGGAGCTTCTGGGGCTGGCCCTGGGGCTGGAGAGCGATTTAAGCACCTGGTGGAAAAAACATCTCATCGATCCTCGCCCGCTTCTGGAAGAGAGTAACCTTTATTAATATTAACTGAGATTAATCGTAATGTTGTTCTTTCTGTTATCGGGTGATAGATTTCGCATGGGATTGCTATTATGATACTAATGGCTGGAAGATATAAAGCGGAGTTATACTGGAAATTTTTCGAAACCTGAGTCAGGTCCATGGCCAAAAAATTGTGTCCCCGTATCATTATATTGTTTCTCTGATTAAAGCATCTGACAGCATCTAAAAGCAGATTTCGAGTTTTCAAATGAGGTGATCTGTATTGAAGGAGATATCCAGAAATCAGCTAACCCCGCTGGAGGATCCAGTTGGGGCCGTGATGGTGGTGGGTGCCGGCATCGGCGGCATTCAGGCTTCACTGGATTTAGCTGAAGCAGGTTATAAAGTCTATCTGGTGGAAAAGAAAAGCGCAATAGGTGGGAAAATGGCTCGCCTGGATAAAACCTTTCCCACCAATGACTGCGCCATGTGTATCCTATCGCCCAAACTTGTCGATTGTGGCAGACATCTTAACATCGAAATTATCACAGGAGCGGAGATAAATAATATCAGGGGAGAGGCCGGCGATTTCAATGTTTCTCTCACAAGTGAAACGAGCTTTGTGGATTTAGAGGAATGCACCAGCTGTGGAGACTGTGCTGATGTCTGTCCGGTTGAACTTCCCGATGATTTTAATGAGGATTTAAATGAGAGAAAAGCCGCTTACAAGCTCTATCCGCAGGCTATTCCCAACGCCTATCATATCGAAAAAAGAGGCATTCCTCCCTGCAGAGAAGCCTGTCCTGCCGGCTGCAACGTTCAGGGATATACCGCCCTGATATCTGAGGGAGAATTTGCCGAGGCCTTAGATGTCATTAGAAGAGACATACCCTTTCCCGGCATCTGCGGCCGTATATGTCATCATCCCTGCGAGGATGAGTGCAATCGTCAGGATTTTGATGACCCTGTTTCAGTAGCCAATCTTAAAAGAGCTGCCTCCGACTTTGGCCGGGAGGAGGAGCGAGAGATAGAAGTTCCCGATGTGGAAGACCGTGAAGTGGCAATAGTGGGAGCCGGTCCTGCCGGTCTCACTGCCGCCCTCGATCTGAGAAAGATGGGGCATGGAGTTAAGGTCTTCGATCGGCAGCCCGAACCGGGGGGGGCGCTTTACACCTACGTACCCCGCTATCGTATGGGAGAGGATGTATTAAAGCAGGATACTGAATACATTATGGCCCACGATATTGATTTCGAGGGCAATACTGAAGTGGGTAAGGATATAGCTTTGAACTCCCTGCAGGAGGAGTATGATGCCGTGCTGCTTGCGGTGGGAGCGACAGAGCCCCGAACCCTTGATGTTCCTGGCAGCGAGCTTGAAGGTGTAGAGGAGGGTCTGGACTTCATTAAAGATGTCAACCTCGGCAGGGAGGTTTCCGTAGAAGAAAAAGTTGCTGTTATAGGAGGCGGCAATGTGGCCATCGATACCGCCCGCACCGCCCTGCGGGAGGGGGCAGAGGAAGTTCATATTGCCTGTCTCGAAGATCGGGAAGAGATGCCAGCACATGAGTGGGAGATCCAGGAGGCTCTGGAAGAGGGAGCTTATATACACCCCGGTCTCGGTCCGAAAAAATTTCTGGATGATGGAGAAGGCGGCGTTGAAGCGGTGGAATTTTTGCAGGTGGATTCAGTTTTCGATGAGGAAGGAAATTTCAACCCCAGCTTCATCGAAGGCAGTGAGACATCAATGCAGGTGGATATGATTCTGGTGGCCATAGGACAGCAGCCGGAAATTTCCTCGCTGGATCGAGAAAGTTTTGCCCTTGATTCCGATGGGACAATTGCTGTTGATCCCCTAACTAAAGCGGCAGATAAGGAGGGAATTTTTGCCTGCGGTGATGCCGTCAGCGGTCCGGCTTCTGTGGTGGAAGCCATCGCCGGAGGCCATGAGGCTGCCGAGTCCATCCGGCGCTATCTGGCCGGGGAGGATCTGGCTGAAGACAGAGAAAAAGAGGAGGAGTACGATCTTGACGCTCCCGAAGTAGCGGTGGAAACAAAGCGCAGGCTGATAGAGGAGAGCGAACCGGCCCGGGAAAGAATTCAGGACTACCGGGAGGTTAACAGGGGATTATCCCGGGAGAAAGCCCGGGAGGAGGCGGAGAGATGTCTCAACTGCGCCCTCTGTTCTGAATGCCTGCAGTGTGTGGAGAGCTGTGAAGCCGAATGTATTGATCACGATATGGAGGATGAGGACCTGGAAATAAACGTGGGTTCCGTAATTTTAAATCCCGGCAATGACCTCTTTCAGGCGGAAGCAAAGGGCGAGTTTGGATACGGACGATATGATAATGTTGTCACCAGCATAGAGTTTGAGCGGATGCTCAGCGCTTCCGGTCCATTTGAAGGCGAGATTCTTAGACCCTCCGATGGCCGGCACCCTGAAAAAGTGGCCTTCATCCAGTGTGTTGGCTCCCGGGATTACTCCTGTGAGCAGGATTACTGCTCTTCCGTCTGCTGCATGTACAGCACAAAGGAGGCGGTAATAGCTAGGGAGCATCAGCCCGGCCTGGAGGCAAAAATTTTCTATATGGATATAAGGGCATATGGAAAGGGATTTGAAGATTATTACGAAAGAGCGGAGGAGGAATACGGCATAGATTTCTGCCGTTCCCGGATTTCCCGGGTGGTAGAGCTACAGCAGAGCAAAGACCTTCGCCTGAAGTATTATGATCAGGTGGGAGATGTGCAGGAGGAAGATTTTGATATGGTGGTTTTAAGCACCGGTCTCACCCCTCCAGAGGAGGTAGAAGATCTGGCCTCCGCTGCCGGAGTGAAGGTGAACGACCACGGTTTTTGTGCCACCGGCGAATTTCTCCCCAATCAGACAACTCGTGAGGGCATTTTTGTCAGCGGAACCTTCAGCGAGCCCAAAGATATTCCGGAGACCGTGACTGACTCCAGCGGGGCCGCTGCCCGGGCTTCAGAAATGCTGTCTTCCGCCCGCAATACTCTCACCGAGGAAAAGGAATATCCCCCGGAGAAGGAGCTGGGAGATGAGCTCAGGATCGGCGTATTTATCTGCCACTGCGGTATAAATATAGGAGGAGTTGTTGATGTGCCGGCGGTGGTCGAGGCAGCTGAGAAGCTTGATGATGTCGTGGTGGCCGAAGAAAACCTCTATACCTGCTCTCAGGATTCTCTTGACCTTATCAAGGAGGCAATAGAGGAGGAGGATCTCAACCGCGTAATTGTGGCTTCCTGCACACCCCGCACCCATGAACCGCTGTATCAGGATACCGTAAGGGAAGCAGGCCTTAATCCCTACCTATTTGAGATGACAAATATAAGAGAACAGGCCTCCTGGGTTCATCAGAATAATCCGGAAGCGGCAACAGAAAAGGCAAAAGATTTAGTTCATATGGCCGTTAACAGGGCCCGCAAAAAAGAGCCCCTGTATACCAGCACATTTGATATAGATGAGGAAGCACTGGTAATTGGAGGGGGCCTGGCGGGGATGGTTTCAGCATTAAGTCTTGCGCGTCAGGGCTATCCCGTTCATCTGGTCGAAAGGGAGGAAAAGCTGGGCGGCAATATGCGTCAGATTCACAGCACCCTCACCGGTGAAGAAACTCCCTTAAACTATCTTAGAGAACTGCATAAAAAACTTGATGCTAACGAGAATGTGAATGTTTACTGCAATGCGGAAATAAAGAGCATTGACGGTTATGTAGGAAATTACAGCACAGCTGTAAATCTGGATGGTGGAGAAAAAGAGATTGAACACGGCGTTATTCTGGTGGCAACCGGAGCCAGGGAGATGGAGCCGCAGAAATACGGTTACGGGGTTTCGCCAGCGGTTGTAACCCAGAGAGAGTTCGAAGAGGAAATACATGAAGAGGGCCTTCAGCAGGATGGTGCGGCCTATGCCATGATACAGTGCGTGGGCTCCCGTACCGATGAAAATCCCTACTGCAGCCGCGTCTGCTGCGGCGAGGCCATTAAAAATGCCCTGGAAATTAAAGAAAGGGATCCTACCGCCGATGTATTCATTTTCTATCGCGATATGAGGACCTACGGCTTTAAGGAAGAATATTACCGCCGGGCCCGGGAAAAGGGAATCGTATTCATAAACTATGAACCGGAGAAGGAGCCCGAAGTCAATGCTGATGACGATGCGGTAAAGATATCTCACTTAGACCCGGCTCTCAATGAAGAGGTGAAGCTGGAAGTTGATCGGCTTATTCTGAGCAGCGGTATAGAGCCGGTTGACAACAAAGATTTAGCTCAGATGCTCAAGATTCCCGGTGACAGCAACGGTTTCTTTCTGGAAGCCCATACCAAGCTCAGGCCCGTAGATTTTGCCACCGAAGGAATTTTCCTCTGCGGCCTGGCTCACTCCCCCAAAGATCTCTCCGAGACTGTAACTCAGGCCCGGGCTGCTGCGATGAGGGCGGTAACTATTCTTGCTCAGGGTGAGCTGGAAAGCACCGGGATAGTGGCCACAGTCAAAGAGAGGATCTGTACCGCCTGCGGTGTCTGCGTGGAAATATGCCCTTATGATGCCAAGGAAATAGATGAAGATAAGCAGGTTGCCCGCGTTAATGAAGCATTGTGTCAGGGTTGTGGTGCCTGTGCCGCGGGCTGTCCGAGCGGTGCTTCCCGTCACAAAGGTTTTCAAAAACAGGAGATAATGGCAATGCTGGAGGCTTCCATATAGCTGATAAACGTCGGGGTCGACGATGTTTGCTCGCATCACTTCAACTATTAGGAGGAACAATAATGGCCCAATTTGAACCCAAAATAGTGGCTTTTCTCTGTAACTGGTGTTCCTACGCCGGGGCCGACCTGGCCGGCACCTCCCGCATTCAATACCCGCCCAATACCAGAAATATCAGAGTTATGTGCAGCAGCTCTGTTGATCCCATATATGTCTTAAAAGCTTTAATGGATGGAGCGGATGGGGTGCTGATTGGAGGCTGTCATCCCGGCGACTGTCATTATATCAGTGGAAATTATAAAGCTCGCCGCAGGATCGCCCTCCTTAAAAATATTCTCAAACAGCTGGGAATTGAAGAGGATAGAGTGCGCTTTCAGTTTATCAGCGCCAGTGAGGGAGGTCGATTTGCGGAAACCGTGTCCGATATGGTGGAAGAACTGAAGGAGATGGGCCCTAATGAACTCAAAACAAACTGGGAAATTTAGTGAGGGATGAAGATGGCAAAAGTTTACAGAGCAGGCAATGATGATGGGACTGAGGAAAAATCCCTGCAGGTCCGTCTCAGGGAGGAAATAATACTGCCGCTGCTGGATAGAGAGCAGGCAGATGGGGTGCTTCTTCCCCGGCAGACATCCGGCGGTGGAATAACGTTTTCCCTGTTTAAATCGGATGATTTAGACAGTCTTTCCCTGCTGTCGCCCGTTCAGCCGGTCAATGCTGCCAGTCTGGTATCGGATTTGACTTTCAAAGAGCCCTCGGACAGGGTAGCAGCACTTCTTCGCCCCTGCGAGATTAGAGCTCTGGTTGAGCTGGAAAAGCTGCAGCAGGTGGATCTGGATCATCTGTTTATTATAGGGATTGACTGCCTGGGAACCTGCGAGTCGGATGAATACAAAGAGCTGCTTCGTGAGGAAAATGAAGCTCTCGATGATCAATATCAGACAGAGATGCGCAGAGGCAGTATTGAGTCTATCCCCCTGCGAGATGCCTGCCGTTTCTGCGGAGAACCTGAGCCTTTACACGCGGATGTGAAAGTAGCTCTGGTAGGATCTGAGGAAGGAGAGCTCCTTCTGGAAGCCGGATCTGAGGAAGGGGAGGACTTTTTATCCGGTCTTAATCTGGAAGAAGCCAGCTTGCCCGACCGCAGAGAGGAGCTGCTCGAGGAAATAAGAGATCGCAGGAAGGAACAGTGGCAGGAAGAGGCAGATGAATTTCGCGACAGGATAGATGATATCAATGGCTTAATAGAGGTTCTGGATCTGTGTCGGGGGTGTTATAACTGCCGCAGCGCCTGTCCCATATGCTACTGCCGGGAATGCGTGTTTACAACAATCACCTTTGAGCACGAGGGGAGGAAATACATTGAATGGGCTGAGCGAAAGGGCTCCATAAAGATGCCCACCGATACTCTTCTCTTTCATCTCACCAGGCTAAATCACATGGGACTTTCCTGCGTTGCCTGCGGTCAGTGCGAGAGCGCCTGCCCGGTGGGGATTTCCCTGCTGAAAATTTTCAAGCTCATTGGAGAAGAGGCCCAGGGATTTTTCTCCTATCTGCCGGGAGAAAGTGTGGATGAACCCCTGCCCCTGACCACCTATGAGGAGGAAGAGGACTTTGAAAACATCTAGCCTCAGCTGCAGCCCGCCCAATGGAAGGACAATATTTAAGATAGATCTGGAGACAAATTTATTGAGAAAAAGGAGGTAGGGTCAACGATATGGCTGATGGAGAGGTAACAATCTATATTATGGGTAAAGCTTATACCGTTCCGGAAAATCTGACTATAATGAAGGCCATGGAATATTCAGGATTTCAGCTTAAGCGCGGCGTGGGCTGCCGGGGAGGTTTCTGCGGAGCCTGTGCCACAGTTTACCGCATCAAAGGAGATTATCGGGTGCAGGAGGGGCTGGCCTGTCAGACGGTTGTGCAGGAAGATATGTATCTGTCCATGATTCCGTTTTATCCAGCCATAAAAAAGAGTTACGACTTAGAGGAGCTCTCTCCTGAAGAAAATGTCCTGATGCACCTCTATCCTGAGATAAATCGCTGTCTGGGCTGCAATACCTGCACCAGGTCCTGCCCGCAGGATCTGGAAGTAATGAACTATATGAATGCAGCCATTCGCGGTGATATAGAGCGTGTGGCCAACCTCTCTTTTGACTGTATAATGTGCGGTCTCTGTGCATCCCGCTGCCCGGCCGAACAGGTTCAGCATAATGTGGGAATACTTGCCAGACGCCTCTACGGAAAATATATTGCTCCCCGGTCACAGCATCTGCAGGAGCGTGTAAAAGAGATAAATTCGGGCGAGCTGGAGGAAAAAGTTGAGGAGCTCATGGAAAAAGATAGAGAGGAGCTGGAACAGATTTATAATGAGCGGGACATAGAAGAAGAGTAAATTTATCTATAAAAATTTCTCTGATAAACGCCAAAGGAGTGAACCTGAATGTCATATCCGGAAGATATGAGAGCCAGCATCAAAAAAGTGGAAGAAACCCGGGCGGAGCGCATGAAAAGCGATGATTATCCCATGCTCTCTCCCGATGAAAAGCAGGAATTGCTGGAAAACTATCATCCTGATTACCGTCCCGATGCCTTCAGGGAGTTAAAGCTTGGCCCCAATCGGGGTGAGAGTCTACCCAATGAGGTTGTTGATATACTGGAAGCTAAGAGCATGCTCGATCCCGAGGAGTTCGATCCCGAGCCGGACAGGGAGGTCGATGTCCTCATTGTGGGGGGAGGTGGCGCAGGCAGCTCTGCTGCTCTCGTGGCCGATGAGATGGGAGCAGATGTGCTTCAGGTGACCAAACTGCGCATGGGCGATGCCAACACCATGATGGCTCAGGGAGGTATCCAGATAGCCGATAAAGAAAATGACTCCCCGGCCATTCACTATCTCGATGTGCTGGGGGGAGGTGGATTTGAGAACAAACCCGACCTGGTTAAAGCTCTGGTGATGGATGCTCCCCGGGTGGGCAAATGGCTTGAGGATCTCGGCTACATGTTTGATAAAGATGAAGAAGGAAATATGATCACAAGGCATGGAGGCGGTACCTCCCGCATGCGGATGCATTCCGCCAGGGATTACAGCGGAGCAGAGGTCATGCGCACCCTGAGAGATGAAGTTCAAAATAGAGATATTGAATATATCGAATTCACTCCAGCTGTAGAGCTGCTTCTCGATGAAAATGGAGTATGCCGCGGAGCTGTTCTCTTCGATCTCGAGCTGGAGGAATACATGGTGGTTCGGGCCAGGTCAGTGATACTGGCCACCGGTGGTTTTGGAAGAATCCATGTATCCGGTTTTCCCACCACAAATCATTACGGTGCCACAGCAGATGGACTGGTTATGGCCTACAGGGCCGGAGCCAATCTTCTTTTCATGGATTCAACCCAGTTTCATCCCACAGGAGCTGCGTTTCCCGAACAGATAGTAGGGCAGCTAATAACGGAAAAAACCAGGGGGCTGGGAGCTCATGTGGTCAATGCAGAGGGAGAACAATTTGTTTATCCCCTGGAGACCCGGGATGCAGAGGCTTCAGCCATCATTAGAGAGTGCGAGGGACGCAATAATGGCGTGGAGACTCCCACGGGTATGCAGGGAGTCTGGCTTGACTCTCCCATGATAAATCAAATACACGGGGAAGGACATCTTGAGAATGAGCTGCCGGCAATGTACAGGCAGTTTGATCGTTTCGGTATCGATATTACTGAGGATCCAATGCTGGTATTTCCCACCCTTCACTATCAAAATGGAGGAATAGAGATAGATGATGTCGGTGAAACAGAGGTCGACAATCTATTTATTGCCGGCGAAACCTCCGGCGGCGTGCACGGCAAAAATAGACTGATGGGCAACTCCCTTCTGGATGTACTTGTCTTTGGTCGGCGGGCTGGAAAGGCTGCGGCCGAGAGGGCCAGCCAGGAGGAATTCGGTGAGCTGACGCTGGAACATGTTAAAAGCTATCATGAGATGATTGAGGAGAACGGAATAGAAACCGATAGAATTTCCCCGATGCTGCTTCCGGATTATACTGAATAAAGGAAAGAGGTGGCTGAATATTGAAGATTACAAAGGAGAGCATAAAAAATAATTTCATCAGGAGAATAGAGGAAATTAGCGATGAGGAGATTTCGGCCTGTTATCAGTGCGGGAAATGTTCTGCCGGCTGTCCGATGGCCGAAGAAATGGAAGTTTTACCTCATCAGGTTATTCGCTACCTTCATATCGGGGCCAGAGACAAAGCTCTGGATACAAAGACAATCTGGCTCTGTGCCTCCTGTCACTCCTGCGCCTCCCGCTGTCCGCAGTCCTTTGATCTTTCCAATATGATGGAGGCCCTCAGAGTTTTTACTCTGAGAGAGGGAAGACTTGAGGTGCGGCCTGAAGATCTCGATCCCGATTTTCTCAGCAGGGCTCCCCAGCAGGCCTTTGTCAGTGCCTTTCGCAAATATTCCAATTAAAATGACAGCTTCACAAAATCCCACAGGTGAGGTGATCTGTCAATCATGCGAAATCTAGAGGTATCCCGGATCAGAGATGAAGTCGCCCGCCTCTGTCAGGAGAGCAATTTCTATCTCAGTGAGGAGATGATGTCCGCTCTTGAAAAGGCCAGAGAAAGGGAGGAATCTCCGGCCGGCAGGGAGGTAATTGAGCAGATTCAGGAAAATGCCGATATTGCCTCCAGCGAGGAGATACCGATGTGTCAGGACACGGGGACAACGGTTGTCTTTGCCGAGGTCGGGCAGGATATTGAGCTGGTTGGAGGTTCACTTGAGAAAGCAATCAATGAAGGAGTCAGGAAAGGATATGAGGAAGGTTACCTGCGCAAATCGATAGTGGAGGATCCCGCCCGGAAGCGGGAGAACACAGGCGATAATACTCCCGCTATAATTCATACCAGGCTGGTTGAGGGTGATAAAATTAAATTGACCGTGGCTCCCAAAGGTGGAGGCAGCGAAAATATGAGCAGACTGAAGATGCTGACTCCCGCCGATGGAGAAGAGGGAGTTAAGGATTTTGTTGTCAATGCAGTTGTTGAAGCCGGCCCAAACCCCTGTCCTCCTGTAATTGTGGGCGTTGGTGTAGGAGGAAATTTTGAGAAGGCAGCTTTGCTGGCAAAAGAAGCTCTGATGGAACCAATCGATAGCGATAAGAGGGAGAGCGATATGCCCGAACTGGAGGAAGCCATCCTGGAAGAGATAAATGATAGCGGAGTGGGGCCTCAGGGATTTGGCGGCCGCATAACTGCTCTGGGTGTAAATATCAAAACCTATCCCTGCCACATTGCCTCGCTTCCGGTGGCAGTGAACATTAACTGTCACGCAGCCCGACACAAATCCGTCACCATATAAACCGGGGTGATAAAATGGCAAAAAAACTCGAAACACCTTTAAAGGAAAAGGATCTTGTAGAGCTGGAGGCGGGAGAGGCTGTTGAGCTTTCTGGAGTTGTCTACACTGCCCGCGATGCTGCACATGAGAGGCTGATAGATCTTCTCGAAAAGGGCGAGGAGCTGCCAATCAATGCCGAAGGAGGAGTCATTTATTATGTGGGGCCCGCCCCTGCCAAACCCGGTTATGTAATTGGACCGGCAGGACCGACCACAAGCGGTCGTATGGATCCCTACACTCCTCCGCTGCTCGAGGCTGGTCTGAAGGGTATGATTGGTAAGGGCTCTCGCTCCCCGGAAATCCGGGAGGAGCTAAAAAAGCATAATGCCGTCTATTTTGGAGCTGTGGGAGGTGCGGCAGCGCTTATTTCCTCCTCCATTAAAGCTTCGGAGGTGATAGCCTACGAGGATCTGGGCACGGAAGCTATCCGCAGGCTGGAGGTTAAGGATTTTCCTCTCATGGTTGTTAATGATACTCAGGGCAGAGATCTTTACGAACAGGGTCGTGAAAAATACGGCATAAGTTAATGAAAGATATGAGGCCTAGTTCACAATGGAATTTTTTCTCTGCTTCAGTTTAGTTTTCGGCCATGGACCTGACGCGGGTTTCGAAAAATTTCAAGTATCACATCGCCTCATAGCTTTCTATAATAAGAGGTGAGCAGTTATCTCTTCACAGGTATATAGTCGTAAATTGCGCCAGCGGTTACGGATATATCCAGATTTTTTAACGTATCATTATTCTGCGCTCGTCCTCCGGCAGGAAAATCCCGGGGGTGAATATAAGCAGAATCAATGTAGCTATAAGAGTGTTTAATCAATTATTAAAAGTAAAAGGGGAGGTTTGGGGTTATGAGTGAAGAGGAAAAAATGAGCAAAGAAGAGCTGCTGGCTAAAGCCGAGGAACCGGCAGAGGATGCTCTTAAGATGCATCCATTTTACAGGGGGAAACTGGAAGTAGCATTAAAAGCACCGGTGCGAGATTATGATGATTTTGCCATCTGGTATACTCCCGGAGTGGCGGAATCCTGCAAAAAAATAGACGAAGAGCCGGAGGAAGTTTACAGACAGACAAACAAGGGGAACATGGTGGCGGTAATATCAAACGGCACCAGAGTTTTGGGCCTGGGTGATATAGGGCCGGAGGCTTCAATGCCAGTAATGGAAGGTAAATCTCTGCTCTTTAAATATCTGGGCGGGGTGGATGCTTTCCCTATCTGTCTTGATACGAAGGATACGGAAGAGTTTATAAATATAGTCAGAAATCTGCAGCCCTCTCTGGGGGGGATCAATTTAGAGGATATTTCAAATCCCGAATGTTTCAGGATTTTGGACAGATTAAGAGAGGAATGCGATATACCGGTTTTTCATGATGACCAGCAGGGAACAGCCTGCGTAACTCTGGCCGGACTTATCAATGCTTTTAAATATGTGGATAAGGATATAAAAGAGTCCACCATTACACTAATTGGAGCGGGAGCGGCAAACGTAGCGACTATTCGCCTTCTTGAAGCTTACGGTGTGCCGTCCGGAAATCTAATAGTCTGCGACAGCAGCGGTATTCTGAATGAAGGAAGAAAAGAAGATATAGATGAGAAATATAGAGAAAAACGCCGCCTGTGTGAAGAGACAAATTCTGAAAATAGAGAGGGCGGTATAGCCGAGGCTATGAGGGATTCCGCGGCTGTAGTTGCACTCTCGGCACCCGGCCCCGACATTATTCAAAAGGAATGGATTGAAAATATGGATGACGAATCTATAGTTTTTGCCTGCGCCAACCCCATTCCGGAGATCTGGCCCTGGGAGGCAGAGGAAGCCGGAGCAGCGGTTGTAGCCACAGGCAGATCGGATTTTCCCAATCAGGTAAATAACTCCCTGGGCTTTCCCGCCATATTCCGCGGTGTTCTGGATGTGAACGCTGAGAGCATTTCGGACGAAATGTGTGTAGCTGCTGCAGAAGCTCTGGCTGATTATGCCGCAAAGGGAGGGGTAAATCCGAAAGAAATACTGCCTACCATGGAGGAAAGAGAGGTTTATTATCACGTTGCTGCTGCTACAGCCGGACAGGCCATAGAGGAAGGGCTTGCCAGAGCTGAGAGGACAGAGGAGGAGGTCTTCGAGAGCGCCCGCGAAAAAATTGAGAGAGCTCAGAAGCAGACCCGGGTTCTCATGGATGAGGGTGTTATTCGCCCCTATGAGGAAGAGTAACCTATAATCGGTTCAAATCTGGAGGTTTTCTCCCATGATAGCCAAAAAGTTTTCTGGAGGGATCCATCTTCCCTATTATAAGGAGCTGAGCAGGGATGAGCCGATTGAGAAGGGTGATATTCCTTCCCGGCTCATCATTCCCCTGTCACAGCACATTGGAAGCCCCTGCAGTTCTTTAGTTGAGGAAGGCGATCGAGTTCAGGCCGGTGATGTGATTGGTCGCAGTGAAGAGTTTGTTTATGCTCCTGTTCATTCGGGCGCAGATGGTGTTGTTGAGGCGATAGAACAACGTGAAAATTTTGCTGGTGATAAGATTCCAGGCGTTGTTATTAAAGTTGATGAGGATGGAGGGGAACCGGAGTACGAAAAGGTGAGAGATCCGGATTCTGCCTCCCGCGAGGAGATTATTTCTGCCGTTCGCGAAGCCGGTATTGCGGGCATGGGCGGGGCCGCCTTTCCCACAGCAGTTAAACTGCAGCCTCCCGAGGATAAAGAGGTTGATACAGTAATAATAAACGGCTGTGAATGCGAGCCTTTCCTGACCTGCGATTTCAGAATGATGCTGGAAGAGCCTCAAAAAATTCTTAAGGGTGCGGAGATAATCAGGCGCACCGTGGAGGCGGAAGAGTGCTATATTGCCATAGAGGATAACAAGATGGAGGCGGTTGAGAAGCTTCGCTCCAAAAACAGCAGCGAGATGTTGAAAGTCGTGGAAATGCCCACGGTATATCCGCAGGGCGCTGAGAAAAATCTGATCGAGGCCCTGCTGGGAAGGGAGGTGCCTTCTGGAGGACTGCCTTTCGATGTCGGGGTGCTGGTGCAAAATGTGGGCACAACTGCCGCTGTATACGATGCTGTCTGCCGGGATAAGCCCCTGACCGAAAGGGTGGTGACGGTAACGGGGAATAATCTGGAAAACCCGTCCAATCTTATGGTTAAAATTGGCACACCAATTTCAACACTCATAGAGCAGTGTGGAGGCGCAAAGCAGGATTCTGCCCGGGTTGTTGTCGGCGGCCCTATGACCGGATTCGCTCAGTCCAGCCTGGAAGTGCCTGTTGTCAAGGGGACGACGGGAATTATAGTAATGATGCCGGAAGATCTGCGCGAGGATGATTATCGGCCCTGTATAAAATGCGAGCAGTGCATAGAACACTGTCCAGTAAGGCTTTATCCCAACTTTATCAGTATGGCTTATGAGGATGGAGATATCAATAGAGCCGATAGCTGGGATGCCATGGACTGTATTGAGTGCGGAATATGTTCATACGTCTGTAGATCCTACCGCCCTCTGTTAAAACATATAAAGCTGGCCAAAGCGGAGCTCGGTTAGGGGCGGGCCTGCCAGAAGTTAAGCATATGAAGAAGCACAAGCAGGAGGAGGAAACTAATACCATGAAAAGTCCATCCCGACTGGTCACCGGTACTGCTCCTCACTGGCATGAGGGTGTAGGTTTTGAAGAGGCTATGAGAGATGTGTTAATAGCTCTCATACCGGTTATCATAACTTCACTTTACGTTTTTCGCGGCGGTGCTCTTCTTGTTATGATTGTCTGTGTGGCTGGTGCGGTGGCCGGAGAAATCGTAGCTCGCAGATATAAGGGAGAAGAGCCCAACTTAAAAGATGGCACGGCTCTGGTGACGGGGCTTTTGCTGGCCTTTACCCTGCCGCCGGTCCCCTGGTGGGCTGCAGTGCCTCTTTACACCGGGGGCGGTTTTTTGGCCACCGCCATATTTCGCGAGGCTATGGGAGGGATAGGGAGAAATAGATTTAATCCCGCTCTTTTAAGCAGGCTGTTTATGCTGATAGGAAGAACCTCCCTGGTATATATGTATCCCTTTGTTGTAGAGCTGTTTCCGGGGCTTGACCCCTGGCTTGTTCAGCTTGAGGTGCATGACGTAATGGCCAAGCCTACTCCGCTTCTTACCGGGGCTGAAGAGGCTTTTGCCCGCTTTGAATACGGATCTCTACTAACCATCTACGAAGGGGGTTCTCTGGCGGAGACTTCCGTGCTGGCCATACTGGCCGGTATCATTTTTCTCCTGATAAGAAAACGCATTGACTGGCGCATTCCCGCATCTATTATCGTCACCGTTTTTCTGCTGACGGCTTTAATCGGAGAGGACCCGGTCTACTATATTTTAAGCGGCGGCCTGATATTTGGCGCCGGTTTCATGGCCACTGACTGGGTGACAAGCCCGGTCACCGGAAAAGGCAAGTTCATCTTTGGAGTTGCTATCGGTGTGCTCGTTGTATTCTTTAGACATTTTGTCTCCGAACTGTGGGTGGGTTACGGGGGAGTGGCCTTTTCAATTCTCATTATGAATGCCTTTGTTCCATATCTCGATAGAAAGACATCCAGAAAAATTTACGGGGAGAAATAGACTGCAAAAGGAAGGTTTTTATGGTGCCAGGATGGCAGCATTACAGGGAGCAATTAAACAGAGTCGATACAAAAATACGCGAGTGGACCAGTCAGGGGGCTGCGGCCATAGAAAAATCATCCAATCATCTGCTTTCCTCGGGAGGTAAGCGTCTGCGCCCCCTGCTTGTTATTTTGTCAGCGGAAAATTTTACCTGTGATGGGGAGGAAATAATTTCACTGGCTGCTGCGGTGGAGCTTTTGCACATGGCCACTCTCACTCATGACGATATTGTAGACAGGGATTCTATGCGCAGGGGCAGAGATAGCATCAAGGAAATGTGGGGAGAGGATGCGGCTGTCCTGATTGGAGATTACATGTTTGTCAGGGCCTTTCGAAAAATTGTAGAGCTGGGAGATAAAGCTTTAATAGCCTCAGCCACTGAAATGACCGGTGACCTCTGTGATGGGGAGATTGAGCAGCTTTTTAGTGAATATGAAACGAATATGTCAGAAGAGAGATACTACAGAATGATAGAAAAAAAGACGGCTCATTTTTTTAGATTTTGCTGTAGGGCCGGCGCCATTCAGGGAGGTTCTGATCCCGAAGAAGAAGATCTTCTGGCGGATTATGGCTATAATCTGGGCATGACCTTTCAGATAGTGGATGATGTCCTTGATGTAATCTCTAACGATGAGAAGCTGGGAAAGCCGGTCTGCTCGGATCTGCGAAGCGGCAGCATTACACTTCCTCTGCTCAAAGGGGTTCAGGATAAGAGCAGAGGTGAGGAGATAAAGAATTTGGTGCTTAAAGGAAAAAATGAAGAACTATCCGATGAGGAACTATTCCGGCTTAAGGAATTGATAATTGAGAGTGGAGCAGTCGATTATGCCCGGGAAAAAGCCGGCCATTATGCTGAGGCTGCCCGGAAAGCTCTTGCCCGCCCGGAAGGGAAAAAGTTTGAAAACAGGCACCACCTGCAGGAGATAATTGAGTTTGTCATGGAGAGAGAGAATTAGGTTTTCGGTTCTTCTCCACATCAGTTGCTGCATTACATTTAAGAATAATTACATTTAGGACATTTTCCCACTTTTATAGAACTCATTCCTTTACTGCACTGCATAAGGTCGATATCGGCAAATATCAAAGTTATGATCCCCAATGTATCAACGATCACTTCAAACAAATTTGCTTTAAAGTGACTTTTTGCAGTAAAAACATTCATGGAAGCTATGAGACTTTGCTCACAATGAAATTTTTCCTCTGCTTCAGTTTGGTTTTCGGTCAATGGACCTGACTTAGGCTTCGAAAAATTTCCAGTATCACCTCGCCTCATATCTTCCTGTAATAAGAAGTGAGCAGCTATCGCTTTCCAGGCATATGTCGTAAATTTCACCACGGTTATGGAGAAGATCCATATTTTTTTAGCGAAGAAGCTGCTTAATTATGCCGGAGGGTTTAAAATTGATGAGGTGAGAAGGCCAGAGAAGCTCCGAGTTCCCGCAAACTGTGCATATATTTAAATCGCTTGTGCTGTCAACAGATTTCTTCGGATTTCTTCCTTTCCTGCTATTTTCCTGCAGGGATTTTTTTATATTTTTAACCCTTTCGAGCCTGGATTTCACATTATCTCTGGTCCGTTTATCGATGCGTCCGTGATTGTATTTGAGATCATTGAGCTTTTCTGCAGCAATGTAGGTTTGATCAACTATTTCTTCCCGGCTCATCCATTTAGTCTCATAGCTGAGAATATTTTTCCAGCTGTCTTTCTCCAGCATCTCTCTGTGATCCTCCAGGGTTGTCGCATATTTCCTGTAACCTAAATCCTCCGGGGCCTCAAAGGCTCTGCTGGCGGGATCGAGAAAAGGGCCCATAGGTGAGATAAAACAGGATAATCTGTCATCAAATTTTTTGAAAAGATGGGCGCAGTAATCCACCGTTTCCTGCACCGATTCCGGTGTCTGTCGGGGGAGGCCAATCATAAAGAAAACATCCAGTCTGCTGCATCCTAACTGTAAAGCCCGGGAAAAACATCTTTCCATATCGGCATTGGAGTAAGAAGATCCAGCCTCCTGAGCAGATCTTACCTCGCGGCTGTGGCTTTCGGGAGAGAGCTCCAGGGTCCAGCTTTCAACTGATTTGGCAATCTGGCGGAGAAAATCCTCTGAAGCAGGTTCAAACAGCTCGAAAATAATCTCGTTTTTAATATTTTCCCGGGAAATTCCTGCCAGCACTTCAGAGCTGTATTTTTTTCCACCCTCTCTTAAATCACCTATAATGAAGATAGGCCCTCTGGAGAACTCTGCCAGCTCTCTAATATTTTTGACAAGACTTTCGGGACTTCTGAAAATAGGTTCGCTTCGGCCGTTGTAATATTCGTTGCTGCAGCTTGATCTGCCGCAGGTCACACAATTGCGGGTACAGCCTTTAACTGAAAAAACTGTGGTTACCGGATTTTTTTGCCAGCCATCATAGGGAATAACGCCTTCGAAATCGCGATATTTAAATACATTTTTGACCATGTAATGAGGACTTAAATCTGCGTAATCGAGGTCATCCGGATTGAATGTAAGGAGATTTATTCTATTTTCGCCCCCGCATTTCCATGTCAAATTGTCAATCTCTTTCAACTCTTTTGCAGATTCATCGCCATTTTTTAACATCTTCAGGAGCTGGCGAAATGGTTCCTCGGTGCAGTCACCGCGCAGGACATAATCTACCTGAGGGTATTCTATGAGCTCCTCGTGAAAATATGAAGCGGATAAACCTCCCATTACTATAGGAGTGTCAGGATGTTCTTCCCTGATAATTCTGGCAATTTCCAGAGATCCGTGGGCATGGGGAAGCCAGTGCAGATCAATACCAAAAATTTCCGGAGAGAATCCGGCAAGATACTCCCGCACGGAGAGATCCCTGTTGCGCAGCATCTTTAGAGCCAGATTTATTATTCTGACGCTGTGACCTCTTTCCTCCAGATAATCTTGAATTGTCAAAAACCCCAGAGGGTACATTTCAAATACGGGAGAGGAGGGAATAAGATCGCTGACAGGGCCATAAAATATATTTCTTTCCCTGAAATCATATATGCTGGGTGGATGAAGAAGAATAAGGTCAGGTTTTTTGAACATCTATATCACCTTCCGGGAACATTAAATTGCATTTAGCTGGCAGAAATATCAGAAAGGGGCATTAAAACTGTATTGTTCAATAATAATTTCTACAGCATCTGGGTGCAGACCTTCTTTTGCTGATGATTTTCAAAGAAATAACCGACTTTTTAAAATTATTCCTGGCCTCTTTTTATCTCTGCTTTTCAAGCAATCATTCAGGATAAAACTATTATTTGGCTTATCAGGTTATTACTGGTGAAATGGAGGCATCATGTTTTGATCGGCTGTGCTGGAAGCTATGATGCTCCGTTCACATGAAATTTTTCCTCTGCTTCAGTTTAGTTTTCGGCCAAAAAATAGTGCTACCTTCGCGAGAGCACCTCCCTGAGCTCACGCTCAGCCCGGCCCATCCTGATCCGGGGACACAATTTTTTGGCCATGGACCTGACTTGGGCTTCGAAAAATTTCCAGTGTCACTTCGCCTCATATCTTCCAGCGAGGAAAGCTATGAGAGTTGACTTAAGTCAAATTGAACAGCAAATATAGGATGAGCTTCTCTTGTATATAATGACGGGATGATAAAAGTAGCAGCCATAATATAAAAAAATGAGGAGGTATAAATCTTGACTTCATATCCGCGTGCCAGCATTGATCTGCAGGGGATAAGGGAAAATGCCGCCCGCATGAAGGAGATGTGTGAGGATCGGGACATAGAGCTGACCGGGGTTGTTAAGGGCTCGGCGGGAAATTTGAAGGTTGCTGAAGCTTTTGTGGAAGGAGGAGTTGACAGTCTGGGAGATTCCAGGCTGCGCAATATAGAAAGATTTCGCAGAGAGGGCATTGAAGCTGAATTTATGCTGCTGCGTCTTCCGGATCCTGAAGAGGCGGATAGGACCGTGGAACTTGCTGATATTAGCCTTAACAGTGAAATTGTTACACTGAAAGCACTCTCCAGGGCGGCGGAGAAAAAAGGAATAAAGCACCGTGTGATTATAATGGTGGACGTGGGAGATCTGAGAGAAGGCATTATGCAGGACTCGGCTGCTGAATTTTTCTCTCAGGCTTTAAACCTTTCGGGCATCGATGTTCTGGGGCTGGGGACCAATGTCGGCTGTTATGGGGGAGTTTTGCCCACTTATGATAATACGCATGAATTGATAGATCTACGAAGCATTCTGGAGGAAAAACTTTCCTGTCAGCTTCCGGTGATTTCCGGTGGCAATACCGCCACAACAATTTTGATGGAAAAGGAAAAGATGCCGGCTGAAATTAACAATTTGAGGGTCGGTGAGGGGATTATTCAGGGGACGGACATCACTCACCAGCGCAGCTTAAAGGATTTTAATCGCAATAATATCACCGTTTCTGCCAGAATTATTGAGCTCAAAGAAAAGCCCTCAAAGCCCCGGGGTGAGCTTGGTCGTGATGCTTTCGGGGGAAAACCGGAGTTTAAGGATAAAGGTCTAAGAAGGAGAGCCATCCTTGCTATTGGGAGACAGGATGTGAGAGTTGATGGCCTTTACCCCTCTGCTGATGGAGCGGAGATTATTGGCGCCAGCAGCGATCATCTCCTGGTGGATGTGACAGATATAGAGAGGACAGTGAAAACCGGCGATATTATGGAGTTCAAAGCAGATTACGGAGCTATGCTGGCCGCCATGACATCTCCCTATTTAGAAAAAGTCTATCTGCCTGAGTAAACCTCCATCCCTGCCAGAAATGTTTTTATCACCGAAAGTTCTCTAATTTCATCTTTTTTTATCCGGCGGGGGCTGGCATTAATTACTGCCAGATCCGCAAGCTTTCCAGAGGAGAGAGTTCCTTTAAAATCATCCTCTCCGCTGAACGCCGCCCCGGCCCTTGTGTAAAGCATTAAGGCCTGCTCCAGGGAAATCTTTTCCCCGGGGAGAAATCCCTGTTCGGGTTTTCCCTGTTCATCCTGACGGTTTACGGCGCAGTCAATTCCCGGCAGGGGGTCGATGCTTTCTATGGGCGCATCTGAGCCTGCCGCCAGTTTCATTCCCGCCTTCAGCATGCTGTTCCAGCCATGGGAGAGCGAAAGAAGATCCCGGGGCAGCTTTTTCCGGGCTGGTTTCCAGTCAGATGCTACAAAAACAGGCTGAATAATTGCTCGAAAGCCCCTCTCTCCCAGATAGTCAAGCTGTGACTGACGGGGGATCTGACAGTGAACCATACGAGGAGGTGATATTTCCCTATTTGTTCCTTTTAGATCTTTATATGATGAAATTACAGTGTCAATAGCTCTATCTCCAATAACGTGTATGTCTGCAGAAAATCCGCCTTTCTCTGCGGTATGGAGTATATTTTTCAATTTTTCTTTGTTCATCAGCAGATCCCCCCTGTTTTCGCTGTTTCGGTAGGGGATGCTGAGAGCGGCGGTTTCGGCGCCAAGGGTGCCGTCAAGCATAATTTTTATGGGGCCGAAGCGCAGACTTAAATCTCCCTGGCCAGTCGGCCGAGAATTTTCCTGCAGCCAGTTGATATCTTCTTTTTCTTTAACGCGCTGCTGAATGAAAAGTCGAGGAGCTGCTCTGCTTTCAGAAGAATATTTCCTGCAGGCTCTTAGAGTTTTGGCCGGTCCTGCTTCAGCCGCCAGATCGTCAGTGGTAAGGGAGGTGACGCCGCAGCTCAAAGCTTTACGTCCTGCCCGCCTGTAATATTTTTTTCTTCGGGAGATAGATGGAGATGGAAAATTCTTTTTAACCAGGTCTACAGCGGAGTCAAACAGTCTGCCGTCGGGACTTCCCTCTTTATCCCGTCCTATTCTGCCTCCGGGTGGATCGGGGGTATTTCTGTCGATGCCGGCGATTTTCAGCGCTTTTGTGTTTACAGCTGCAGCGTGGTAACAGATCCTTTCCAGAAGCAGGGGGCGATTTTCGATGATCCTGTCCAGCTGCATTCGATCGGGCAGCCTGCCTTCGGGCAATCTGCTGTCATCAAGTCTTGCTCCCCGGATAAGCTCCTCCGGGGCGGGATCATTATGCTCCAGCCATGAGAGCAATTTCTCTTTCAGGTGGTTTAAATCTTCTATTTGAGAGAGATCGGGACGGCTTAAGTCTTTACCGAGCTGATATAAATGCAGGTGGGCATCGTTGAAACCAGCCAGGACAGTCTTACCCTTCAGATTGATGTCCGGATAATCTCCGTAGCGGCTGAGCACCTCTTTTCTGCTTCCGCAGGCCTCGATGTAACCGTCTTTGATGACAAGCGCTCCGTTTTCGTGCCAGAGGCCGGCTTTTTCGCGTATAATGCAGTTTCGCATTAAAAGCTTTTCTGGCCCCTCTTGATGTTTTGGCATTTTATCACCCCAATTTAATATTAATGATATCATAAGATGGGCTCTTCTCCCAGGGAAAATATTTTTGACAGAGCTTCTGGCTTTGTGGCAATAAAGAAGGTATCTCTGACAGTTTATAGAATTTTTATAACGATGAAACAATGATTAATATCAAAAAAATTATGGAGGTGAAATAATGCGTAAAAGAGAGGATGATGCCGTTATAAGGGTGAGGATGAGCAGTGCTGATGCCCATTATGCTGGAGGTCTGGTCGATGGTGCTAGGATGCTGGAGTTCTTTGGTGATGCAGCTACGGAGCTTCTCATTCGAAATGATGGTGATGAAGGCCTTTTTGTTTCCTATGATGAAGTGGAGTTTACCGCTCCCGTCCACAGTGGAGATTTTGTTGAAGTAAGGGCCAGAATAATTGAGGAAGGTAATACCTCGCGCCGCATGGAGTTCAATGCCTATAAAGTAATCGGGAAAGCTGAAGATGTTGAGCAGCCTTCGGCCCGGGATGTGCTGGATGAGCCTGAACTCGTCTGTCATGCCACAGGCACCTGTGTTGTCCCTCAGGCCAGACAGCGCAATGATTAATGGGCCCGAGTTGTTGGATTTTGTCAGGTTCCCGTGTTTTGGAGAAAAACCTATTTTGAAAAAGCAGGAAGGAGTTTGCCGTGAAAATTGTATGCTTTCGCTTTTATGGTGAGTTAAAAGACCTGCTGGATGTTAATCATCGGCATGGCATGGTAAGACACAGATTTAAGGGGAAGCAGTCCCTGAAGGATAGAGTGGAATCTTTAGGGATTCCTCATACCGAGATTGCCATGATGTTAAAGGGAAATAATCAACTCAATTTTTCCTATCCTGTTAAAGACGGTGATAGAATTTGTGTATTTCCCTCCTCCTGGCAGGATATTAAGCTTCCCAGGGAGAAAAATCTGCAGCCCTCGCCACCGCCAGCGATGAAATTTGTTCTGGACTGTCATCTGGGAAAGCTTGCTAACTTTCTCAGGGTGCTGGGATTTGATACCCTTTACAGCAACAGCTTTGATGATCCCGAACTGGCAAAAATCCAGGAGAAGGAAAAAAGGATACTGCTCACCCGGGATAAGGGCCTCCTGCAGCGCCGGCGGGTAAAGTGGGGCTGTTATCTTCATTCGGACAGTCCCCGCCAGCAGCTGAGAGAAGTTGTGATCAGGTATGATCTCCATGACAGGATGCAGGAATTTGGACGCTGTCCCGGCTGCAATCACACCCTCGAAAATGTTTCAAAAGAGGAAATCATTGATCGCCTGGAGCCGCTGACCAAAAAACACTACGATAGTTTTAAAATTTGCCGCAGCTGCGACAAGATTTACTGGCGGGGCTCTCATTATGAAAAGCTCAGAAGCCTCGTGGACGACATTAAAGGTAATTAACCATGGTTATATTACAATCAATGCTTGTGTTTTTAATAACTTAAAGGTAAATAGCCAGCCAGGATATAATTAAGAAATAGGTGACAGCAATGAATTAATGAAATGACATTATTTGGTTTTGCCTGCCTCTAATTATTATAAAAATGTGTCAAAATTATCTCAACTAAAATGAAGACAACTGTTCTTTGAATTTTGTATTATTGCCACTGTTTTGATCAAATTAATTTTTGATCTTTCTTTTTTGAGTGTAACAAAAATGTTTCTTGAAGGAGAAAAAGCATGACTTCATTGAGCCCAAAACTGAGGGGGCCAATTACAGGTGTTCTTGTGGTGGCAGTTATTTTATTTGCTTTCTCGGGCACAGTAATGGCTGGAGGATATGTCATTGGCACTTTAACTCCTAACTCAGGAGCTGCCGCCTCTTTTGGTGAGCCGCTATATAAAGCGGGGGAACTGGCTGCTCACTATGTGAATGAAGCAGGCGGCATTCGGGGGCATGAAATAGTTCTGAAAAATGAAGATACAGCCACCTCTGAAATCTCGGGTGTAAGAGCAGCAAGGGATCTGGTCAATAAAGAGGAAGTCTCCGCTATTGTGGGAGCCTATTCCAGCGGAGTTGCTATGGCTGCTGCAGAGAGTGTAATTATTCCCGGCGAAATAACCTTTGTTACTCCCGGCACATCTCCAATAATTTCCGTTTTAGATGACAGTGATTATGTTTTTCGCAGCTCAGCTCACGATTTGCAGAGCGGACGGGTGCTTGGAGATGCAATAGCGGAGGACGGCCATGACAGGATCGGTATTATTTATGTTAATAACGTTTATGGGTTGGGCCTGGCAAAATCAACTGCAGCTGCGTTTGAGAGATTTCACGGTGGAGAGGTGCTGGCTTCTATCCCCTTTGAAATAGATCAGGAGAGTTATGCTTCGGAAGTTGAGTTAGTATATGATGATGGCAATATAGATGCTGCAGTAATAATAGCCTATCCTGAAGATGCTAAAATTTTACACAGAGATATAATGGAGGCAGGATGGTCCGATATATCATGGTATGGCAGCCCGGATCAGAAGGTTCGGGAGCTTGTAGAGGAGCTGGGCGCTGAATACATGTCGGGTCTGGAGATCGGCATTACGCAGGGGAGATGGGATAGCCCTTCCCGGGAAAGTTTTCAGGAAGGTTTTGATGAGTTTCACGGGGAAAAACCTTCTTCTCCCTATATGGCTCCAATGTTTGATGGCATTTCTTCTGTGGCCCTGGCAATTGCTGCTTCCGGCCGGAGCCCGGAGGAAATTACCGGAACCGATATAAGGGATCACATGAGGGAGGTGACTTCTCCTCCCGGCAAAGAAATCTATGCCACTGTGGAAGATTTTAAAAAAGCTTTTGAACTGCTGGATGAAGGGGAAAAAGTAAATTATATGGGAGTGGTAGGTCCAGTTGAATTTGATGCTTACGGAGATTCCCTTTCTGCCGTCAAACTCTGGTCAGTTGATGGCGATGGTGAGTTTGTCACTGTAGAAAATCGTCTGGGGGAGTCTATCCCGAGAGAGATGCTGCCCCCTGAATTTCAGAAGTAAATAGGGTAATTCTTGCGCGGGCCATTTTGGCCCCTCATGGTAAAAAATGATCCCGGAGAAAATTTGATAAATTTCTCCATTTAAAAAAAAGGAATTTCGCTTCGTCTATATAAATAATAATATAGAGACCATCATGATTACATTGAGAAAACCTGTACAAGTATGATTATTTTGCAATTGCAGGCAGTATGTTATTATATTTGCGCAATTGTATTAATTTCAAAAGAAGATCAAATTTTTTTCCCTCATTACTAATCACGATTGTACAATTATGATGGTCTCACGGGCTGGAGGTCTCTCGGATTTATCGGCACAAAGAATCAATTTAAAATGCTATCAAGCAGGGGGGATAATCAACTATGCCAGATTATGAAAAGATGAGCGAAAAGGTAATTGAAG
>CAZVZM010000019.1:0-31293 GCA_964630835.1 uncultured Halanaerobiaceae bacterium
CTAGCTGTCATAAAAATCAAGTAAAATTAGTAAAACTTATCTACCAGCCTTCTCTAATTTATAAATTTTGCAAACAATGAAAAGCTCGCTGGAGCAATGATTTATGGACTATAGATCATACTCAGGATTCGAAAAATTTCGAGTATAACTTCGCTTTTATATCTTCCAGCCATATTTATCATTATAAGGATCCCATACGATATTTACCAGCTAATGACTGAAAGAACCTTTTTATTATATTAACTGCCAGGGTCTGCTGCAGCTCCTGCAGGGAATGATTTCTATATCCTTATCCTCCAATTCGCCTGATGTTTCCAATATATTTTGCATCAATTCAATAAAAATTTTCTCCGTTCCATAATGCCCCGCATCAATAACTGCCATCTCCTGACTTTCTATCTCCTGCCAGTCGTGATACTTTATATCCCCAGTAACCAGAACATCTGCATCACTACCTTCGGCAGGGCTAATAAAATCTGAACCGCTGCCACAGGCTACAGCTACCTCTGTTACCTCGCCGGTTAATTCTCCCTGATAGCGAACTTTATCCAGGCCCAGCTTTTCTTTAATCTTATTTATAAAATCTTCCAGTGTCTCACCATCTGATAATTGCCCCCGTCTCGGGGATATCAGCTCTCCTTTATGCTGAACCAGTTCTATAATATCATATGCTGGTTCTTCGTACGGATGTGCGGAATGAAGGGCTGACATTATCTTTTCCATCTTCCAGGCAGGAAATATTGTCTCAAGCCTGAATTCAGAGACTTCAGTATAGTCACCCTTCTCTCCAACTGCGGGGTCACTTCCAGCGAGAGGTCGAAAGGTTCCGGTTCCCCGGGCATAAAAACCGGCCATATCATATTTATTAAATTCACCGGCGCCCGCTTTATGCAGAGATTCTTTAACTGCGTGAAGATCGGTTTCGGGTATAAATACCACCAGTTTATAAGTTTTTTCATCTGCCTGCAGAGGTTCGACTTTTTCCAGATCCAGCCGACGGGCGAGAAAATCGTTCATGCCTCCTTCACACCTATCCATATTGGTGTGAGCCGAAATCAATGTCATGTAATTATCAATAAGCATTTTGATCAGCCTACCTTTACCCTCTCCAAAAATAATTCTGGAAAGCGGAGAAAATATGAGAGGATGATGGCTGATGATGAGATCACACTTTTTCTCAATAGCCTCTTCAATTACTGGCATACTTATATCCAGTGTCAAAAAAATCTTGCTCACTTTCTGAGTGCTATCTCCTACCTGAATCCCGCTGTTATCCCAATCCGCAGCCAGATCAAATGGCGCAAAAGTATTAATGATTTCTTCAATTTTCGATACAGTAAGCATCTGATTTGTCCTCCCTTTCAATTGCCACATTTCGCTCATGGCTCAAATCTTTAAACTCCTCCCTGAGCCTGCGCTCAAACCGACACCTGCTGAGTCAGACACCCAATTTCTTTGTCCCATGAACTTAATCCGGGCTACAAAAAATTTCCAGCGTCACTTCGCCTGCTGATTTCCAGGTATCATCATTATGAAAACATACAAAAAAATTTGACCGGCAGTATGGAGAAAATCTCTATAAAAAATTAAAATCCGCTCCAAAACCGCCCAGAAATAAAAATACATCCTGTAGCAGTTCAGGAACAGAATTTAATTTGGTGGGCCCACTAGGATTTGAACCTAGGACTAGACGGTTATGAGCCGCCTGCTCTGACCAGCTGAGCTATGGGCCCACGCTTAAATCTTATCTTTTCCACAATAATTATAATTCATTCTGCTGCAGGCGTCAATTTCATTTATTACCCTTCAGATCAAATAAACTATCATAAAATAAAATGAACACCGAATAACTCCATAATGCTCCGTTTAGTTATAAGACATATTTTAATCCAGATATCATTCCATAAAATCTTTAAGTCTGCGAGTACAGGAGGGTTCTTTTAGTTTTCTTATAGCCTTCCCTTCAATCTGACGAATCCGCTCCCGGGTGACATTAAATTCCTGTCCAATTTCCTCCAGAGTTCTGGGCCTGCCATCCTCCAGGCCAAATCTCAACTCCAACACTCTCCTTTCTCGAAACTTCAGCTCAGACAGAACATTTTCCAGCTCTTCCTGAAAAAACTGTTTTAAAGCAAATTCCTCAGGTCCGGGGGCTTCTTCGTCTTCAATAAAATCTCCAAGAGTACTCTCATCCTCTTCTCCTATTGGGGTTTCTAGAGATATCGGCTCCCTTGTCAGGCGCTGGATTTCCCTTACTTCATCTTCTTCAATATTAAGTTCTTCAGCAATCTCTTCCACTGTCGGTTCTCTTCCTTTTTGCTGGATTAGTTGTCTATTAATCCTAAATATTTTATTTATCTTCTCTACCATATGCACAGGTATTCGAATTGTGCGAGCCTGATCAGCTAAGGCCCTGGTAATTGCCTGACGAATCCACCATGTAGCATAAGTGCTAAACTTATACCCTTTGCGGTAGTCAAATTTTTCTACTGCTCTCATTAAACCCATGTTGCCCTCCTGAATGAGATCCAAAAAGCTTAAACCTCTGCCAAGATATTTTTTTGCTATGCTGACAACCAGCCTCAGATTGGCTTCAATTATCTTTCTTTTGGCCACCTGATCTCCCTCTTCCACTCTTTTGGCCAGCTCAACCTCTTCCTCTGCACTCAAAAGATCTATCCTTCCAATTTCCTTAAGATATAGATTTACATGGTCGCGTGCTCCGGCAGCAGAAGAAGCCTTAAATTCTTCACCTGCTTTATCATTTTCTTCTTCCTCTACTAAATTAAACTCCCCCTTCTGCAAAACTTCATATATTTTGTCAATCTGTTCCTCAGAAAGCTCGCGATCTGAAAAAGAATCCATGACTTCTTCATGCGTCAACTCTCCCTGGCGGGAACCTTTTTTTTGCAGGTTTTCAATAATTTTATTCATATCTTCATCTAAAACATCAGTTTTAGGATGTTTCACTTTTCTCCCTCCCTTCTCCCAGAACAAGCAGGCGATGATAGTAAACCACCAGATCATTTGCCGAATTGGGAGAAATTTCACCCTCAGGATTGCCTGGAATACTTTCTATTTTTTGCATTTCTTTCCTGGCGTAATTTATTTTAAGCTGCTCAATCATATCCTGAAGCTTATTCTCCCCTTCCTGATCTTCCTCCTCAGTGTTCTTTATAAAATGAAACGCAATATTTTCTCTGACCTCATCAGGAAGCATTGAAATAAATTCCGAAACATCCCGAATGTTCTTTTTCTCAATTTTTTTGAAAACTTTCCCGGCCTTTTCAGAAAAAAAACCTTCATCCAGGTCGGCTTTAATATCATTTTTTGATCTGATTTTTTTCAACATTTCAGCCAAAATTTTCCATTCCAGACTTTCGACTTCATCAGTCTTCGAAGACTTATTTAGTCCGCGTTTAGCACCTTTTTCTTTATTCTCTTCTTCCAGCTCTTTTCTCCTCTGCGTCAGTTCTTTTCTAATGCGGCCGAGAGGAAGATCAACCTTTTCAGCCAGCTTTTCACTGTATACTTCCCTGGCCAGAGTATCATCTATACCTGCCAAAAAATTTAGAGATTCCCTGACGGCTTTTAATTTTTCTTCGCTGCTTTTTAAATCATAGCTCTGAATAGCCCGGTCCAACCTATAATCAATCAGGGATGGTGCCTTTTCTTTAAGCTGTTCAAAAGAGCTTTTTCCTTTTTCTCTTAAATAATCATCCGGATCCATATCTTCCGGCAAAGAAATAATATTTACCTCCAGGCCCGTTTTGCGCAGTATTTCCAGACCCCTGAGAGTGGCACTGCTGCCAGCGCTATCCGCATCAAAAGCAATAAATACTTTTTCTACATACCTATTTAATAATTCAGCCTGTTTTTCTGTAAAAGAAGTGCCCAGAGAAGCAACAAAATTTTCCAGCCCCAGCCTGTGAGCAGTGAGAACGTCCGTATAACCCTCAACAACAACTGCTGTTTCTTTGTGCCTCATTGTATCTCTGGACCAGTTGAGGCCATAAAGTACATGTTTTTTGGAAAATATAGGTGTTTCTGGAGAATTTAAATATTTGGGCTCATCGTCTTCCTCGAGTACTCTCCCCCCAAATCCCAGCACCTCTCCTCTGGCATTATATATAGGAAAGATAATTCTATTTCGAAAGCGGTCATAAAGTCTATCGCTGCGACCGGAAGCAGACAGACCAGCCTTTAATAAAATATCTTTATCATAGTCGCGTTTCTGTAAAAATTTTGTCAGAGCTCCCCAGGCTGGAGGAGCAAATCCAAGCTTAAATTTTTCCATATCATCCCTGGTAAAACCTCTATTTTGAAGGTAATTGCGAGCTCTTTCGGCAATATCCTCTTCCAGCAAAAGGTAATTATAAAAGCGGGAAGCAAGTTTGTTGACAGCGAAAATTTTTTCTCTAAGCTGCATACGAGCTTTGGTTTTTTCATCAGCCTGAGGCATCTCAATTCCTGCTCTTTCACTGAGAATATGAAGCGCTTCTCGAAAAGAGATGTTCTCAATTTTCATGATGAAGCTAATTAAATCGCCACCTACCCCGCACCCAAAGCAGTAAAAAAACTGTCGGCGGGGATTAATTGTAAAAGAAGGGGTGTCCTCCTGATGAAAAGGACAGAGGGCTCTATAATTCTTTCCAGACCGCTCAAGATCAACATATTCCGAGGCTATTTCCACCAGATCCAGACTCCCCTTCAATTTTTCAACAAATTCATCAGAAGCTGCGGACATAATTCATCAATTCCCCCTGCTATTAACTTCTCTTCCAGACATCAAACTCCTGCTTTTTCCGATTATCAACTCCAGGGTGTGGGAATAAAAAGATCCTGACCTCTTTGAATTGCGTATCTGTCAGTCATGCCGGCAATATAATCTATAACAGCCTGCTCATTTTTTCCAGATCTGGCAAGGGCACAAAATTCTTCAGGCATTTCTCGAGGATTATTTAGATAATGTTCATAGAGCTCTGTAAGCAGTCTTTGAGCCTTCCCCTCTTCTTTTTTAGGTGCAGAATCAATATAGACATTTTCAAACAGAAATTCTCTTAAAATATTACTTGACTCAGCCACTTCCTCACTCATTTTTATTTCATTTTTACTGGCACTGGCAGATATTATATCCTTAACCATGGTATCAATTCTCTGCGAGTGAGTTTCTCCCAGATTATTCAGGCATTTTTGAGGAAACTGCTCCCGGGTCAGTATTCCGGCCCGCAAGGAATCATCAATATCGTGATTTATATATGCCACCCTATCTGCCAGTCTAACTATCTGACCTTCAAGAGTGTCAGGAATACACTCTCCAGTATGATGAAATATACCGTTCCTGACCTCTTTACACAAATTGAGTCCGTTTCTATCTCCGCTTCCGTCCTCCAAAAAATCAACTACGCGGAGACTGTGCTCATTGTGTGAAAACCCCAATTCTGTCAGTCTATCCAGCACCTGCTCTCCGGCGTGTCCAAAGGGGGTGTGTCCCAGATCATGTCCCAGGGCAATAGCCTCTGTGAGATCTTCATTGAGGGCCAGTGCCCTGGCTATTGTTCTAGAAATTTGAGAAACTTCCAGGGTATGGGTAAGTCGCGTGCGATAATGATCTCCAGCAGGAGCAATAAAAACCTGGGTTTTATGCTTTAGACGCCGAAAGGCCTTAGAATGGATTATTCTATCCCTGTCATTCTGAAAGGCGGTGCGGAGAGGGCAGGGTTCCTCCGGCTCCTTTCTTCCAGCACTTTCAAAACTCAAAGAAGCCCCGGGAGACAGCTGATCTTTTTCCCGCTCCTCCTGATGACCTCGATCTATAATAAGTGAGTTCTCTTCCATTATAAATCCCACCAAAAATACAACAATTTATTAATCAGTAAAAAATTTCTGTACTTCACTGGCCGATTCTTCGATGGATTTATTGGTAACATTTATAATTGGACAGCCAATTTCATCCATGATCCGATCTGCATATTCCAGCTCTTCATTGATTCTATCGATGGAGGCATATTGAGAATCAGGGCTTAGACCCAGGGATTTCAATCTTTCCTGGCGAATTTCATTGAGGACGAGAGGATCAATTGTGAGTCCTATTACCTTGTTATCTGGGTTTTCCAGAAGAATATCCGGAACATCCACCTCCGGAACCAGAGGCACATTGGCTGCTTTATGTCCTCTATAGGAAAGATAAATACACATAGGAGTTTTGGAAGTGCGAGAAACTCCTACAAGAACCACATCAGCCTGTTTTATGCCCCGGGGATCATTTCTATCGTCATATTTTACTGTAAATTCCATGGCCTCAACTCTATTAAAGTAATTTTCATCGAGCTGGTGCCTCAATCCTGGTTTGAGTCGGGGAGGACGCTCAAATCTTTCTTCAAGTTCATTCATAACCGGCCCCATGACATCTACAGTAGATAGTTCCCTCTCTCGGGCCATTTCCTGAAACTCTTCTCTCAAATCGGGATCTATAAGTGTGAAAACAATCAAAGCATTGTCTTCATCAGCCTCCAGAATAATGCTTTTTAGCTCCCGGGATGTTTTAATATGGGAGTATTTTTTCACACTGATCTGACTCCGTTCAAACTGGCTTGCTGCTGCTTCCACCACTATATTTGCCGTTTCTCCCAGAGAATCAGATACCACATATATGACTACCTGTCCACTCATTATTATTTCACCTACTGTTCATCAAGGGCTATTTCTGATATATCCATTACCGGCTCAATCAAAGAGGCGGTACCTCTAAGAACTGCCAGCCTGTTTCTCTTAAGATCCGCATCATCAACCATTACCACAACATTATCAAGAAATGAATCCACCTCTTCCTTAAGAGTCGATATCTCTTTTAAGGCCTCCACATAACTTTGATCCCTGTATAAATTGTCCGATTTTTCTCTGATGTTGTTAAACTTTTTTATGAGATTCTCCTCCTCTTCTGTCTCTATCAATGTTAACTCTATTTCATCCGCCGGTGAGCCCTGAAGAGCAAGATTCTGACAGCGCTGAAGTGCATGAATGATAGATTCAAACCGGGCCGGATTTTCATTTCGCAATTTCATGACAGCCTGGCAGCGTTCATAACAGTCAGGAATGTCATCAAAGCCTGCCGCCATCACAGCAGATATAACGTCATATCTGATTCCTTTATCTGATAGATATGAGTGCAGCCTGTCTCCAACAAAGTCATAAACTTCCTGAACAACTTCTTCTCCAGCCCCCACCATTTCAGCAGTTGAAGAAATAATTTCTTGCAATGAAATGCTCCAATCATTTTCAAGCAAAATTCGTATTATGGACAAACCTTTTCTACGCAGGGCAAAAGGATCGTGGCTGCTGCTGGGTTTATTGCCAGCAAAAAAGTTGCTCACAATATCATCAATTTTATCAATTAAGCTGAGAAGGGAGCCCGGTCTGCTTTCTGGAAGCCTTCCACCGGCGCTTTTGGGCAGGTAATGTTCTTCTATTGCACTGGCCGAAGCTTTGTTTTCGCCTGCATTTTCTGCATATATTCGGCCCATAACCCCCTGTAGCCCGGGAAATTCTTCAACCATGTTTGTAACAAGATCAAATTTCGAGAGATGAGCAGCCCGGAGAAAAACTTCTCTTTCTTCATCTTTAAAATTCAGTTCATTTATCAGATATTTTCCCAGTTTTTTCAGCCTTTCTACTTTGTCCCGAAGACTGCCCAGTTCTTCCTGATAGACGATATCATCCAATTTTTCGGTAAATTCATCGGGGCTTATTTTGCAATCTTCCTCATAAAAAAATGAAGCGTCTGCCAGGCGAGCACGTATAACCATCTCATTGCCTTTAATGACTTTTTCAAGATGGCTCTCATTTCCGTTTCTAACTGCAGCAAATACACTTATCAAATCTCCACTTTCATGAACAGGAAAATACCGCTGATGTTCCATCATGGAGGTTTTAAGAACCTCATCGGGCACATCGAGAAAATCAGAGCTAAACTCTCCTTTAAAGGAGGTAGGGTATTCGACCAGATTGGTAACCTCCTCGAGAAGCTCTTTATCTATATCAACTTTTCCGCTCTTAAGATCTAAGTCTTTAAGCTGATCAATTATCATTTCTTTTCTTTTTTCCTGGTTTACGATTACAAACTCCTCTTCCATCCTGGAAAAATAATCTTCAGCACAGGCAATCTCGATGCTTTCATCTCCAAGAAATCTGTGTCCTCTACTTGTTCTGCTGCTTTTTAGCTCTGCCAGTTCAAACTCTATAACTTCATCTCCCAGAAGAGCTAAAAGCCATCTGATAGGCCGGACAAACCGGAAGTTTTTATCACCCCAGCGCATTGTTTGAGGTTGAGATAGATTTTCAGGCAACAGAGGTAAAATATCCTGTAAAACTTCTGGGGTCGGTTTGCCGGAAATTGTCTTTTCCACAAAAAGATAGCCATCTCTGATTATAACTTCTTCAAGATCCACTCCCTGTCCTTCAGCAAATCCCAGAGCTGCCCGGGTGGGTTCACCTTCCTCATCATAGGCAATCTCTTCAGATGGACCACGAATAACCTCCTTTTTATCTTTCTGGTATTCAGCAAGATCTCCACCCCGCAGAACAAGTCGGCGCGGGGTGGAAAATACAGAGATATCTCCAAAATCAATTCTATTTTCATCAAGAAGGTTCCTGGCTTCTTCCGCCAGACTATTTCTGAGATTCCCGACAATACCTGCCGGTATTTCTTCAGTTCCTATTTCAAATATCAGTGTTTTTCCCATTATTACTCCTCCTCCCGCTCTTTCTTCTCTTCCAGATATATCCTTGCACAGCTGCGGGCAAGCTCCCTTACTCGATCAATATATTTGGTCCTCTCGGTAACACTTATTGCCCCCCGGGCATCCAGAATATTGAACAGATGTGAGCACTTTAAAGTGTGATCATAAGCAGGTCTTGTCAATTCAGCTTCCAGGCATAGCTCCGCTTCCTTTTCGTTGTGATTAAACATCCTGCGCAGTCTGTCAACATCTGCAACATCAAAGTTATAACTGGATTGCTCATATTCATTTTGATAATATATGTCACCATAGGTCACACCTTCAACCCACTGCAGGTCATAAATGCTTTCCTTCTCCTGTAAATACATTGCAATCCTTTCCAGGCCGTATGTTAATTCCACAGTTACTGGATCAGTATCATATCCTCCAACCTGCTGAAAATAGGTGAACTGAGTGATCTCCATTCCATCCAGCCAGACTTCCCAGCCCAATCCCCAGGCTCCCAGAGTGGGGGCCTGCCAGTTATCCTCTACAAATCTTATATCGTGCTCTACAGGAACAATCCCCAGGCTCTTCAGACTTTCGAGATAAATATTCTGAATTTCTTCCGGAGACGGTTTTATAATAACCTGATACTGATAGTGTCTTTGAACTCTATTGGGATTTTCTCCGTACCTTCCATCCTGAGGCCTTCGAGAGGGTTGAACATAGGCGGTGCTGGTGCTGTCCTTTCCCAGAGCTCCCAGAAAGGTGGCAGGACACATAGTTCCCGCCCCCACTTCCATATCATAGGGTTGTTCGATAACACAGCCCTGATCATTCCAGAATTTGTGCAGATCAAAAATTATTTCTTGAAAATTAATCATAATCACTCCTTTCAAACCAGATATAAATTTCTCTATTTAAAAGAAAAATCTCCCCCGGGGGAGAGATTACTCATCTCCAAACATTCCGATAAATCTGCAGGAATTGATATTAATATCAAGGTGATAATTAATAAATTTATCAATTATATTATCGATATAATCAATTCTATCTTTGTCAAGCTTTTTTTCATGAAGCGATAACTTATTATAGCCTGTATAAACAAAATCTCGAAGAGCTATATAGCATTTACTATCAAATGGAAAAAGTCCCCGGGAAGGAGCAGATTCCTGACAGCAGAAAACCCCACCCTGCTTCAGGGAAAAAACAATCCTGTCCTGACTGTTAAAACTATCCGCACCAATATCCTCGTTACAATTCAGACATTTGAATAAGTTAGGAGCAAACCCTAAAAGAGCCAGGCTTCTGGCTTTAAAGATGAGAAGAATACTTTTATAGGATTGAAGTTCGTCATTTTCGGAAAGATGCTCAAGGGTGGTAATGAGATGTGAAAAAAGCCCTTCATCACCGGCCTCAATACCGGTCTTTTTGTAAAATTCCAGAATGTAACTGCCGTAACTAAGTCGTGTAAGGTCCTCTCTCAAAACCTGAAACGAACGCCGGGAAGAAAGACTATTAATGCTGCCCAGCTTTTCCCTCTTCTCCGGCTGATAATATTCGATATCGTTCCAGCAAAACTTCTGCAGTAACCCTGCCTTACCTTTGCCAGGTCTGGCAGCATTCGGGGCTGCCAGGCGAAGGAGACCTTCATTCAGGCAGTAAAAGGTGACCAGTCGATCGGTTTCCCCGAGGTTTTGTTCGTTCAATACCACCCCTGTAGTATTCCGCAGAGCCATAACAGGTATCAGCTTTCATCTTCAGTAACTATCGCCACTCCGGAGCTGGTGCCAATTCTATTAGCACCTGCATCGAGCATCTCCAGTGCATCGGAAAAACTGCGAATTCCACCGGAAGCCTTAACTCCAAGCTCTCTGCCGACGGTCTTTCGCATAAAATTCACAGCCTCCGGAGTGGCTCCATCGGGACCAAACCCGGTCGAAGTTTTAATGAAATCTGCTCCCGCATTCATCGCTACCTCTGAGGCTCTTTTTATTTCCTCTTCATCCAGATAACATGTCTCCAAAATAACTTTAACTATGATATCCGAGGTCACCCCTGCTGTGTTTGTGGCCTCAACAACTGATCCTATGTCCGATTCTACCAGATCATAAGAACCCGATTTAAAGGCGGCAATGTTCATTACCATATCCACTTCCGTGGCTCCATTTTTTATTGCATTTCTGACTTCAAAAGACTTTGTTTCGGTAGTATTACCCCCCAGCGGAAAACCTATTACTGTACAGACCTTTACCGAAGATTCCTCCAGCTGTCTGCTGGCGAAAGGAACATAAATTGGAAGAACACATACCGAAGCAAATTCGTGCTCCATGGCTTCCTGGCACAGGGTTTTAATATCTTCTACTGTTCCCTGAGCGCTTAAATTTGTATGATCAATCATTTTCGCCATATCCTTTGGTTTTATGGCCATACAAAATTTCACTCCTTATTATTAACTGTTAAATTATGTGGAAACTCTATTTCTAAATAAACCGCAAACAAATAGAACCACAATTATCGCGAAATTAGCTATCAATCTCAAATGCTATAATAATATTCTAGAATAGAGTCAAATACTCCTCCCTGTTTTTTGCGTTAATGTTTCCTGCCCAATCCTCAACTCATACCATTAATTATCAATCATATCCAAGATAACGCATATGAGACTTTTTTTTGCGCCAGTCTTTTTTTTCTTTCACCCAGAGATCCAGGTAGATTTTGCGTCCTAAAAGCTCTTCTATTTGCTTTCTGGCATTCTGCCCAATCTTCTTCAGCATTTTACCGTTCTTCCCTATAACAATTCCCCTGTGACTCTTTTTTTCCACATGAATATTTGCTCTTATATAGGTTATATCATCTCTGTCTTCCATTTCTGCTATAGTAACTGCAGTGCCATATGGAATTTCATCCCAGGTATGATTAAAAATTTGTTCTCGCACAAAATCAGCTACCAGATCTCGTTCCACTCTATCCACAAACATATCTTCTGGATAATACTGCGGTCCTGCAGGCAAATTTTGACGCAGAAATTCGTAAATTTCCTCCCGTCCCTGACCCGTCTTAGCAGAAGTTTCCAGAACTTTCATTCCAGTTCTTTCTGCATATTTTTCTTTTCTTTCCTGTAACAAATCTCCGGAAATAAGATCAATCTTATTTAAAATAAGAAGGGACGATTTTTCTTCTTCAATTTGTGAAAGGATAAAATCGTCTCCCGGGCCAAAGGGCTTTTCCGCATTGCATACAAAAAAAATAATATCCACTCCAGATAAACTTTCATTAATCTCTTTCAGCATAAACTCATCAAGCTTATCTTTTGTACCGTGAACACCCGGAGTGTCAAGAAATATTGCCTGAAAATCTTCCCTCGTTAATATGGTCCTGACTCTCTCTCTGGTTGTTTGAGGAAGACTGGAAACAATGCTTGCTTTAACCCCTATCAAACCGTTAATAAGCGTGGATTTCCCCACATTCGGTCTGCCCACAACTGCTATAAAACCTGATTTATACTCTTCCATCTCTCATGTCCTCCGCTGTAAAATAATATGGTAACATCTCGTCTGCAGTTACCATCCTTTCTTTGCTATTCAAATTTGCCATTATTAATATCATATCAGGATTGAACTCCACGAGCACCTGCCGGCAGGAACCGCAGGGAGATGCAGGCTGAGGTGTATCAGCAATCACGGCCAGAGCATGAAAATCCCTTATGCCGTCCGAAATAGCACTGTAGATAGCTGATCTTTCCGCACAGCAGGTTAAACCCAGAGCTGCGTTTTCTACATTGGCTCCTTTAAAAATTTTTCCCTCATCTGTAAGCAGAGCAGCACCCACAGCAAAATCAGAATAGGGAATATATGCATTCTCACGAACTGTTTTTGCTGCTTCAATCAATTTATTTTTCTCTGATTTCTCAATTTTTTTCAATATACTTGCCTCCTCGGATTAAATCAAATGAGTTCATTTCCAGATAAATTGATGAGTTCTGTTTAAATTCACTTCTGTAATGCTTATCCATCATGGAAGCTATAAGACCCCTTTTATAATGAAATTTGCCTCAGCTTAAGTTTAGTTTTCGGCCAAAAATAGTCCTGTCTCTGCGAGAGCTCCTCCATGAACTCACCCTCAGCCGGTACATCCTGAGCATGAGACACGATTTTTGGGCCATAAACCTGACCCGGGTTTCGAAAAATTTCCAATGTCACTTCGCTTCACGGCTTCCATGTATAATCATTATCAAAGTAATCAAAAAAAATCGTCTGATGACTGATACGGAAAAAAATCCATATTTAATTACTCAATTTTAATATCAGCCGTTTCCGGTATAATATTTATCCAGGTAAATCCTTCAGGAAGTATGATTTTATCACTATCATCATCCTTATTTTTAAATTCTATTTTTTCATTGTCCTCCGAATACTCCCAGCTGCCTTTGTAACTCTGACCGCCGGAAAGAAAAATAGCCTCCCCTGCTGACTTTAAATCAATATCAAGTCTGCCTTCATCATCAATCAGACTGTGTTCCGCCCTCATTATTACTAGATTTTTGGGGGCAATAATTTTCCCCTGCACATCTCTGTGAGGATTATCACCATAATACCTTTTAAATTTTTCATTCTCCTGATCCAATATATACGATATTTTTCTCCCCCAAAATGATAAAACAACCTCTTTTGCTGGCTCTGAAACATCTCTTAAAGAGTTCTTTGCCTCCTCATAAAAATCAATGCCAATCTCGTCTCTGAGATTTGAATTATATTCATATTCAGTCATTTCACTCTGCTGTGAATTTAATATGCGATCTCCCGCCTCCCTAATGTAATTATCTCCGGTATAAATATTATGAGGCACGGATCTTTCTTCGTGCCGAAAAAAATAACTATCATTTTGGAGTTCATCCATGTTGATTATTTCTCCGCTATACAGACGATGGAGGGCTTTTTCGCTCGCCCCGGCATGAAAAAGAATAGAATCATGTTGAAGGGAGGCTTCCACCATATAAGACCGCAAACTGCGAATAGGTCCTATCTTATCCGGGAAGTCGGAGGTATAGCCGACAATAAATCTGGTGATACCTCCTTCCACCAAAAACTCATAAACCAAATCTGCATCAGCCAGGCCGGCTTGAGGCCGTGCTTCCTGATAATCCTCGACAACCACCAAAGCTGAAAAATCATCGCTGGCCTGCACCGGATTTAAAATAATTGCTGCGGTCAACAAAAAGACAAAACACAACAAAAAAAATGATAAAACCGGGCCTATTCCCGCTGGAAGCCGGGGTTTTCTGATGAATAACAAAATTGACACCTCTAATTGACTGTTGATTTTGATTTGATATTTAATGATAGGTCAATTTTTCTAGGGGATCGTCTGAAATTATACGGACTCTTTTTATTCTGTGTTCACTGGTCTCCAGAACTTCTAAACTCAGCCCTTCCTGTTCCAAACTTTCTCCTTCTCTGGGTAAATAGCCGAGCTGATGGAGAATATAACCGCTGATGGTCTCATAAGTCTCTTCATCTCCCAGAGGATGGATTAGATACTCATTTATTTTATCAATGTCCACTCCTCCTTTTACTATTAGCTCATGTTCCCCTATTGGCTCGATTTTTTTCTCCTCCGGATCAAATTCATCTCTGATATCTCCAACTATCTCTTCCAGCAGATCCTCAATAGTAATCAACCCCGAAGTTCCTCCGTATTCATCGAGAACAATGGCCATATGCTCCTGTCTCTTCCTCATTTCATTTAACAGCTGATTGATAGGTTTGCTTTCAGGAATAAAATATATTGGTTTTATAAAATCCTTCAGATCATGAGCTTCCAGGCTGTCATTTTTGCTATCAAGCAGCATATTAAGAAGATCCTTAACATAAACAAGTCCCACCATATCATCTATTTTTTCTTCATAAACTGGTATTCGCGAATAGCCATGTTCTACGGCCAGCTCCACAACCTTTTTGACCGTTTCCTTCTTTTCAACACATACCATGGCTGTTCGAGGTACCATAATTTCTCTGACCATCGTATCATCAAAGTCAAATATGCTGTGTATCATCTCGCTCTCAGTTTCTTTTATTGCACCTTCCTCCTCACCTACATTAACAAAACGTCTAATTTCCTCTTCGGTTAGAAAAGCCTGAGACATCACGTTTTCCGCCCCGATAATCACTTTTATCAGCCAGGAAAAAAAACTTACAAATGGAGCAAAAATCCTTTCCATCCATACAAGATAGGGAGCAACAACCCTGGCGTACTGAATTGAACGATTATTTCCGAGAGATTTCGGTGTAATCTCTCCAAAAATCAAAATTAGAAACGTCATTACACCTGTGGCAATCCCAACGCCCCGACTGCCAAAAAGGTCAATGGCCAGAGAGGTTGCTATTGCTGAGGCAGCAATATTAACCAGATTGTTGCCTATGAGGATGGTGCTAAGAAGCCTTATTTCATCCTCAAGAAGCTTATCCACAAGGTCAGCTTTTTTATCTCCTTTATTGACTTTATCCTTTATTTTTACCCGGCTTGCCGCCATAAAGGCAGTTTCCGAGCCGGAAAAAAATGCTGATAGAAAAAAAAGTATCAGCAGCATTATAAACTGCCAGATCATTTTACTCCCCCCACCTTAATAATGGGAATAGCTTTAGGAAAATATCAGCTGCGAAATCTGTCAAACTTTTGCAGATATTTTTCCTCCAGAGTTTTCATTTCCCGGCTAGATTGTTCTGATTTATGATTATAGCCACATAGATGCAAAACTCCATGGACGACCAAAAAACCCAGTTCTCGCATAAAAGAATGCTGATAATCCTCTGCCTGTTCAAGAGCCATTTCAAGCGATACAATAACCTCTCCCAGAAGTTTTCCTTCCATGGGAAAAGCCAGCACATCGGTGGGACCCGAACTGCTTCTATATTTTTGATTTAGCTCTGCAATTTCTTCATTATCCATGAAGGTGATGCTCAGCTCCTTTTCTTTTTCATGCTTCAGTTCGCCCCTGGCAACCTCCTCAGCCAGTTTTTTTAAGTCATTTCTCTCCTGTTCTTTAATCAAATCTTTATTTGACTTATTGCTCATCTTCACTACCAGCATTCTCATACCCCTCCATTTCTTCCAGTTCCTCTTCCAGATCGTCAGGATACTCAACACGCTGATGATATATTCCCGTAAGAATTTTTGAAAAGCTATCTGCAATATCATTCAGTTCTTTGAGTGTCAGATCGGACTCATCCAGCTGATTCTCCAGAAGTTTTTCTCGCACCAATCCCCTAACCATGTTTTCTATCCGATTGGGATTGGTTTTATCAAAATTTTTAGAACGAATGGTAGCCTCCACAATGTCTGCCAGCATAAGAATGGCCGCCTCTTTTGATTGAGGCTTTGGACCATCATATCGAAAATCACTTTCTTCTGCCACAGTGTGATCATCATTGTGAATGGCTTCCTGATAAAAATATGATATGAGATTGGTCCCCTGATGCTGTTCAATAAGATCAATCACTTCAGCAGGCAAATCATGCTCCCGGGCCATCTTCACCCCGTCCTTGACATGAGATTTAATTATCAACGAACTTAAATTGGGTTTAATATCCTCATGGGGATTTTCTCCACTGAATTGATTATCAGTAAAAAAGTAAGGCCTTTTTATTTTGCCAATATCATGATAATAAGCTCCAACCCTGGTAAGCAGAGCATCCGCTCCAATATTATCCGCTGCGGTTTCAGCCAGATTTCCCACCACCATGCTGTGATGATAGGTGCCGGGAGCCTCAACAAGAAGCTTTTTAAGAAGGGGGCTGTTAGGGTTGGATAGTTCCAGCAGTTTAACAGCAGAAGTTAAATTGAACAAATTTTCCAGGTAAGGAAGCAGTCCATTGGAGAATATTGCCACGAGGAGCCCATTTAAAGCCCCTAACCCGGCCAAAATTGCCATATCAAGTAAAGTAAAGGCTGGCTGTAAAAAATTGATCATAATGATGGTAAAGATTAAAACACCGCTGATATTAAAACCCGCCCTGACGAGATCACTTCTCTGGTTGATTTCAGCAACACTGTAACACCCTACCATACCGGAAACAAATGCGGCAATAGCCAGATCAAAATTGAGTCCAAAAAGCAGAGGCAAAAGCAGAGAAGCATATATAGTAACAATTACTGCAGGCGGTGTGGAAAGAAGGATGGTTGTCAGGATAGAGAGCATGCCAACCGGGATAAGATAGTAGACATATTCAAAATCAAAAAAAGTCAATGCCCAGGCCACCAGGAAGAGGATTAAAACCAGACTCTGAAGCAGGTAAAGCCTGTTGTTATTTTCCCAGACCGATGATAGGTGATTTTTTAGATAGTATACCGTAATCATTGTTAGAATCAAAAAATATATTACCGTCCCTGTTAGCTGGAGCCAGCCCACCTCTGAAGGGGTTAACCCTAATTCTTCAAGCACCCTCAACTGCAGGGGAGTGATGGTTTCTCCTTCTCTTACCACCAGATCCCCTTCATTAAAGGTAACATATACCGGCTCCACCTCTGCCAAAACGTCCTGCTGAAGAGCCTCTGTCGCCTCTTCATCTAAAACCATATTTGGAGACAGTCCGGACATTATAAGGGAGACAAGAAGAGCATGCTTTTCCTCATCAATCTCCTCCTCATGGACTTCCTCCAGGAAAACTTTTAAATCTTCCTCTGCGGCATTAATTTCATCCTCCCGAACAGGCCCGCGAAATAAATATTCCAGGGCCTCTTCTCCAATATCTCTAAGTCGGGATAACTCATCAGCATCAAAATTTATTAGCAAATCAATCTCATGCTGGGTGAGTGAGACCTCCAGCTCATTGAGCCTTCCCTCAAGTTCAAGCTCTCTATTTTCACCATCATATTCACCGGCAGCTTCAAGAGCCTGTCTAAAGATATTATTGCTTCTTTCAAAAGCTTTCCGATCCTCTCGATAAATAGCGGGCAGATTTTCCCGGGCCAGCTGTCTCCTTATTTGTGTGCTCTCCTCATCAAAAATTTCCAGGTCCTGAGGGGCGGTTATATCCGCAGGAGCGGCCTCGCCTGCCCTAAATTCAGTGGTGGTAGGAATCATATTAGCTGTCAGTATTACCAGCATTAACAGACAAAAGATTATACCAAAAACAATTTTCCTGACATCAGGGTCCAGCTCCTTGAGACCGGGAAAATTTTTCCACATTTTCTTAAACCGGTCCATAAAACTACTCATTATATAATCCACCCTTTATAAATCCTAAAATATTACTGTTCAGACTGTTCCCTGTCCTCATAAGCTGTTATAATTTTGCGCACAAGATTATGCCTTACAACATCGGACTCATCCAGATAGATAAACTCAATTCCCTCAATATCTCCCAAAATCTTACGCACTTCTCCGAGACCGGAGGTTTCGTGATAAGGCAGATCAATCTGCGTTATATCTCCAGTTATGACAGCACGGGACTCAAAACCTATCCTGGTTAACATCATTTTCATCTGTTCTGTAGTGGTATTTTGAGCTTCATCGAGAATAATAAAAGAATCATCAAGGGTTCGACCGCGCATATATGCCAGAGGAGCCACCTCTATTATGTCTTTTTCCAGATATTCTTTTACCTTTTCGGGGCCTAAAACATCAAATAAAGAGTCATAAAGGGGACGAAGATAGGGATCGACCTTATCCTGCATATCGCCTGGCAAAAATCCGAGCTCTTCACCGGCTTCTATCGCAGGTCTGGTCAATACAATTCTGTCCACTCTGTGGTTCAAAAGATATTTTACAGCCATCACAACAGCTAGATAGGTTTTTCCTGTGCCAGCTGGACCAATAGAAAATACTATATCAAAGTTTTTCATAGCCTCGACATATATTTTCTGACCAACCGTTTGAGGCTTTATCTCTCTTCCTTTATGATTAACCTGAATAACTTCATTAAAGACATTTGAGAAGTCTCTATTTTTATCTCTTTGAAGTAATTCAATTATATATTTGAGCTGCCTTTCAGAAATTGTATCTCCCTCATCAATAATCTTTGTCATCTCTTCAAGAGCTCTCCGGGCAACTCGCACAGAATTTTCCTCGCCCTCGATTCTGACCTCGCTGCCTCTTGCCCTGAGACTTACATTAAGCTCTTCTTCAATTATTTTAATATTTTTGTCCAGATTGCCGAAAAGATTTCTCGCTTTATGATAATTGGATACGGCAAAATGCTCTGTAGCATTACTGCTCACTTTCATCCTCCTTAATGACTAAAAATCTCTCCCGGATTTTCCGGAGCCTACTTTTAGCAATTAATACTTTAAGAGTATAATTAAAATAAGATTAAAAAATTGAAAACAGGCAATACAGGACTTTTTGCAAATTATATTGTCAAATCTTTTCTTCAAACATACAATTCAAGCAAAATACCTAAAATCCTTCTTTTCTTTCTTTACTATAACATGTTTGATCCGCCTTATAAACCCTTTTCCAGCCAGCCCGGCACATAAATTGAATATACATTTAAAGGGTTAGCGTATATTTCTAAAACACCTGTGAGGCCTCCTGCTTCTTGGAGAAGACAAAACTTCCTTCATGATCACTCCGCGATAAAGGTCTTCAGGCGAAAATTTCATTGACAATCGACCCTTAGCTTTTTTCATTCTTTTTCTCTTCTCACCGATTTCACTCATGCTGTCAAATTTAGTTTTCCGGGAAGAGTGCAATGAACGGTCGGAAGGCTTTTTGTTTTTTCTGGACGTTTTCTTTTTGCTTTTTTGGCCATCCCGTTCAAAACTGGAGCTTTCATCTGCAAATTTTTTATCCACTTTGCTCACATTAAGATTAAAATGGGAAGAATCATGCTGTTGTTTATGATCATTATTCATAAAATAGAACCTCCCGATTTAATTCAATCCGGGTATTTTGTCTCACTTCCTCACTGCATCCAAAAATAAGCATTATTTTATTGGCCTGAAATAAAATTTCAACATTAATTCGATCTAAAATTTACATAATATTTTCAGGTTCTTCTCCACATCAGTTGCTGGAGAAAGCTATGAGGCTCCGCTCACAATGAAATTTTTCCTCTGCTTAAGTTTAGTTTTCGGCCAAAAAATAGTGCTACCTTCGCGAGAGCTCCTCCCTGAGCTCACGCTCAGCCCGGCACATCGTGAGCCGGGGACACAATTTTTTGGCCATGGTCCCGACCCGGGCTTTGAAAAATTTCGAGTATCACTTCGCCTCATAGCTTCCTATAATAAGAGGTGAGCAGCTATCGTTTTACAGGCATATGTCGTAAATTCACCAAAGATTATGGAGGAGACCCTATTTTCATTCTGTTGCCCGGTTTCTCTTTACTGCTGAGCATCCTCATCTTCTTTCCTGGTCTCCTCCGGCTCCTCCTGAAGACGAGATATCTTTTCTCTCATATCAGTATCTGCCTCTATATTTTGCAGGTTTAAATAGTCCATGACCCCCAGGTTACCGCTGCGCAAAGCTTCAGCCATAGCTCGGGGCACGTCAGCTTCAGCTTCCACTACCTTGGCCTGCATTTCCTGCACTCTGGCCTTCATCTCCTGTTCTTCTGCAACTGCCATCGCTCTTCTCTCCTCGGCTTTAGCCTGAGCTATATCTTTGTCCGCCTCTGCCTGATCCTTTTGAAGCTCAGCTCCTATATTATCCCCGATATCCACATCGGCAATATCAATTGATAAAATTTCAAAGGCTGTCCCTGAGTCAAGCCCCTTTTCTAGAACTGTCTTGGATATGCTGTCAGGGTTTTCCAGCACCTGTTTATGATCATCCGCTGAACCAACCGTGGTAACAATTCCCTCGCCCACCCGGGCCAGAACTGTTTCTTCGCCTGCTCCCCCAACCAGTCTATCTATATTTGCCCTGACCGTGACCCTGGCAGTTGCCATAACCTGAATACCATCCATCGCCACAGCGGTAACCACAGGGGTTTGTATCACTTTTGGATTTACACTCATCTTCACAGCGTCAAGCACATCCCTGCCTGCCAGATCAATGGCTGCAGCTCTTTCAAAAGTTAAATCTATTTCAGCCCGCTGTGCTGCTATAAGCGCATCAACTACATTGTTAACATTACCGCCGGCCAGGTAATGAGCTTCCAGCTTGTCACTTCCCAGTTTTAATCCCGCCTTATGAGTTTTTATCATCGGTGACACGATAGATTTAGGAACTACCCGCCTCAATCTCATGCCAATTAAATTAAAAAAGCTAATTTTAACTCCAGCAGCAGTCGCGGAAATCCACAGCCCTACCGGGATAAAAGTAAAAAATAATATGATCAAAACTACAACAAAAACTCCAGTAATGATTGTCATCAAATCCATAAATTTCACTCCCTCTCTTTTTTGCTCACCACAACTCTGCGCCCCTCGTGTTGAATAACCTCTATTTTCTCATCCTTATCGATAAAATCCCCCTCTGTTACGACATCAATTCTTCTCTCATTAATTTTAGCCATTCCGCTTGGACGCAGCGGGGTGAGAGTTTTTCCGCTTTCGCCGGTTAAATTTTCCTCACTGGATCTAGCTATATAACCTTCTTCCACTGTTTCTGATTTCTCCATGGAAATTCTTTTCCATAGGTCAGATGCTCCAAATATCTTTATCAAAATAAAAATACCCAGCAGGGACAGCACCAGAACTGCTACAATTATTCTTAAAGCCGTGGAAGGATCGGGAATAAATAGATACAGGCTGAGAAAAATAGCCGCCAGACCTCCTATGCCGGTGAAACCAAAACCAGGTATAAAGAAAACCTCAATGATTATTAGCAGGATACCCGCCATAAACAGCAGTAAAAGTCCAATTCCCGCGTAACCCTGATAAAGATAGGAAGAAAAAAACAAACTAAGACTTAATATTCCCACAGTACCGCTTACGCCAAAACCGGGAATCATTGCCTCTCCTACAAGGCCTACCAGGCCCAGCGTCAGCAAAAGAATACTCACAGCAGGACTGGTAATAACTCCAGCTATAACTTCGAGAGTCGATTTTTCCATGCGAGTTGCTTCAATCTTCGACCAGCCCTCAACCTGGAAAAGCTCTTCAAGATTATTTACCTGTCCACTGATAAAACCGATCTCAGCAGCCTCTGAAGCCGTAAGAGATAGAAGCCTGCCTTTATTTACTACGCTATCTATTTCTACCTCTATATCCACCATTGCCCTGGCTATCTCTGGATCCCTGCCCTGACGTTCGGCGGTGGCAGCAAACTCTCCACTAAAGGCTGCAATAAATTTTTCCTCTTTCGGTCTGGTTTCTGCAGCTCCCATACTGCTACCCGTACGCATATAAAGGCTGTCACCGGCCAGGGCAATCAAAGCTCCGGCAGACCAGGCTCTCTGATTTACATAGGTAATTACCGGCATCTCATATTCCAGGAGTTGATCTCTAATATTAATCGCAGAATCTACCAGGCCTCCATAGGTATCTATTTCAACAATTACAGCACTAAAATCACCTTCTTCTACTTCTGAGAGGGCACGAGCTAAAAATGAAGTCTGACCGGGATTAACGTCTCCGTGCAGAGGAATTAAAGCAATTTCATTTCCTGCAGCGTCAATAGACAAATTCCCGGCCAACAGCAAAATGATAAAAAATACAGCAATAATTATATTTTTTGATGGTTTAGAAAATCCACCCATTTAGGATCCCACCCCGAGCTTAAATATCAAAAGTTATTCTTATATATGATTGGTGATCAGATGTGTTAAAACCTGAAACATTGCATTCCAACCATTTGTTAGAATTTGTATTTTTTACAAATTTAAAAATAAAGAAACCAAAATAAAACAAAGTTCAACAACTAACACAAAATAATACATTCAAAGGTTTTTCCTGTGTTTATTTGTCAAATAGATGTGTCATAATTAGCCTGATATATTATACTGTAAAATATATAGCTACGTTCATAGTGAAATTTTTTTCTCTGCAAAAGTCTGGATTTCGGTCAAAAATTTTTTCACTTTAAAACTATTGTTAATTTTTATAATATCATATGTTTCCTGCAATCACAATTAAAAGTTTCTTCTATCCTCCTGAATAACATACCCGGAAACCGGCAGAAACCTGCCGGAAGCAAAATATCATCCTGGAGGCCAGGAGAGAGCTCTACCACCCAGCAGGTGAAAGTGAAGATGATCTACGGTTTGACCTCCCTCGTTTCCACAGTTATTGACAATTCTAAAGCCGCTTCCAGCAATATCGTGTTCTTCAGCCAGTTTCACGATTACCCGATGAATTTCGCCCACAAGATCAAATTCATCTTTCTCAATGTCTTTTATAGATTCTATATGTTTCCGGGGTATCACAAGGATATGAACTGGAGCCTGTGGATTAGCATCAGCGAAAGCCACGATATTTTTATCCTCATAGAGAATTTCGGTGTCCATTTTTCCGGCAGCGATATCACAGAAAATGCAATTTGACATGGATGACATTCACCTCCCTGATTAAATATTTAAGCTCTTCTTCACATTAGTTGTTGGATTTTGTTTAAGAACACTTACATTCAGGACATTTTCCCGCTTTTATAGAACTCACTCATGGAAGCTATAAGGCTCCGCTCACAATGAAATTTTTCCTCTGCTAACTGCAGATAATCCCTAAATTTTCTCCCTGTTCATTTATTTCCTTTAATTTTACCTTCTGGAAAGTGTTACTTAAATCCTCCTCACTATCGGAAAATACTTTTAACCTGAGATAATTCTCACTATAGCCGGAATAACTTCCATCATCATTTTCTCTTTCCAGGAGCACAGTAAGTTCATTATCTAAAAATTTTTCTGAATACTTTCTTTTCAGCCTGTTACCCAGATCTCTCAGTTTTTTAGATCTCTCATCCATAACATCTCCCGGAACTCGTTCAGACATGTCAGCTGCTTTTGTTCCAGGCCTGGGAGAGTATTTAAACACGTGGAGACGACTAAATTCAATCTCTTTTACCACCTCACAGGTTAAATTAAAATCTCTTGTAGTTTCTCCAGGAAAACCAACCATAACATCTGTTGTTATAGCAATTTCGGGTATTTTTTTTCTAACATTTTCAATTAACTCTCTATATTCCTGAACTTTATATGGACGATTCATGGAACGAAGAATTTTATCGCTTCCGCTTTGAAGCGGCAGGTGAAGGTGAGGACAAAGCCCGGAGTTTTCATGCATCAGCTTTATCAACGAGTCTGAAACTTCCAGTGCTTCGATAGAACTCAACCTGATGCGAAAATCACTGCCAGTTTTTAACATCATTTTAACCAGCTCTGCCAGGCCCACATTTTCCTCAAGGTCCACTCCGTAAGCCCCAAGGTGAATTCCAGTAATCACAAATTCTTTAATATCTCTCCTGCTCAATCTTTCAACTTCTTTAACTGCTTCAGAGGCTGGGCGGCTCCGTTTGGGTCCTCTGGCCCGGGGTATAATACAGTAGCTGCAAAATTGATCACAACCATCCTGGACCTTGATATTCGCTCTTGTTCTGGTATCAACTTTCCTGAGGGTGAAATCAGGAAAATAGTTCAAATCAGAGCGAGACGGGATAGATCTATGTCCCTTTTTGCTTTCAGTTACAATATTGTTTATTATTTTGGGAAGCCTATCTTTCTCATCACTCCCCACCAGGAAATCCACCTCTTCTATCGTCTTCACTTCATCCGGTGAAGCCTGGCTGTAACAGCCGGCCATAATTACCGCACTATCTTTTCCACCCCTTCTTTTAGCTCTTCGGGCCAGACTGCGAGATTTGCTGGCAGCAGAGGTGGTAACGGCACAGCTGTTAACTATATACACATCTGCTTTACTGGAAAAATCAACTATTTTAAATCCTTCCTCCTGAAGTTTATCGAGTAACGCTTCTGCTTCGTACTGATTAACCCTGCATCCCAGATTATGCAGAGCAACTTTAAGACCCTGTTCCGATTCAGTTTTTCTCTCCCTAAAATTCTCCATGCTCTCATTCATTACTGCATTTCCCCCAGTTCATGCAAAATTATTCCAGAAATCAAAGGGCCAGCAGTTTCTGTCCTCATTATGCGGGGCCCCACTCCCAAATCATAGCATCCTTCAACCGCCAGCATCTGTTTGACCTCGCTGTCAGAAAAACCACCTTCCGGGCCCACTGTCAAAAGCAGCCTATCCCCGGATTTTATAGTCTCCTCATCAACCAGATCTTTAATAGAATACCTGGCCTCTCTTGCCAGGGCCAGGCATATAGTATCATATTCCGGAGCTAATTTAACAAAATCTTTCAAGCTGTGCAGTGGTTTGAGTTCCGGTATAATGTCTCTTTCCGATTGGCGGGCCGCTTCTTTGATGATTTTGCGCCATCGCCTCCAGCGCTTTTTTTTCTTTTTTTCATTCAATTTTACAACGGTGTGTCTGCTCGTAAATGGAATAAATCCTCTCACACCTATCTCGGTTCCTTTCTGCAAAACGGTCTCCACTTTATCTTTTTTGGCCAGAGCCTGAGCGAGATAAATATCTGTTTCCGGTTCATTCTCACTGCTTTTTTCAACATTGAGCAGTTTAATCTCGACTTTTTCCGGCGAATGAGATATATTTTCAATCCTGCCTTTCGATCTGCTTCCTTCTCCATCAAGCAAAATTAATTTATCTCCCTCTCGCATGCGCATGCTCTTTACAATGTGATCAAAAAGCTCGCCTTGAATCGACAATTTTTTTTCGGGAAGCAGTTCCAGACTTTTCTGCGGGGGGAGAAAAAAGCGTTTAATCATGTTTTATCCCCTTTCTTTCTGGCGACAAATAATCCCCACTCTCCGCATGATGCAGTGTCAATCACTTCCAGATAAAAGCTTTGCAAAAAAGACTTTAAATCCTCAGCATGTTTTTCTTTAAAACCGCTTATAAGAATTATTGTTTCTCTGTGAGCAGATGAGACAAAACAGGGAGCTATTTTTTCAATGATTTGAGGCAGACAGTTTACCGCAATAACATCAAATTGGGGCAGAGAAATATCCCGAATATCTGCCTCAATAATTTCAATGAAGCTGGATAAACCGTTTAGTTCAACATTTTTCCGAGCATTACTGGCTGCAATCTCCTCACGTTCTACTGCTATTATATTTTTCAACTCCAGTCGCGCTGCTGCCAGGGAAAGAATTCCGCTTCCACAGCCTGCATCCAGAAAAGAAGTATATTGAGAATTTTCTTTGACAGTACTATCCAGAGCATTTAAAATTAGACGGGTAGAAGGATGATTTCCGGTTCCAAAAGCTACTCCCGGCTCAATGGTTAGAATAATACGATTTTTATTGGTAAAGTTACCTTCTCTATGCCAGGGGGGTATTACAAGCCATCTGTCCCCTATCTCCACAGGGGTAAAATTTTGTTTCCATCGATCCACCCAGTCAGGGCTGCGAACTTCCCGTCTTTTTACAACATATCCCCCGGCTTTAAGCAAATTTTCGCGCCAGCTATCCAGTTCGGAAAGAAACCTGCTCCACCTGTCGCACAAATCAGCTGACTCAAAATCTTCTGAACAGATCCCTGCCTCATCATAAGCTGAAAATAAAATACTGCCCTCCGGCCGATTATTGATTGCAAACCCCTCCGGGAATACATTCTGCATAATTATTTCCCCAGGTTTCTCGGCAGCGGACGGCAGCTTAAGCGAATATTTTGTCTGCACCCCCATCAATATCTATCCTCCAAAGGCATCTCTTACCCTGCGAAAAAAGCTTTTTCCTTCGGGATTTATTTCCTCTCCGCTGATCTCCGCAAACTCCTCTAAAAGTTCACGCTGTTCTTGATTGAGAGATCGAGGAATTACAACTTTAGCATGAATCAATTGATCGCCACGCCCGGAACCTCTGAGACGGGGCACTCCCTTGTTTCGAAGCCTCAAAACATCCCCTGGCTGCGTGCCTTCAGGAATGCGAAATTTAACTTCTCCATCAACAGTGGGGACCTCTATTTCATCTCCCAGAGCAGCCTGCACAAAATTTATCGGCACTTCTACGTGAATATCATCGCCACGGCGCTCAAAAATTTCATGATCCTTTACATTGACTATGATATAGAGATCTCCGGCAGGAGCACCTCTCTCACCTGCCTGGCCTTCCCCGGACATTCGCAATTGATTTCCATCTTCAATACCTGCGGGAATATTGATAGTTACAGTGCTTCTTTCTCTTTTAGTTCCAGAACCATTGCACTCTGTGCAGGGATTTTCAATTATCTGCCCTTCTCCCTGACACCGTTCACATACGCCTGTGCGCACCATCTGACCGAGAGGTGTCCTCTGTGTCTGACGCACTCTACCCCTGCCATTGCATTCCGGACAGGTGCGGGTGCTGCTGCCCGGCTCAGATCCACTGCCATCACATTTTTCACAGTTTACCTCCCGGGGAATTGTGATTTGTTTTTCTGTGCCGAAAACAGCTTCTTCAAAATCTATTTCCAGGCGATACTGCAGGTCAGATCCCTGGCTTTGCCGCCTTGATCTACCAGCTCTACTGCGAGCTCTTCCGTTTCCAAAGAACATATTGATAATATCATCAATATTGCCAAAACCGCCAAAATCAGCTCCGGAAAAATCATCATAATCAAAGGAAAAGTCGTCTTCACCAATTCCCGCATGCCCATAGCGATCATACTTTTTCCTTTTTTCAGGATCGCTGAGAATATCATAAGCCTCAGAGATTTCCTTAAACTTTTCGCCAGCATTGGGATCATCGCTTCGATCAGGATGATACTCTTTAGCCAGCTTCCGGTAAGCCTTTTTTATCTCATCCTGATCAGCATCACGATCCACGCCCAATACCTCATAATAATCTTTATTACCGCTGGATGCCATATAAATCACCACCTGTATATAACATCAGGAGAGAACAGCAGCTCTGCTGTCCTCTCCTGTTTATCATGGATTTATCTCCAATCTGAAATGATCTTATTTTATTCTTCATCATCAACCTCTTCATAATCCACATCAATTGTTTCATCGTCATCGTCCTGTGCACCGGTCTGAGGCCCGGCTTGAGTGCCCTCAGGTCCTGGTCCCTGCGGTCCCGGTCCTCCCGGGCCCTGTGGGCCGGCTTCCGGTCCGCCGGGGCCTCCGGCCTGCTGCTGGCTGTAAAGCTCACTGCTAAGATCAGCAAGAACCTCATTTAGTTTATCCATGCGTTCCTGGATCATTTCGATATCATCTTCATGTTCTTCCAGAGCCTCTTCCAGATCTTCTTTTGCATTGATGACTTTATCTTTCAGTTCAGGATCCACGCTCTCTTCTGCTTCTTCCAGAGTTTTTTCTACAGAATGGACCAGTGCATCAGCTTCGTTTCTAGTTTCAATACGCTCCACCTTTTTCTCATCTTCTTCAGCATATCGTTCAGCTTCCTTCACCATTTCTTCTATTTCTTCCTCGGAGAGGCCATCCGTGGACTCAATTGTGATATCTTCAGATTTGCCCGTTCCCTTATCCTCAGCAGAGACATGAACAATTCCATTTTCATCGATATCGAAGGTCACTTCAATTTGAGGCGTTCCCCTTGGAGCAGGAGGAATACCGGTCAGTTGAAATCTGCCCAGAGTCTGATTGTGTTTGGCCAGCTTTCTCTCTCCCTGCAAAACGTGAACATCTACGGTAGTCTGATTATCCTCTGCGGTGGTAAATACCTTGCTTTCCGAAGTGGGAATGGTTGTATTTCTATCTATAAGCTTTGTAAACTTACCTCCAAGCGTTTCAATCCCCAGAGATAGAGGAGTCACATCAAGAAGCACAAGATCGTCAACTTCTCCCGAGAGCACACCCCCCTGGATGGCAGCCCCAATCGAAACAACTTCATCGGGGTTGATACCTTTATGGGGTTCTCTACCGATATAATCCTTTACAGCATCCTGCACTGCAGGTATCCTCGTAGATCCACCTACAAGAATCACCTCATCTATATCTCCCGGAGATACTTCAGCATCATCCATAGCCCGACGGGCAGGACCCATAGTAGCTTCCACCAGGTCCTCTGTCAGTTCATTGAATTTGGCCCGTGTAATATCTTCATCCAGATGTAGAGGTCCTTCTTCGGTCTGAGTTATAAATGGTAGATTGATATTTGTTTCTTTCATGCTGGAAAGTTCTATTTTAGCCTGCTCAGCAGCGTCCTTCAGCCTCTGTAAAGTCATTTTATCCTCGCGCAGGTCAATTCCATGCTCCTTTTCAAACCTATCAGCCACGTAGTCCATAATTCTTTCATCGAAATCATCGCCACCTAAAGTATTATTGCCGCTGGTTGCTATAACCTCAAAGACTCCATCTCCAATCTCCAGGATGGAGACATCAAAAGTACCTCCGCCCAGATCGTAAACAAATATTGTTTTGTCTTCTTTATCATCAAGGCCATAAGCCAGAGATGCTGCTGTGGGCTCATTTATAATTCTCTTTACATCGAAGCCAGCAATTTTACCGGCATCTTTGGTGGCCTGTCTCTGGCTATCGGTGAAATATGCAGGCACAGTTATTACCGCTTCTTCTATTTCCTGCCCGACATAATCTTCGGCGTCTTTTTTCATCTTCTGTAAAATCATAGCAGAGATTTCCTGAGGTGTGTGTTCCTTGTCCTGCAGTTCTACGGTATGATCCGTACCCATCTTTCTCTTTATTGAGGTAACAGTTTGATCAGCATTTGTTATAGCCTGACGCTTTGCATGTTCACCCACAATTCTTTCGCCTTTATCATTATAGGCTACAACTGAAGGAGTAATCCTCTCTCCTTCGCGATTGGGTACAACAGTTGGTTCTCCACCTTCCATTATAGCCATGCATGAATTAGTTGTGCCAAGATCAATGCCTAAAATTTTTCCCATATATATCTAGCCTCCCTGATTAGATTTTGTCTTATATTTTTTTAGTTTGCTACCTTAACCATAGCCGGCCTGATAATTTTATCCTCAAAACGATAACCGGTTTGCACTACCTCGACAACTGTTCCGCTATCCTCTTCAGAAACTTCAACTTCTTCAACCGCCTCATGACGGCGCGGGTCAAATTCTTCACCTTCTGCTTCTATCTCCTCAACTCCTTCTTTTTCCAAAACATTTATGAGTTGTTTATATATCATTTCTACCCCCTGGCTGAAATCATTGTTGATTTCACAGCTATCAAGGGCTCTTTCAAAATTATCTATCACCGGCAGCAATTCTTCTATCAATTCACATTTATATTCTACCGCCAGGCCGCTTTTTTCTTCCTGCATGCGGCGGCGATAATTGGCAAAGTCAGCCTGAGTGCGCTTAAATTTATCCTGAAAATCTCTGCTTTCCCGGCTTAATTCTTCAACTCTGTCTCCCAGCCGTTCAAATTCTTCCTTTATCTCTTCAGGTTTCATTGTCACTATTTCTTCATAACCGGGAATTTCACTTTCCCTGATTTTAGTTTTAGTCCTGTTTTCTTCCTTTACTTCCTCATTCATAAATTATCACCTGCCTGCATTGGAAATTATCTGACCGAGCAGCTCTGAAGCCACCTCTACTGCAGAAATCGCCTGTACATACTCCATTCGCGTGGGACCAAGAATACCGAGCTTTCCCTTAGCTTCGTCAGATAGCTCATAGGTAGCGTAGACAAGACTGCAGTGCTGCATCTCTTCAAGATGTATCTCTCTACCTATCTTTACCTCCAGCTCATCCTCAAGTCCCTGAAGAAGTTTCCTGAGCTCTTCCTCTCTATCAAGAACCCTCATAACTTCTTTTAGGCGGGAGATATCATTAAACTCCGGCTGTTCAAGTATATAATTGGTGCCATTCAGGTAAATCTTAATCTCCTCATGACTTAAATTTCTGTTTAATTCATTTTCCAGAACCGAAATGATTTCCTCAGTATAGTCAAGCCTTCTCTTAAGTTCTCTTTCCAGCTTACCAAGAAACTCTTCATCTATTTCGTCCAGCTTTTTATCAATGATTCGACGGGATAGCACCTTCTTTAAATCCTCTATTTGTTCATCATCCAGCTCTTTACGCAATGGGATAACCTTGTTATTAACCATACCCTGATCAGTAATTAAAACCAGAAGCAATCTGCGAGGATTAACGGGAAAAAGCTCCAGACGAGAAATCTCACTTGCAGAAAAACCAGGTTCACTTATTAAAGCCGTATACTGGGTCATACGGGAGAGCATCCTGACCATGCCGGACATTATATCTTCCAGTCCTGATTTTTTTCGTGAAAGATCCTGCATGAATTCTGACATCGACTCAGGCTTTTCAAGATCCTTTTCCATAAGCTGATCGACATAAAATCTGTAACCCCTATCTGATGGAACCCGCCCTGCAGAAGTATGAGGCTGTTCAACAAGCCCCATATCTTCAAGATCAGCCATTTCGTTCCTTATAGTGGCTGAACTGAAGCCAAAATCATAGTCCCTGGCAAGTGTTCGGGATCCAACTGGCTCTGCTGTGAGGATATGCTTTTCAATTATTGCCAGAAGCACATCCTTTTTTCGGTCTGTCAACTTCTCATCCATTGCTCTCCCCTCCTTTTAGCACTCACCCCGGGAGAGTGCTAATAGCCATAAATTAAAATACCACATACCTTGACCTTTGTCAAGGAGATAATATAAAAAGCTTATAG
>CAZVZM010000020.1:0-13819 GCA_964630835.1 uncultured Halanaerobiaceae bacterium
TACAGGATAATCAGGAGAACAAATATCAGAGCTGCCGGGATAATAATCAGCGATATTAAACCCGGATTTTCAAGCCAATCGAAAAAATCCCTTCTCTTCAGCTTCATCAGCATCACCCCCGGTTTAAACAGATACAACAGATACGGTCGCGCATGCCAAAACCCCGCAGAGGAAAAATTTCATGTGAACGAAGCCTCATATCTTCCCCCAAAATTAAAAGCCCGTCAGCTGTAATCCGCATGACGGAGTCCACACTGACGGGGCAGGAAATCTATAAACTCATCGTCTCAATTTCATCATCTAAATACAGTTTCAAAGCCTTTAGAGCTTTCAAAGTTCATTTTTCTATTACATCTGTTTTGGCAAACCTATAACAAACTGATATTCTAATATTTCATCTATTTACCATCAATGCTCCGTTTACTGTTCACTATGCTGGCTCATAAGCTCGCGGGTATCCTCGGCTGCGGCCAGCCTGGCCTTGGCCCTCTCAAGGGCGGCCTCGGCCCGGGCTTCATCGATCCTCTGTCTTTCCTCGCGCAGGCGACGCTCGGCTCTTTCCTTGGCCTCGCGGGCCCTTTCCACATCAATTTCCTCGGGCAGCTCAGCTGTTCTCACTATGACATTTATCTTATCGGGCTTTACCTCCATAAATCCATCACTTATGGGAACGGGGATATCCCCTTCGCCCATTTCAATCTTTAAAACGCTCGTTTCCAGGGCGGTAACCAGAGGCGTGTGCCCGGCCATGACACCTATATCGCCATCGATAGCCCTGGCAACAACCATTTCTACCTCATCGTCGAAAACTACCCTCTCGGGGGTAACAATCTCCAGTCTAACTTTTGCAGGCATCAGCTATCACCGGCTTTCCACTTCTTTGGCCTTTTCAACAACCTCGTCGATGGAACCAACCATGTAGAAAGCTTCCTCGGGCAGATCATCGTGCTTGCCCTCCAGAATTTCCTGGCAGCCGCGTATCGATTCCTCTATGGTCACGTATTTGCCGGGCACGTTGGTAAACTGCTCGGCCACAAAAAATGGTTGAGAGAGAAAGCGCTCAATGCGCCGGGCCCTATCAACGACCACACGATCCTCCTCGGAAAGCTCTTCCATACCCAGAATGGCTATGATATCCTGCAGATCCTCGTAGCGCTGCAGAACCTCCTGCACATCCCGGGCTGTCCTGTAATGCTCCTCGCCCACAATGCGGGGATCGAGGATGTTGGACGTGGAGTCCAGCGGGTCCACCGCGGGGTAAAGACCCTGTTCGGCCCGCTGTCTTGAAAGCACCGTGGTCGAGTCCAGATGAGCAAAAGTCGTGGCGGGGGCGGGATCTGTAAGATCGTCTGCGGGCACATAGATAGCCTGCACCGAGGTGATGGAGCCCTTATCGGTGGAGGTGATCCTCTCCTGCAGCGCTCCTACATCCTGCGCCAGTGTGGGCTGATAGCCAACCTCGGAGGGCATGCGCCCCAGCAGAGCCGAAACCTCCTGCCCGGCCTGAATAAAGCGAAAAATGTTGTCGATAAAGAGCAGCACATCCTGGCCAAACTCATCGCGGAAATACTCGGCCATGGTAAGTCCTGTAAGCCCCACACGCATTCTGGCTCCCGGGGGCTCATTCATCTGACCGAACACCAGAGCTACCTTGTCCAGAATATCTGCTTCCTGAAACTCAAGCCACTGATCGTTACCCTCACGGGTTCTCTCTCCCACTCCGGAGAAGACGGACAATCCGCCATGCTCAATGGCAATGTTATTTATTAACTCCTGGATCAAAACTGTCTTGCCCACTCCGGCACCGCCAAATAGACCTACCTTGCCGCCCTCGGCGTAGGGGGCCAGCAGATCAATCACCTTAATTCCCGTCTCAAAAATCTCGGTTGTCGTGGATTGCTCTTCGTAAGTGGGCGGTTCCTGATGAATGGGCTTTTCCTCTTCCGCTTCCACCTCTCCCTGTTCATCGATGGTCTCGCCGAGAACATTAAATATTCTGCCCAAAACTTCCTCTCCCACGGGTACGGAGATGGGCTCGCCCTCATCGATCACTTTCATCCCCCGCACAAGACCGTGGGTGTTGTCCATGGCTACTGTGCGCACGCGGTTATCGCCCAGCTGCTTCATAACCTCGCAGGTGAGATCTATATCCCTCTCCTCATCGACGACCCTCACCGCGTTATTTATATCCGGGAGCTCACCCGGAGGAAATTCTGCGTCCACAACAGCACTGATAACCTGAACCACTTTGCCGTGGCCTTGATTTTCACTCACACCAATTCCTCCTTATAGACGTTCTGTCCTGACACTGTATGCTGCCTGTAAAGATATTTTTTTCTTTTACAGATATGAAAAATACTGAAACTCAGTGAAACTCAAAACTGCTGCACTCAATAAAGTCAGTAACATCAAAACCATGTAATTTTAACAAATATCGACCGGTAAAGCTACTGCGCCTCAGCTCCTCTAACAATATCGCTGATCTCTTCTGTAATCTGAGACTGTCTGGCCCTGTTGTAGGACTGAGTCAGCTCCTCAATCATCTCCTCAGCGTTATCCGTGGCGTTGTCCATCGCAGTCATACGGGAGCCAAATTCGCTGGCTTTAGATTCCAGTATGGAGGAGTAGAGTATATTGTTTAAATACTGGGGCAGGATCGTATCGAGCACCTCCTGCACCGAAGGCTCATATAAATAGGCTGAACTCATCTCGCGCGCTTCTTTTTCATATTCCTCGCCCTCTTCGCCCTCTTCTTCCTCCTCATTCACATCGCTCAGGATATCGCCGGCGGTCCCTTCCACCTCGCTATCAGGCTCTTCCGGGGGAGAAGCCGGCAGCAGGGGAATTTCGCGCACCTCCTGAGCTAAAGCTGACTCGAAATAGGTGTATATAAATCGAACCTCGTTGACATCATTGTGCCGGTACAGGTCTATAAGCCTGTCGGTCAACCTGCGGGCAAACCAGAAGCTGGGATAATCATCTAAATCCACATAATCGGTCAGTATTTCGTATCCGTCCCTCTCCAGGGCGCGGTATCCGGTTCGCCCCAGCACAACAATGGGATTATCTTCTGGATTCGTCCGGGCCCGCACCTTTCTCAGCACTCTGGTGTTGTAGGCGCCGCAGAGCCCTCTGTCCGAGGTGACGACAACGTAAAGCTCCTTATCGCCCTCGGTGGGCTCCAGCAGCGGATGCCGGGCCGTATCCTCAGTGTTGTGAACAATATCCACCAGGATCTGACGCGTCCGGTTAAAAAAAGGACGGGTCTGCTCGGCCTTTTCCTGCGCCCGGCGCAGTTTGGCCGAAGCCACCATCTTCATCGCCCGGGTAATCTTTTTCGTGTTCTCAACTGTATCAATTCTGCGCTGAATATCGCGCATCGTTTCCATAATTGCATCACCTCAAAACAATCTAAATACAGACCATATACAGATCAAAATATATCAGGCGGTCTCTTCAATATCCTCTGATTCCGGCTCATCCGGACTATCCACAAGGCTCTTCTCCTCAATGGAGAAGCTCTCCTTAAATTCTTCTATCACACTGACAAGTCTTTCCTCTATTTCATCGGTCATCTCACCCACATCAACTATTTCCTCCAGCAGATCATCGTAGCTGGAGCGTAAGTATGAGAGGTACTCCCGCTCAAAACGGTCGAGATTATCCACGGGAATATCGTCGAGATGCCCTTCTACAACCGCATAAAGGATGGCTATCTGTTCCTCTACGGGCATGGGATCATTTTCATCCTGAGTTAAAACTTCAACAATCCTTTCACCGCGGGCAAGTCTCTGCTGCGTGGCCTCATCCAGGTCCGAACCAAACTGGGCAAAAGCCTCAAGTTCGCGATACTGAGATAAATCCAGTCTCAGAGTCCCGGCCACATCCTTCATTGCCTTAATCTGAGCATCTCCGCCCACCCTGGATACAGAAGTTCCAACGTTGATGGCCGGTCTCACTCCTGAGAAAAACAGCTCGCTCTCCAGATAAATCTGACCATCAGTAATGGAGATAACATTGGTGGGGATGAAGGCGGAAACATCACCGGCCTGAGTTTCGACTATGGGCAGCGCCGTCAGCGAACCCCCGCCGTAATCGGGGTTGAGCTTGGCCGCCCTCTCCAGCAGTCTTGAGTGCAGATAAAATACGTCGCCGGGGTAAGCTTCCCGTCCGGGCGGACGCCTCAAGAGCAGAGACATCGCCCTGTAGGCATCGGCGTGCTTGGAGAGGTCATCGTAAACAACCAGCACATCATCATTTTTTTCATACATGAAATGTTCACCCATTGCGCAGCCGGCGTAAGGTGCCATATATTTTAACGGGGCCGGCTCGCTCGCATTTGCAGCAACAATAATCGTATAATCCAGCGCGCCCTCCTCGGCAAATCTTTCCCTTAGTTGAGCCACGTCCGAGGCCTTTTGACCTATAGCCACATACACGCATTTAACATCGGAGTCTCGCTGATTGATGATGGTATCTACGGCTATTGCAGTCTTCCCGGTCTGCCTGTCTCCGATGATAAGCTCCCTCTGCCCCCGTCCTATGGGTATCATGGAGTCAATCGCCTTAAGGCCGGTCTGCAGGGGAGTTTTAACGGGTTCTCTCGTCACAACTCCAGGCGCTTTAAATTCGGCCGGGCGGTTGTCTTCAGCCTCTATCTGACCCTGACCATCAAGCGGTTCACCCAGAGGATTTACCACGCGGCCCATCATCTCATCGCCAACCGGCACCTCAATTACCCGGCCGGTTCGTTTTACCTCATCACCTTCATTGATCTTCCTTTCGTCCCCGAGGATTACGACCCCAACGTTATCTTCCTCGAGGTTTAAGGCCATGCCAAAAATCTCCCCGGGAAATTCAACCAGCTCCATCGACATGCAGTCCTCCAGACCATAAACATGAGCAATTCCATCCCCAACATCCAGGACGGTACCCACGCCCACGGTCTCCAGTTCGGATCCGTAGTTTTCTATCTCCTTTTTTATGATGGAACTAATCTCTTCCGGTCTAATATCCATTATCATTCCACCCCTAATTTGCTGACAGGAATTTGCTCCAGCTTTTTCCTCATGCTTTCCAGCTCGCCTTTGATGCTTCCGTCAATAATTTTATCTCCAACTTTTATCTGAAAACCGCCGATTAGATCCTCATCTATGCTGGTCGAAAGCTCAATGCGGTAACCGGTAACCTCGGCCAGCTTTTCTTTTATATTTCTTTCAAGCTCCTCCGGCAGCTTTACAGCTGACAGCAGCTCAACTTCCAGGATTTTTTCCGCTTCATTATGCCTTTTTTCAAAGTCTCTGACGATATGATGCAGAAATCTTATGCGCCTTTTATCTATAAGCAGCTGACAGAAATCCTGCGTCAATTTACTGATTTCACCGGAGGTAAGATCTAAAAAAACCTCCTTTTTCTTTTCGTCCTCAATGCGGGGATGATAGAGCAGATTTTTAAAATCCCGCACATCAGCGATAGTTTCCCGCAGATTTTTGAGATCCTCTCCCACTTCATCCAGCAAATCTTTATCTCTGGCCAGCTCAAATATGGCCTGACCGTATTTTCGAGCCACTTCGTTTTCAATCATTTCAGCTCACCGAGCTGAACTTCATCCAGCTCCTCCAGATAATCGGAGATGACCCTTACATGCTCCTGCTCGTCAAGTTCTTCTTTGAGAAATTTGCCCGCAACCTGCAGAGATATATTTGAAACCTGCCGGCGCAGCTCATCGGCGGCATCCTGGCGGGCCTGTTCTATTTCTGCCATTCTTCTCTCTTTAATTCGCTCGGCCTCTTCTTCGGCCGCACTTACTATCTCTTCAGCCCTTTCTTCACCGCGAGCCTCGGCTTCCTCCACAATTTTTTGGGCCTTCTGGCGGGCTTCCTTCAGCTCTTTCTCCCGCTGCTCCTTAAGTTCTTTAGCTTCCTCCCGCTGTTTGCGGGCCTCCTGTAGATCATTTTCAATTTTTTCGGATCTTTTATCGAGCATCTCTGTGACAGGGCCGTATAGATATTTTTTGAGCAAAAATAGCAGCACAAAAAAGTTAACCAGCTGCCACAGAAATGTAATATTTAAATCAATCAAGTCTCGCTCACCTCCTGCAGTCTGTGCGTAAGCAGCAGCTACAACAAAAATCGATAGATACTGGATGCAAAATAAAAACGCCACAAATTACAAAATTACAATAACAACAAACATATGCAGATGCATACGTATGAGTTTAGAGGCAAAATAGTAGAAAATCATGCCTCCGGCCGGAAGCCCTCTGGCTTCATCCGGCCGGAAAATAATAGCATCTTACCTCATGCCATTTAGCCCTTAAATAGCTTTAAATAACTCCCATAAAAAAAGCCATTTAAAAAGTTTAAATAGCTATGGTAAAGATTAAAACTATCGCTATGACAAGGGCGTAAATACCGGTTGACTCGGCCACAGCCTGACCCAGCAGCATGGTTGTAATTATATTTCCTCGAGCCTCGGGCTGACGGCCCACCGCCTCTACAGCTTTACCTGCGGCATAACCCTGACCGATACCGGGGCCGATACCAGCAACCATGGCGATACCAGCGCCGAGCAGGGCTGAGGCAGTGATTATTGTCTCCATAAATTCAGGTGCCAGTTCAACCATTTCCTCTGTTACCTCCTTTGTGAAAATTTAATGCTAAAAAATTATTGTCTGGCTACTGCAATATAGGCAATAGCCACCATACCGAATATCAGAGCCTGAACAGCTCCCACAAACAGATCAAACCAGGCATGTAAAGCCACGGGAACAATCCACGGGGCCGCCTGATATATAAGCATTATTATGATCCCGCCTCCCACCATATTGCCAAACAGGCGGAAGGAGTGAGATATTGGCTTGGCCAGCTCACCGACAAAATTGAGCGGGAAAAGAAATATCGTCGGCTGTCCAAAGCTTTTTATATATCCCAGGGGACCTCTAACTTTCATACCCTCATAGTGACTGATAACAAAAACAAGAAGCCCCAGGGAGAGAGTCGTATTTAAATCAGCGGTAGGATTATCCACGGCAGGTATAAAACCCACAAGATTGGCCAGGCCAATGTAGATGAAAATTGTGCCAATTAGAGGCAGCATCCTGCGTCCCTGCCCGGGCATCATCGGCTCTATCTGATCCAGCACTAAAACCACTATGCTCTCGCCCACATTCTGCAGACCGGTGGGCACCATCTCCATTTTTTTTGTAGCCATCACTGCACCGATGATAATTACCACACACACCACCCAGCTCCAGATGAGAGTGTGGGTGACAGGTAATGCTTCATGCCCAAATAGATAGGTGACTACCTGTGGTCCAGGATCCATTACAAAACCTCCTCTTTCACATGGCTCCGTCTTTCTAATATTTCTGGATATATACCTTTTTCCAGATCTTCATTATCTCATTATCTATTTATGTTTTCTTTGTTTTCCCGGATAAAAACCGGCATCCTTTTTAGCATATTCACCTTTACCATTATCCTTCTCACCCTCAAATTTTAGCGAACCTTTTTCAGCTTCAGGCTGTTCCTCCCGGACATCGAATCCGGAAAAGCCCTTTTCGCTCAAAGGTGAGGCGTACTCCCGGCTTTTTTTCTTAAAAAGAGAGCGCACGGTTTCCAGCAGGGCCGAAGCCAGAATTGTAAACTTCAGAAGCAGAAGCCCCAAAACCGCCCCCAGCAGATCAAGACCCGGCTGCCAGTGCGCAGCTGCCAGAACAATAAAAAATATAAAAAAGTTAATGATCATGCGATTGCGAATAAACCTGCTGGCCTCACTCTTACCCATCTCAACGGCTCGCCGGCAGTGAGTAAGCTTCAAACGAAAGAGAAGGAGGCTTATGCTAAGGCCAAATACCAGCCCTAAAAGGGCATCAATCCGCCCCGAGACCGCCGCCGACCCCAGAAAAAAAAGGGCGACGATAAGGGTTCTCTTTGTCAGCGCCTGAACAACTTTTTCCGGGGACTCAGAAAAAATATTATCACTCATCCAGCATCGCCCCCCTGATAATCTGATAGACTCCATAAAAACCGGAGGCTATACCCAGAAGAAGTCCTGCCACCATAAGCCATGGTTCAGTCCCCAGAAGACCATCCAGCCAGGTGCCGATAAAATACCCCAGACTTATGGAAACTACCATTATAATTCCCAGGTAGGAAAGCAGTCCGGCCGCCCTGAGAATGCGGGACCAGTCTTCCTTTTCCATAAAATTACCCCTGAATGCATTCATTGAGTCATCTTCATTTGAAAATCGGATTTTTTCTTTGTAATCATGATTACTAACAGGCCTCTTTAAATTGTGTTCTTGATTGACCCCGCGATTCCTGCCTGAAATACAAAATAAATCACCCCTGTCAGATAACGGAAGTAAAATACCAGCCGTCCTATTTTTCCTGCTGTCTGCTGTCGCCTCCTAACTTGCTGCCCTTCCCCGGAACTCTGACCGTAAAAACACCCAGCCGCCAGAAGCCATAGATTAAGCTGCTCGCCACCACAAGCATTATTATAAGCCCATTTTGAAAATTAAGACCGTTAACCAGAACAGCCAGCCCTCCAAGCAGGGAGCTTATAGCATAAACCACAATCGCCACCTGTTTCTGACTCCAGCCTAAGGCAAGGAGTCGGTGGTGCAGATGACCGTGATCAGCTTTGTATATGGGTCGGGAGTTATAAAGCCTGCGAAGTATGGCAAAGGCGGTATCAAATATGGGTATCCCCAGGGCAAGGACGGGAACAAAAACTGTAACCGCGGCCGCACTCTTTAAAGCCCCCGTTATTGATATGGCAGCCAGGAGATATCCCACCAGCATTGCGCCTCCATCCCCCAAAAAAATGCGGGCCGGATGAAAGTTAAAACGGAGGAAGGCCAGAGCGCTGCCGGCTAAAGCTGCAGTCATAAATGCTGAAGCAATCCGCCCCTCCTGCAGACTGACAGCAAAAAGGGTGATGGCAGCAATGGTTGAAATACCCGCCGCCAGACCATCCAGACCGTCAATGAGATTGAGCGTATTTACAATCCCCACAGTCCAGAAAAGGGTAAGAGGAATGCTCCAGACCCCGAGATGAATGATCCCCCCCGTAAGGGGATTGGATATAAATTCGATAGAAACACCTGTAAAAATCAGGATAAAGGCAGCGCCACCCTGCCCCAGAAGTTTCAAGCGCGGGGAGAGGCCTGAAATGTCATCAACTATACCCAAAATCAGTATAAAGGAAGCGCCCAGTATGATACCCGGATGCTCACCAGCTCCTGCAGGACCGATTAAAATTGCAGAGACAAAGCCGGTGAATATAGCCAGACCTCCCATGTTAGGCACTCTTTTTAAATTTATTCGCCGCCGACCTGGCTCATCTACAGCACCCAGTGCTCTGCATAATCTGGTCACCACCGGGGTGACCGCGTATGTAATCCCCAGAGCCAGCAGCATTGTGAGAAGATAGGGCAGCATAAAAATTTCACCCACCAAAATTCAGAATTTGAGCAAGTAAATTTATTGTGCATCACATGAAGAACCTTAATTATAACTCAACATAACTTACATTTACCGGGTGCCGTAAAGTCTGTCGCCGGCATCTCCCAGGCCGGGAACTATGTAGGCATTTTCATCCAGATGATCATCTACAGAAGCGGTGAATATATCCACATCGCTGTGTTCATCCTGAACCCGCTCTATGCCGACTGGAGCCGCCACCAGACACATAAACTTGAGACCGCGCACGCCCTTTTCCTTGATTATTTCCAGTGCCGCAGCGGCCGAGCCGCCGGTAGCCAGCATGGGGTCAATAACGATTAAATCCCTATCCTCGCTGTCGGCGGGCAATTTGCAGTAGTATTCCACCGGTTCCAGTGTATCGTGATCGCGATAAAGCCCGATATGTCCCACCTTTGCCGCAGGGAGAAGCTGCAAAATGCCATCGAGCATACCCAGTCCGGCCCTCAATATAGGGACAACTCCCAGCTTTTTCCCGGCTATAACCGGAGCCTGCGTGGTGATAAGCGGTGTCTCCACCTCTATATCCTGAAGAGGCATATCTCTGGTAACTTCGTAAGCCATGAGCATGGCGAGTTCATTGGTCAGCTCCCGGAATTCCTTCGAACCCGTATCTTTGTCCCGGAGCAGCGTAAGCTTGTGCTTCATAAGAGGATGATCAAAAATAAAGACTTCTCCCATATTACTTCATCTCCCCTTCCGGATTTTCAATCTTGTTTATTCTCCGCATATGACGTCCTCCGTCAAAATCCGCTTCCAGAAAAGCCTCGACAATCTCCCTGGCCAGCCCGGCGCCTAACACCCTCTCGCCCAGAGTCAATATATTGGCATTATTGTGTTTTCGGGCCATGCGAGCTGAATACGTGTCCTGGCAGCGGGCGGCTCTTACTCCGGAATATTTGTTAGCGGCCATGCTCATTCCCAGACCGGTTCCGCATACCAGAATACCAAGATCAACCTCACCTTCGATAACTCTGCGGGCAACCCCGGCAGCAAAATCCGGATAGTCGACAGATCTTTCCGGATCATCTGTCCCCACATCAACAGATGCATGACCCGCCTCCTCAAGCCACATTTTGATCTCCTCTTTCAGAGAAAATCCGGCGTGATCCGAGCCCAGAGCTATTTCCATTTTTACCCTCCTGCTCATTTCTTAATTCGGTTCTTCTCCACATCAGTTGTTGCATTTAGTTTAAGAACACTTACATTGAAGATATTTTCCCGCTTTTATAGGACTCATTCATGGAAGCTTTCGTTTTACAGGTATATGTCGTAAATTTCACCAGCATTTCTGGAGAAGATCCCTTAATTCTAAAATCACCTTTCATTGCGCCAGATGTATGATGTGCCGGGCATTGTATTTCTAAAATTTTTAACCTGATTTCATTTTTCGTCCTCTCTGTCAGAAAAAAAATTCTTCAAACTCATTTCAAGCTCCTCCGACATTTTTTGAAACTGCTCGCAGATCTCCCTGTATACCTGAGGAGACGCTCCAATGGGATCCTTAATCTCAAATCCCCTGCCCAGAAAATTGCCCAGCGAATACACTTTTTCCTCCGCCCTGGCATGCTTTTTCATTATTTCTTTAGCCTGAGCAGATGTCATTGTCAAAATTAAATCGGCTCCCCGCAGCAGCTCCTCATCCAGAGGCTGACTGCAATGATCTGAGGGCGAATAACCTTCCTCCTGCAGGACCTTTTTAGCCCTTTCGTTCATATCCATGCCCGAAACAGCCGATAAACCGGCCGAAACAATTAAATACTCCTCTTCGCTCTTCTTTAAAAATTCATCGCTTTTATCTTTCTCGCGGGAAAAATAACTGCGATAGATGCAGGCCGCCATGGGGCTCCGGCAGGTATTGCCTGTGCACACAAACACAATCCTTTTAGGCAAGGTCGATCACATCCGTAGCGGCCCTGCGCAGTCTGTTCATGATGGCTTCGCCCAGCCCTTCGGGTTCGATGGCTTCAACCATGATAAGCTCTCTACCCTCTTCATCCAGCTGTCTTAAATATGTGAAAAGATTGTGAGCTATATCTTCCGGCTGATCATCTCTTCCCATAAGAACAAATTTCAGCTTCTCCTCCTTCCCCCGTCCGGGACTGGAGAATACTTTTTCTCCCGTTTCCTCCTCGATCGCCCGGGCCGTGCTCTCCGTCATTAGAATTGCCCGATAACCTTTTCTATTGCAGGCATACTCATATAGCTTCCCGGGATCCGTATTGAGAAGAAGTTCCAGGTCAGACCGGGGTGCATAATGACGGTATTTCATGCCTGGTGAGCGGGGAACCCCATCTTTCTTATCAACTTTGTATTCCCGCTCAATAACAGTATCCTCCCCTAAAATTTCCTTTATCTGATGCGAGGCCACGCCGCCCGGCCTGAGAATTCGCGGATTTTCAGAGGACATATCGATAACAGTTGACTCCACGCCAATGGGAGTTTCACCGCCATCCAGAATTAAGGGAATCTCGCCTTCCATATCCATAAGGACGTGATCAGCTCTTGTGGGGCTGGGAAGTCCGGAAAGGTTGGCACTGGGAGCAGCTACAGCCACTCCTGCCCTGGCAAAAAGAGCTCTGGCCACTGGATGAGAAGGCATCCTTACTGCCACCGTATCGAGCCCGCCACAGGTGATGGCAGGAACTCGCGAAGAGCGGGGCAATATGACGGTGAGGGGACCGGGCCAGAACCTGGCCGCCAGATCCCTCACAGCCGGCGGAATTTCTCCTTCAACAAGATCTTCCAGATCCTCACGGCGAGCGATATGAATTATTAAGGGATTGTCCTTCGGCCTTTTTTTGGCCGCAAATATCTTCTCTACGGCCTCCTCTTTTAAAGCATCGGCTCCTAAACCGTAAACTGTCTCAGTGGGAAAAGCTATGACCTCGCCTTCCCTCAGGAACCTGGCTCCTTTGTTTATCCCATCATGGGTTAGAAGCTCTTCGGGTGAAGACCTTGTATCAACTTTTATCACTTCAGTTTCCATCTTCTTTACCTCGCTCCTCAGGATCTAAATACTCCAATCTGGCAAAAACAAAACGATCGCGTCCCGTACCATCCTGCTTTATCTCCAGAGAATGCCAGCCGTCTTCCTTCTCCAGAAGCGAGATGATATCCTCTCCCTGTTCCCTGCCAATTTCCAGCGCCAAAAGGCCATCTTCGCGCAAAAGGTTTTCCCCCTGCGGTATAAGCTCCCTGTAACACTTCAAACCGTCAGGACCGGCCTCAAGAGCCCGGCGGGGCTCCTCTTTTACTCTGCGAGGCAGATCTTCCATCTCCCCGCTGGCTATATAGGGGGGGTTGGAAACGACTATATCCAGCTCTCCTTCCTTCTCAGGAAGCAGAGGTTCGGCCCAGCTTCCGGTCAGAGCGGCAGCCCTCTCACCCAGCTCGTGCTTTTTTATGTTTTCCCGGGCCAGCTCTACAGCCTCCTCTTCAACATCTGTACCGACTGCACGGGATTCGGGCAGATAGCGGAGCAAAGAAATCATTATAGCACCGCAGCCCGTACCCAGATCCGCAATCCTGGGCTCCGACCAGCCGCGATCCCTGCAGAAACCGAGAATATTTTCCACCAGCTCCTCCGTTTCGGGCCGGGGGATGAGCACACCGGGTCTGATTTTAAACTCCAGGGACATAAATTCCACACTGCCTGTTATGTAACTCACTGGCACTCCCTTAGCCCTTCTTTTTAGCCGGCTGCGGTAGGCTTCAAGCTGCTTTTTGGTAAGGGGATAATCAAAATTTACATAGAGCTTAATGCGCTCGGTATTGATCAGATCAGCCAGAAGCACCTCGGCATCAAGCCGGGGTTTTCTCACCTCGTGCTTTTTAAGATATTCATCTGCTCGATCGAGCACATCGCCAATCTTTTTGGCCATATCCTCACTCCTGCTCTCCTGATCTTTTTCTCCTGGATCTTCTTTGAAATAAATACCCCTCTGAAAGTTTTAAACTATTGAAGGACAGCCTGTTATCACCCGGTGAAATTTACTCTATATAATTTATCACTGGTTTTGCTGCAAAAGTCACTTTGCTCTAAATGTGTTTGAAATGATCATTGACATTTTAAAAATCATAACTCAGGTATTAAAACTCATTATTCATTATCTTAAAATTCTTCTCCAGAAGGAATGAGGCGAAGTGATACTTGAAATTTTTCGAAACCTGAGTCAGATCCATGGCCAAAAAATCGTGTCCCCGGCTCAGAAAAAAATACATGTGAACGGAACCTTTTATCTTACAGTGCAATTCAATCCTGATGCAGCTTCTGTATTACAAAAGGTTTTCCAGCTTCTGCTTGCGATCTTCTTCTAAAAGAGGTT
>CAZVZM010000020.1:13919-31238 GCA_964630835.1 uncultured Halanaerobiaceae bacterium
CTGTATTACAAAAGGTTTTCCAGCTTCTGCTTGCGATCTTCTTCTAAAAGAGGTTCAATCAGCACATCGAGTTCTCCATCGAGCACCTTTTCAAGCTGATGAATCGTGAGATTTATCCTGTGATCGCTTACACGCCCCTGAGGAAAATTATACGTGCGAATTTTTTCGCTCCGCTCTCCTGAACCCACCTGACTGCGCCGCTGCTCGGCGCGCTCCTGATGCTTCTGGCGTTCGAGCTCCTCTTTTATACGGGCCCGCAAAATTTTCATGGCCCTCTCACGATTTTTATGCTGGGATTTTTCATCCTGGCAGGATACGGTCACTCCCGTAGGCTTATGAGTTATGCGCACAGCCGAGTCGGTCGTATTAACACTCTGGCCGCCGGGGCCACTGGAGCGAAAAAAGCCTACCTCCAGATCATTTTCATCTATTTCCACGTCTACCTCTTCCGCCTCCGGCAGCACCGCGACCGTTGCCGTCGAAGTGTGAATCCTGCCGCTGGATTCTGTTCTGGGAATGCGCTGCACCCTGTGTACGCCGCTCTCATACTTTAAATGCTTATAGGCATTATCACCACTGACGCTGAATATGATCTCCTTAAACCCCCCCACACCGGATTCATTTGAGGACATGGCTTCAACCTCCCAGCCCCTGCCTTCCGAATAGCGGGTATACATGCGGTAAAGGTCAGCGGCAAAAAGTCCTGCTTCATCGCCTCCTGCACCGGCCCTTATTTCCACGATAATATCCTTTTCATCATCGGGATCTTCAGGCAAAAGCATCAGGGGCAGCTCCTCCTCGAGCTTTTCAATTTTGGGCTCCACATCATCGAGTTCGGATTGGGCAAGCTCCTGCATATCTTCATCATCGCTCATCTCGAGGATTTCTTCGGCCTCTTCTTGCTGGTTTTTTAGCTGATTATAGCGCTCATACCTCTCCACTATCTTCTTAAGGGCGGCATGCTCCTGCAGAAGTTCCTGATAGCGCTCGCTATTATTCATTACCTCCGGATCGCCAATCTTCTCATTTAACTTTTCATATTTATCTGTAAGCTCTTCCAGCTTTTGAATTGCTTCTTCCCTCATAAATTACACCTCTTAAAAATTCCTCTCTTGATAAACGCCCCGGATAATTAAAAAGATTTTATCTCATTAATCTTTTATTTCATGGCAGCTGCGGCAGCGAGCCTCATAGACCTCATCCGCGCCCACCATAATTACCGGATCTTCGTAGGAGGCAGGATCGCCGTCGATGAGCCTCTGGGTGCGGCTGGCGGGCTCACCGCATTCCACACAGATGGCATGGAGTTTCTTGACGTATTCCGCCCGGGCAATGAGCTCGGGCATGGGGCCAAAGGGCTCCCCGCGAAAATCCCTATCCAGTCCTGCCGTTATAACCCTGATATCTCCATCTGCCAGCCTTTCACAGACATCGATAATTCCCCGGGGAAAAAACTGCGCCTCATCAATCCCCACGACATCGACTGTTTCATCAAGCCTCTCGCCTATCTCCTGAGGATTGTCCACCGGCACCGCCTCAATGCGGGTGCCGTTGTGGGATACGACTTCTTCCTCGGTGTAGCGATTATCCAGGCTGGGTTTAAATACCCGGACATGCTGTTCGGCTATGCTTACCCGCCTGAGACGCCTTATCAGCTCCTCGCTTTTGCCGCAGTACATGGGACCGGTTATAACCTCAATCCAGCCGCTGTTGCTTATTTTATACATTGCCTGCTGCCTCACTCCTTATTGGTTGATATGCCTTAAGAGCGGAAAATCCAAAAAAAAAGCAGAGCCTCTCAGCCCTGCGGTTGTCGGCAGCTGAGCAGTTATTCTTCTTTTCCGGCTTCGACCGGATCCGCCTCTTCTTCAGCGGCGACATTCGACTCAGCCTCTGCCTGCTCATCTGCAGCTTCTTCGGTATCATCGCTGCTTACGCGGCCATATTTTCGATTAAATTTGTCCACGCGGCTGCCCCGGGCGGTCTGCCGCTGCGTGCCGGTGTAAAATGGATGGCAGCTGGAACAGACCTCCACCCGCATATTTTCTCCCGTGGACATTGTTTTATACTCTTCCCCACAGGCACAGGTAATAATCGTTTCATCTGTTTCCGGATGAATTTCCTTCTTCAACTCAATCACCTCTTCCTTTATAGCTTGGTGCATAATGTCTAACTGGTTATGCAAATTATATCACAGCAAAAAATCTCTTGCAAGCAGATCAGCTGGAGAAGATTTGCTCCAGTACACTGAGAAGCTCTCGATTATTGCCGGTGTTTTTTACCTGAGTTATCATGGTCTCCAGCACCTCTGCCTTATCCATATTTCTGGTCTGACGGCGCAGCTTCCACACCACCTCAAGGGCTTTATCCTCAAGGAGCAATTCCTCCTTGCGGGTGCCGGATAGGTGAATATCGATGGCAGGAAAGATGCGTTTTTGGGCCAGTCTGCGGTCCAGGTGAAGCTCCATATTCCCTGTACCCTTAAACTCCTCATAGATGACATCATCCATGCGGCTGCCGGTATCGACTAAAGCGGTGGCCAGAACGGTTAGGCTTCCACCCTCCTCTATGTTGCGACCTGCTCCAAAAAAACTTTTGGGAAAATGCATGGCAGTGGGATCCAGGCCCCCGGAGAGGGTCCGGCCCGAGGGAGGGGTTGTAACATTTGCCGCCCTGGCGAGACGGGTGATGCTGTCCAGCAGTATAACCACATTGTAACTCTGCTCCACCAGCCGCTTGGCCTTGGCAAGGGCCAGCCGGGCCACCTGTATATGATCGTCGGCAGGTCGGTCAAAGGTAGAGCTTATAACCTCAGCGTCAACAGAACGCTCCATATCGGTCACTTCCTCCGGCCTTTCATCTATGAGAAGGATCATCTTTCTCGCCTGGGGATGATTTTCGCTTATGCTGTTGGCAATTTTTTTGAGCAGCACCGTCTTACCCGCCTTGGGAGGAGAAACTATGAGTCCGCGCTGTCCGAGACCGACCGGAGCAATTATATCCAGCAGCCTGGTGGAGATGTCCCGACTGCTGCTCTCCAGCTGTATCCTCTCCCGGGGATATAGAGGTGTGAGATCCTCAAAATAGGCCCTGTTTCTGGCGGCCTCCGGATTTTTGTAATTTATGGCCTCTATTCGAAGAAGGGCAAAATATCTTTCATTGTTTTTGGGCTCGCGCACCTGCCCCGATACTACGTCCCCGGTCCTGAGATCAAAACGCCGGATCTGCGATGCGGAGATATAGATGTCATCGCTTGAGGGCAGATATTTGGAAGGTCTTATGAAACCGTAACCTTCATCCTCGATAATCTCCAGAACACCTTCGGCAAAGATATTGCCTCCGGCCTCAGTCTCCTGCTCCAGCAGAGCAAATATGAGATCCCTTTTTCGCATGCTGGAGTATCCCTCTATAGATTTTTCGCGGGCCAGTTCATGTAGCTCCGTAATAGTCATGCTCTCCAGTTCAGAAATGTGCAATTAAACCGCCTCCCGGCTTTGAAATTCTTTAATGAAAAATCACGCTCGAAATAACCTGAATGACAGATCATTTCAGAAGCTTTTATAAGCTTTTATATGTTTGTTAAAAAGAGCTAAAATAGATATGTAAATAATAAATAAATCGTATCTGGCATATTGGGCCTTATTTTTAAAATTGGTTCTTCTCCACATCAGTTGCTGGAGAAAGCTATCACTTAAAGGCATATGTCGTAAATCTTACCAGCGATTATGGAGAAGAAGACATCAATTTGCCGGCTAAATGCAATGCAGGCCAGGCAGTTTCCAAATTTTAAATTTAGGAGATATTATGGTGAAAATCAGAAAGGAATTTACAGTGAAAGCAGGCAGTTTTTTTAAAACCATCTGCGCAGAAGAAACCTGCCGATTTATCCCCACCGATCACATAAACGGGTTTTCTCGGCTGAGATCCGGTTAAATTTCAGGGGAAGATGGGTCCGGGACGGGCAAATAGAGGAGGAAAACCAGCCTCCCCCGGGTCAATAACCACCCGAAGAGAGGCCGGCATCTTGACTTCCAGGTTTCCTTTATCAGGCTTTATTTTTACTGCCGAAAGTGTGGATTTTTTCTTTGACCTTCTCTGCCATCACATCTCGGGCGGGACCGCAGTATTTGCGGGGATCGTAAAGATCGGGATCTTCATCAAATAGCTCCCGAACTTTAGCCGTAAAAGCCTGCTGAAAGGCAGTGTTGACATTAATTTTGCGTATGCCAAGCCCGATGGATCTCTCAACATCTTCAGAGGGAACGCCGGATGCACCGTGCAAAACAAGAGGGACATCCACCTTTTTATTAATTTTCTCCAGGCGTTCAAAATCCAGATCGGGCTCTCCTTTGTAAACTCCATGAGCGGTGCCGATAGCCACGGCGAGACAATCCACTCCAGTTCTTTCCACAAATTCCTCGGCTTCATCTGGTTTGGTCATAGCCGCTTCTTTCTCGGTCACTGTCACGTCATCCTCGCTGCCAACCAGCTGACCCAGTTCAGCTTCCACCGTTACTCCCACACTGTGAGCCGCCTTCACGACCTCTTTTGTAATCTCGATATTCTTTTCAAAGGGTTCCTTTGAGGCATCGATCATGACCGAGGACCAGCCCTTGCGAATGCAGCGCATGGCAGCATCAAAACTGCCCCCGTGATCCAGATGAAGGGCGACGGGAAGATCCGTATTTTTGAGATATCCCTCCACCATGCCAACCACATGGTCTATACCCATGTAGCTTATGGCACCTTCGCTTGTGGCCAATATTAGCGGGGATTTCTCCTCCTCCGCCGCCTTAACTATACCCTGCAGCGACTCTAAATTGTTGACGTTGAATCCCCCTACAGCATATCCTTCTCTGTCAGCTTCTTCCAGTATTTCAGCCATCGGTACCAGTTGAGAAAGCATAATGTATCACTCCTTTATATTTAAAAATATCTGAAGAAAACTCCATCCTTCAAAAAGCCAGTATCATCGATAAAAATCTTTAGTCTTATTTAGGGGGAGTAGTTGACATGTGCTGCGGATATATATTTACTGTGAATACTGTGAATACTGTGAATACATTCTCAAACCCGAGAATATATGCTCCGTTTTTTAGATCGGGTCAACTTCTGGTCCCCGGTGGTGTTCTGTTGGCCTGAAAGCTGAGCAAAAGATTATCTTTTTTTCGCAGCCTTTTGACATCCTCCCGGCAGCCGGCAGGAATGGTTAAAATCCCCTGACATCGACAGCAGGTGAGTAAAATTTTGTCCGATAAAAGATCAATGCTTACCTCTACGCTCCCGCATTCACAGGTGAGATTGCCCTCGGCTGCAAAATCATGCATTATATCCAGGGCAGCAAGCATGATTTCCGGATCGTCAAAATCATCAAATCCCAGGCCATCCGCAAGCATTTCCAGCTCCCGCTGCTGCCTGTCGACCTCCTTCTGCAGCAGCTGATAGGAGCCCGCATAACCCAGGTTTAACCCGGTTCGCGGACAGACAAGCTTTTCTACACTGCTTCCATTCCAGAAATCCACTCCGGACATCTTGAGTTCATGCCTGCAATCACATACCAGGCAGTAGGGAGTGAGCAGCACGCTGCTGCGCTCTCTTTTTATGCTGATTTTCTCCCGACCGCACTCACAGCTGTATGTCAGCTCTTTAGTGCCCGAAAGCTGAAAAATATTTATTTGATTAATCTCCAGTCTCCCGCAGCCGGAGCAGCGGGTGGCCAGAGAGGAGCGCTTTTCGATGATCATATCCGACAGGACCTGAACCTCAAACAGCAGACGTCAGTTTTCTGCCGCCGGGACAGATCCCTCACCTCCTCTGTAACACATTATTCTGTATCAGGAGGCAGATTCCTTTTTAAATCTGACCTGGTGAATAAATTAATTTTAATTTTTCTGACCCATCACAATACTGCCACAGCTTCTATCTCCAGCTTGACCCCCCGGGGCAGCCTGCTCACCTCCACAAAGGCCCGGGCGGGAGGATTATCGGAGAAATAACCCGCGTATACTTCATTGATGGTATCGTAATCATCAAGATCATCTGCGTAAATTGTGGTTTTTAACACTTTATCAATATCCGAACCGGCCGCAGATAATATTGCCTGCAAATTTTTAAGGACCTGTTCGGCCTGTTCCCTCACATCTCCGCTCACCAGCTCCCCCCCGGGAGTCATTGGTATCTGGCCGGACACATAAACCCTGTCTCCTGCATTAACCGCCTGAGAGTACGGACCTATAGCGGCCGGAGCATCATCGGTGCTTACAGTCATCTTATCCATTTTCACACCTCCTCGACAATCTTATTGACCTGACTCTACCTGACTCTGACCTTATTTGCCCTCAAACTCTGGCTCTTCGCCGGATAAAAAGGACTTAAGTCCGTGTTCCTGATCCCGCGTATTGAAACAGAGGGAGAAGGCATTTATTTCGTGAGAGGTGCCCTTATCTATACCTTCATTGAGACCAAAATTGACTGACTCCTTGGTCAGTTTTACCGCAACGGGGGCGTTATCGGCAATTTTTCGGGCCAGATCCTCCGCTCTATCCTGCACCTCTTCCCCCGGGACCACCTTATTGACCAGGCCAAAATCAAGAGCGGTCTCAGCATCTATGCGCTCGCCGGTATACAGCAGATATTTAGCTCTTCTCTCTCCTATCTGACGGGGAAGCCTCTGTGTAGCCCCGTAGCCGGGCATAATACCGAGAGAGGCCTCAGGCTGTCCGAATTCCGCTTCTTTTCCGGCCACTATTAGATCACAGGCTAACATCAGCTCCTGTCCGCCACCAAGAGCGTATCCGTTCACCGCAGCTATGACCGGTCTGGGAAATTCCTCAACCTGCTGCATGAGCTGCTGGCCATCCCGGGCAAAATCCCGGGCCTCATCCGGAGAGAGATCCTTCATCTCATTAACATCAGCTCCGGCAGCAAAAGCTTTTTCTCCTCTACCGGTGAGCACCAGAGCTCTTACCCCCTTGATCTCCTCCAGCCTGAGAAGGGCTCTCTTTAATTCCGAAATTACCGTGGAGTTGAGCACATTCATCCTATCGGGCCTGTCCACCGTTAGCACAGCATAATTTTTCTCAATATCCACTGCTATGGCAGAAAATTGCTCCTGAGCAAGTTCGTCTGCCTCCATCTTTTCCCCTCCTGGTGATTTTTGGTTAGACCACAGCCTCAATCCAATTTAGTCGTAACTGTAAAATCCCCTGCCGGTCTTACGGCCGAGCTCTCCTGCCCTTACCTTTTTGCGGATGAGAAGGCTTGGACGGTATTTATCCTCTCCAAGCTCCTCGTGCAGGGTTTCCATAATGGAAAGAACAACATCCAGTCCTATCATATCTCCAAGTGCGAGAGGACCTATGGGGTGATTTGCCCCTTTTTCCATAGCCTTATCGATATCCGCTGCCTCAGCAACATCCTGCTGCAGCAGAAAAGCCGCATCATTTATCATGGGAATGAGTATTCTGTTCACAATAAAACCCGGGGACTCCTCTACCTCCACCACCTCTTTGCCGGTCTCAGCAATAAAGTCGCAGCACTCTCTAAAAATTTCATCATCTGTTGTGAGCCCGTAGACGCATTCCACCAGATCCATTAGAGGAACGGGATTGAAGAAGTGAAGCCCCAATACTTTTTCCGGGCGGCTGACGCTTGTAGCCAGCTCGGTTATGCTCAGAGCTGAGGTGTTTGTGGCAAGAACGGTATCGGAAGGACAGATAGTATCAATATCCTGAAATACTTTCTTTTTGATCTCCATATCCTCCGTAACTGCCTCAACGATCAGATCCCGGTCCTTCATTTTCTTTAAATCTGTAGAAGTAATAATCGAATCCAGGGTTTCCTTTTTTTCCTCTGTGGAAATTATATCTTTTTCGACGGCCTTTTCCAGGGAACCCTCTATTCTGTCGACACCCTTTTCCAAATACTGAGTCTTAACATCATGCAGAACAACATCACAGCCGGCGCCGGCCATGTGCTGGGCTATTCCAGCTCCCATCGTACCGGCTCCTACTACCCCTACCTTTTTCATATAATATCACCTCAAAAATAATTGTGGGTTGATCTATTTTTTCTAAAAATCGTATAAGCCTGCTCTCTAATGCTGGTCGTAAATTTTTTCTGCCAGTCTGATAAGTCTTTCCCCCAGGCAGATAATATGTTCCCCTCTCAGAAGGGCTGCCGTTAACTCAAAGTACTTTCACCGACTTATCCTCCTCATTTTACACTGTCTATAAAGCCCTTCAAATCCTGCAATTGTTCGGGGAAATCCTCGCGGGCAAAACAGGTACCCATAGCCTCTGTCTCATAACTGCTGCCGGAGAGGTGTCCCTCCCGAATACCGTGGTTTATAGCCGCCTTGATGAAGCCGACAGCCTGAGGAGAGCGTTCGGCAATATCTTTGCCCATCCGTCGGCTGGATCTAATTAAATCCCGGGGCGTAACAAGGCGATTTACCATTCCTATTTCATAGGCCTTGCTTGCATCAATAATTTCACCGGTAAACATCATCTCCTTTGCCCTGCCCATACCAATAATTCTGGGCAGACGCTGGGTGCCTCCAAAACTGGGCACAAGGCCCAGACGCACCTCTGGCTGTCCAAATCGGGCGCGGCTGGAAGCCAGTCGCAGATCGCAGGCAAGCGTCAGCTCCATGCCGCCTCCCAGTGCGTAGCCGTTTACGGCTGCCAGGGCCACCTTGCTGCTGTGCTCTATGCTGCTGCATATGGATTGTCCCAGCCGCGAAAGCTCACGGGCTTTCTCTGGAGTCATATCCTCCAGCCAGTCAAGGTCAGCTCCCACGCTAAAGGCCTTAGATCCCATGCCGGTCAAAATTATAATCCTGACTCTCTCGTTGCGCTCCAGTTCCTCCAGGCCCTTTTTTAGCTCGAGCAGCATCTCTTTGTGATATGCATTTAGAACGCTCGGCCTGTTTAGAGTGATCAGCGCCAGAGGAAGATCCTTTTCAATGCTAATATACTGATATTCCACTTATTCATACCTCCCGGGGCAGACATTTGCTTCTCAACTTCAGCTTAAATTTTATTGGACTGTGCACTTTTTCAGGCAAAAACAGCAGGTTCTGGGCTGATCTCAAAGTCAGCTTCCGTCTTCTCCTGGATCTCCTCGAGATCAACACCCTCGGCCATCTCCTCCAAAAGCAATCCGTCTTCTGTTACTCTAAAGAAACCCAGCTCCGATACTATAATATCAACTTCTCCTGCTGCAGTAAGGGGAAGATCGCAGCGTCTGACTATTTTGGGGTCACCCTTTCTTGTGGTATGTTTGGTGGCAACTATGACCGTTTTGGCTCCAATTGTAAGATCCATAGCGCCTCCCATGCCGGGGACCAGCTTGCCCGGAATTTTCCAGTTGGCCAGATTCCCCTCCTGGTCAACCTGCAGAGCGCCCAAAACTGTAGTATCGAGATGGCCTCCCCGAACAATTGCAAAGGAAAGAACGGAGTCGAAAAAGGCACCGCCCTTTTCTATCGTTACCGGCTCTCCCCCGGCATTGATGAGATCTTTATCCTCCTCCCCTTCGGGAGGTGTGGGCCCAAGTCCCACAAAACCATTCTCGGAGTGCAGTGTTATATCGATATCTTCGGGAATATAATTCGCCACCAGAGTGGGGAGACCTATTCCCAGATTGACCAGGTCACCATCCTCAAGCTCGGAGGCGATTCTTCGGGCAATAATCTCCCTGGATTCTGACATTAAAATCACTCCTGGAAATTAATATTTTTCCTTCTCCAAAAACACTTCGGGAAACCTCGTTACTTTTCTGGAAAACTGCGGCCCAGAATTCATTTTACTGAAATATGAGGCGGGGGAAACTCAAAATTTTCCGATGTCAGTGTCAGTCTATCAACAGATAATCCACAAAAATTCCCGGAGTCATTACTTCCTCCTGATCGATCTCTCCCACCTGCACCACTTCCTCTGCCTCGGCAATCACAGTATCAGCGGCTGTGGCCATGACGGGATTGTAATTTCGAGCAGCCTTTCGGTGCGTCATGTTGCCCTCTTCATCGACCATAAAACCTTTCACAAGAGCAACATCAGCGGTAAGGGGGCGGGCCAGAATATGCTCCTCCCCCTGAAATTCAATGATTCGTTTTCCCTCTGCTGCTTCGGTACCCACCCCTACTGGAGTGAGGATCCCTCCCAGGCCAGCACCACCGGCTCTTATCATCTCAATCAGCGTACCCTGAGGTATAAGCTCCACCTCCAGATCACCGGAGTTATATCGTTTTACTGTCTGCTTGTTGGTACCAATGTGACAGCAGATTGCCTTCTCCACCATCTCTGAAGGCATCAGCGAGCCAACCGAAGCGTCAACGAAACCTCCGTCATTTGTGATGAGATTTATTCCTGATACGCCACTCTCCAAAAGCAGATCAACGAGATTTTCGGGAGCTCCAACCTCCAGAAAACCGGCAACCATTATGGTCTGATTGTCATCAAAGTGCTCCTTTACCTCCGCTGGAGAAATTTTTTCACACATTTGCAATCAATCCTCCTTATTGAGGGCTGCTTCTACAAAACCTGTAAACAGGGGATGAGGATCGCTGGGACGGGAGGTGAACTCGGGATGAAACTGAACACCCACAAACCAGGGATGTTCGGGATACTCCACAACTTCAACCAGGCGCCCGTCAGGGGAAAGACCTGCCAGCTCAAGGCCGGCATTTTCCAGACGGGAGCGATACTTATTGTTAAACTCATATCGATGGCGGTGACGCTCATAGACAACTTCCTTGCTGTAAAGCCTGCGCGAGATTGTATTGGGCTCCAGGCTGCAGGGATATCGCCCCAGCCGCATGGACCCACCCATCTTTTCGATATCCTGCTGCTGCGGCATCAGATCGATAACGGGATGCTCACAGTCCGGATCCACCTCGGTGCTGCTGGCGCACTTTAAACCCGCCTGACTGCGGGCAAATTCTATTACCGCACACTGCATCCCCAGACAGATGCCAAAGAAGGGAATGCCATTTTCGCGGGCATGGCGGGCAGCGGCCACCTTGCCCTCAATCCCTCTTTCTCCAAAACCTCCCGGTATCAGTATTCCATCAATGTTGCAGAACTCTTCCTCTAAACTTTCCTCGTCCAGCTCCTCGGAAGGCACCCAGTCAATTTCCACCTCGCAGTCCTTAACTATCCCGGCATGATCAAGAGCTTCCATAATGCTGAGATAAGCATCGGGAAGTTCCACATACTTACCCACCACTGCAATGTTAACATGACGGGAGCGATTTTTCATCTTTTCCACCAGTTTCCGCCAGTCTTCGAGGTCTGGTTCATCAGTCTCCAGATTTAATCTTTCGATAACTATATCATCCAGACCTTCCTGCTTTAGATTGAGGGGAACCTGGTATATGTGATCGCTGTCGACTACCTCGATTACTGCTTCACGATCGATATCGCAAAATAATGAGACCTTCTCCACCACTTCTTCTGTAAGCTCCCTGTCTGCCCGGCAGACTATGGCATCGGGATGAATACCGATGCTGCGGAGCTCCTTTACGCTGTGCTGGGTGGGCTTGGTTTTAAGCTCTCCTGCAGTTTCAAGATATGGGACCAAAGTGCAGTGAATATAGCAGACTCTATCGGGACCTAAATCTCCCTTCATCTGGCGGATAGCCTCCAGAAAGGGAAGGCCCTCAATATCGCCGACAGTACCCCCAATCTCTGTAATCACAATCTCAAAATCTCCCTCTTCACCCGCTCTTTTGATCCTGCTTTTTATTTCATCGGTAATATGAGGAATTACCTGAACGGTAGAACCCAAATACTCACCCTTGCGCTCCTTGCTGATCACACTGCCGTAAATCATACCTGTGGTTACGTTGTTATTCTGACTTAAATCCGTATCGATGAATCTCTCATAATGGCCGAGATCAAGATCAGTTTCTGCTCCGTCGTTGGTAACAAATACCTCTCCGTGCTGGTAGGGACTCATTGTACCGGGATCCACATTGATATAGGGGTCAAACTTCTGTATGGTAACCTTAAGACCCCGGCTCTTTAAAAGCCGTCCCAGAGAGGCAGCCGTAATTCCCTTGCCCAGAGCGGACACCACCCCGCCCGTGACAAAAATGTAGCTCGTCAATCCCTTCACCTCCTACATCTGCTCGGGGGCAGATACACCGATAGTATTCAAAGCACCGGCCAGCACTACTTTCGCTGCTTTAACAAGCTTAAGCCGGGCCAGACTCTTTTCCTTTTCAACTTCCAGAACTCTGCACCTGTTGTAAAATATATGGAATGCGTTGGCCAGATCATAAATATAGTTTGCCAGATGGTGAGGGGCCCTCTGGCGGGCTGCCCGCTTTACCTCCTCGGGATAATGAGCGAGATACTGCAGCAGCTCCCGTTCGGCATCATCCTCCAGGAGCGAGAGGTCGCCCCCGGACAGATTTTCCCTTAACTCCCCGCCGGCCATGTCCATAATACTCGATATCCGGGCGTGGGCATACTGAATGTAATAAACGGGATTGTCCGTGGACTCCTCGCGGGCTAAGTCGAGATCAAAGTCAAAATGGCTGTCGGTGCTGCGCATTATAAAGAAATAACGGGCGGCGTCCTTACCGACTTCCTCCATAAGCTCCCTCATGGTTATAAATTTTCCCTCGCGTTTGGACATTGGCAGCTTTTCACCGCCCCTGATGAGATTTACAATCTGAACGATGATAATTTCCAGCATATCTCGATCATATCCCAGAGCCTCGATGGAAGCCTTCATGCGATCAATATACCCGTGATGATCAGCCCCCCACACATTTATCATCTTATCAAAGCCGCGCTCAATTTTGTTGAGGTGATAGGCTATATCCGCCCCCATGTAGGTGGGACTGCCGTCAGATTTAATGACAACACGATCCTTATCATCTCCCAGTTCAGAGGAAGCAAACCAGACAGCTCCCCCCTCATCATAGATGTATCCTCTATCCCTCAGCAGTTCGATAACCTCTTCAATTCGGCCTTCCTCATGCAGCTTTTTCTCGCTAAACCAGCAATCAAACTCTATACCAAAATCGTTTAAATCCTTCTTTATAATTGAGATTATTTTATCATAGGCATACTTCCGGGCAATATTCTCAGCTTCATCCTCCGGCTTCTCAATAAGCTCATCGCCGTATTCTTTACGAAGCTCCTCCGCTATGTCGACAATATAATCTCCCCGGTAGCTGTTTTCGGGCATCTCTATCTCCTCACCCATAAGCTCCAGATAGCGCAGATATGTTGACCTGCCCAGAAGGTCCATCTGATTTCCGGCATCATTTATCAGATATTCCTTTTCCACCTCATATCCAGCCTTTTCCATGATAGCCGACAGGGTATCTCCCACAACTGCTCCCCGGCTGTGCCCCACATGCAGGGGACCTGTGGGATTGACACTGACAAACTCAACCTGCACTTTTTCACCGCGGCCGAAATCGGTGCTGCCGTATTTCTGACCCATCTCCAGTATTTTTTCTATGGTATCGTAAAGCCAACTATCATCCAGCCAGAAATTTATAAAGCCCGGCCCGGCCACCTCAATACTTTCAACCAGATCGCAGGAAAAATTCTCGATAATTTCTTCAGCAATCTGGCGAGGATTTTCATCCAGGCTGCCTCCCAGCGCCAGGGCCAGATTTGAGGCATAATCTCCGTGTTCTTCCTCGCGCGGTATCTCCACCTCCACCGGAGGCAGCTCTTCTCCGGCGATATCGGAGGGCAAAACCTCCCGCCGGGCGGTCTGCAGCGAACTTATGAGTTTATCTTCAATTTCCTGAACGGGGTTAAAAGACATCTGCTGAAAAGCACTCCTTCCTAAAATTTTTGCCGTCATATTTTCCTGAAAACACTTTCAGACTCCACAAAGAGCACTTTATATTGCTCAAAAATAACATTTTATATTTTTGGTTCTTCTCAAAACAATTATGTGAAAAAAATTATATTTGTTGCCTTTTTATCTGCTAATTTGTCTATATATAACCTCGAATGTATTAATTATCTGCTGAAGTAATTTTAAGCGTCATCAGATATCAGGATCAAAGGCTGTCACCAATTCTATCGCGGGCAAATTCAATCCCGTCACTCTCCTTTTTGAGGGTGGCAAAATCCCGGACCACACATCCCAGTTTCTCCATCTCCTCCATCAGCTCCCGGAGAGCTTTTGTGCTGCCTATAATGGAGGGAGTTATGTAGGCATAACAATCCTGACCCACCGTGCGTTTGCAGCGGGACAGTGTGGGAGCAATATCGGAAGCAGGACTACCCCGGATCAGGCCCTTTTTAGGGCTTCCCACTATGACAAGATCATAGGGGTGAAAGCTTATCTCCTCTCCCTTTTCCGAAGCGGGCATAATTTCGGCGCGGTGCCCCATTTCCTCAGCACCCTTTTTTATTCCCCGGGCTACATCCTCCGCTCTGCCCTCCCGGGAATATATGATAAGCACTCTTTTCATGATGAGTTTCCTCCCCGGTCTGTTTCCTCTCTAATTATTTATTTCCGCCTTCAGTGGAAAAATCCTGTATTTTTGACGATATAGATTGGTGCGATTTTTAAGGCATAAAAAAAATGAGCGGAACATCAACAGGGCAATTAGATGCTCCGCCTGCAGAAACCGGGAGGTGAATCTCTCCACCTAATACAGTAGTTTAGATGGATTTCCTTTGGCGACTTTAGATAAAACTTTTCTCAATTTTTTTCAACAGCTAAAATTCACAAAAACAATTGTGAATATGCGCCAGACTTACCTGGTAACTGTTAAAAAGTTAACCGGCTTACGGCAGGCTGCCTGACCGGTCAAATAGATCGCAATTTCGTAATGCCCGGGACTGCCTGCCTGGCAAGGAATTAACAGGATTTTTTCCTGCTATGCCAGCTCCAGTTCTTTAAGCAGCTTGCCCTTGGGCATATAACCCACCAGCTTATTATCAATTTCTCCATCCTCAAAAACGATCATAGTGGGTATGCTCATGACCTCAAACCGGGCAGCTACCTCTTCATTTTCATCAACATTTAACTTGCAGACCTTTACCTCATCATCATAATTTTCCGCTATCTCTTCTACAACCGGTGCAAGCATCTTGCAGGGACCACACCATGATGCCCAAAAATCAACAAGAACAGGCCTTTCTGCCTCCAGAACTTCCTCTTCAAAATTTTCATCAGTAACTTCTACAGGTTCACTCATTAATTATCCTCCTCATGTAAATTAATATTGTGGACCAGCAGCAACCTCATAAAATTCTGGTTCTCCTCCAAAACCGTAATTAATCTGGAGAAGGACCATAATTATTAAACTGTCTTTAAGAGAAAAGCTTTCATATAAACAGTGCTGGCTTTTCCCCTTTATTTATCCACTTTCATCATATTATCATACAGTGATAAAAATAAAAAGTATGTAAAACAGGACACATTTGAGGACAGAGAAGGTCAGTCCGATGCCTGCACAATTTAAACCTGGCAAATTTGCCCGCCCTAAAATATCATAATAATCCCGCTGTGCATAAACCCGACTTTACTAATTGACATTATTTGTTTATTGATATATAATATACCTTACAGAATAAGTCCAAAAATTCCAGATTTTATTCGTCAGCTGTATTTACATAATGACTGCTTCTGGGTCTGGATGATATGGATAATCAGGATGATTCAGATTGAAAGAGAAGAAAACAATAATATCACAATTTTTTTCCGGCCACCATGCCCAGCACGGCCACGGGATCTTTAGGAGTAGAATAGGGAGGGGCATATGCCAGATCCATCTGAAATAGGTCATCTGCTGTATTTCCGGAATATACTGCCGAGGCCAGCACATCCACTCTCTTGTTGACGCCGTCGTTGCCGACTCCTGCCGCTCCCAAAATTTTTCCTGTCTCTCTGTCGAAAACCCCCTGCAGTGTAAAATAATCTGCGCCCGGATAGTAGCCGGCATGATTGGGAACGTCAATGGTAATACTGACAGGATCGAAACCCGCTTCAGTAGCTTCCTCTTCTCTTAAACCGGTGGCAGCACAGGTAAAATCAAAAACCTTCGTGATACCCGTCTTGAGCACACCGCGATGACGGGCATCTCCGCCCGCTGCACAGGCTCCGGCCACTCTTCCCTGCTTGTTTGCGGTAGAGCCCAGAGGCGCCCAGATTTTCTCACCGGTGACGAGATTAACAGTTTCCGCGCAGTCACCGCACGCATATATATTCTCGCGGTCCGTCTCCATCCTCTCATTTACCCTTACAGCACCGCCTGCTCCCAATTTAACTCCCGCCGCTTCAGCCAGCTCCGTCTCCGGTCTAATACCCACAGAAACAAGCACCAGATCGGTGTCCAGCTCTTTTCCTGCGGCGGTAATAACTTTTTCCACTTTTTCATTTCCTTCAAATTTCTTCACTCCATCTCCCAGAACCAGCTCAACTCCCCGATCAATCAAATGCTCTTCCAGTTTTTCGGCAAGCCCGGCAGGAAGCATGGGAAGAACATGCTCCATCTGCTCCACTACGGTCACTTCCATATCCAGGCGCGAGAAAGCCTCCGCCATCTCCAGGCCCACAAGCCCTGCCCCCACAATTGTCACGCTGTTATTTTTAAGGTTTCCCGCTTCTCTTTTGATGATCTCGGCATCTTTAACTTTTCTCAGTGTAAATATGTTATTGAGATCGATACCCGGAATGGGAGGTTTTACAGGAGAAGCACCGGTGGCCAGAACAAGTTTATCATAATCCTCACTGCTGCAGACATCATTTGCCAGATCGGTATATTTTACGGAGCGATTTTCGTGATTGATGTCCGTCACCTCATGACCTGTCCTCACATCCACACCATACTTTTCTGCAAACTCATCGGGATAGTTTGCTATAATTTCCTTCCGGGACGAGATCACTCCGGAGATATAATAGGGAAGTCCGCAGCCGGCATAGGATATATCCGTGTCCCTCTCCATGAGAACAATCTCTGCGTCCGGATTTTCCCGGGAGGCTTTGGCAGCAGCACTCGTGCCTGCGGCCACACCTCCTACTATCAAAATTTTCATCAATTTAACCCCCTCAAAAATTTCCGTATTATTAAGATTTTTGCTAAATTTAGCCTTCTAACCTGACAAAACATACTTGAGTTCATCTTAAATAAAGCGGCATTATAATAACCACAAATTGTTTGCAAATTACTCACAAAATCCTTTATTATCGCTAATTATTCAGGAGAATTGGTTCTTCTCCACATCAGTTGTTGCATTTTGTTTAAAAACACTTACATTGAGAACATTTTCCCACTTTTGTAGATCTCATTCATGGAAGCTATGAGGCTCCGCTCACAATGAAATTTTT
>CAZVZM010000021.1:0-29009 GCA_964630835.1 uncultured Halanaerobiaceae bacterium
TTCCTTCTCTCAAGGATAAAATGAAAGCAAAAAAAGCCGAAATAACAACCTGGGGAGTGGATGCATTTTCAGATCAGGGTATAGATGATGATGATGTGGGACTTTCCGGTTCGCTTACCAGGGTTAAAAATATAAAAGTTCCTCCTGAAACGAGTCGTGAGAGCAAAATCTGGGAAGATGAGACGGAAGAAGCTCTGGAAGAGCTCACACGAGTAATGCAGGATAAAAGGAGGATATAATTATGAGTGATAGTAAAAAGGGCGTGCTCATATTTGTGGAACAAAGTGAAAAAGAGATACATCCTGTTGCATTTGAGCTACTCAATAAAGGAAAATTACTGGCTGAAGAGTTAAACACCAATCTCGAAGCTATAGTGCTCGGCCCTGAAGGCATGAATGTTTATGAACTGATATACAGGGGAGCAGACAGAGTTTATTATGTGGAGCATGAAAAACTGGGTGAACCGGATTTAATTTTGTATAAGAATAATCTCGAACATTATATTAAAGAGTTGATAGAACCGGAAATTGTGCTCATGGGCGCCACCCCTTTTGGTCGTTCTCTGGCTCCGCGCGTTGCTATATCCCTGAACGCAGGGCTTACAGCCGACTGTACAGACCTTCAGATTGATCCTTCAGACAAAAGGCTTGTTCAGATAAGACCGGCATTCAGCGAAAATATTTTGGCTCACATCAAAACAACCTCAGAAATGCAGATGGCTACGGTCCGATACAGGGAGTTCGCAGAGGCTGAAAGAGATGAGGACAGGAGCGGTGAAATTATTAAAGTGGAGGCAGAAATATCAGGCAATACCGGTCTCAGTGTGCTGGAGCGCCTGGAGGGTAAAGATGTAAACATTACAGAAGAAGATGTGATTGTAGCGGGCGGCAAAGGTATAAAAAGTCCCGAAGACTTTTCTCTGCTGGAGGAGCTGGCTGAACTGCTAGATGGAGAGCTTGGAGCTTCCAGAGACGTTGTCGATGAAGATTATATTGGCAAAGAACATCAGGTGGGTTATAGTGGCCACAGAGTCAAACCGGTTATTTATATTGCCTGTGGAATATCAGGAGCCCCCCAGCACCTGGCCGGCATGAAGGAGTCGGATTTTATCATAGCCATAAACAACGATCCATCCGCCCCAATCTTTAAGCACTGCGACTATGGTATTGTTGGCGATCTTTATGAGGTTGTTCCCGCTCTGATTGATCGTTTGGACAGCAACGCAAACATAAATTGAGAGCAAAGAAATGTTAATAATCAAGGCTAGTTTAAAGAGAGTAGAATATTCTAAACACTTGATAAGGCGAACCGGGGAGGGATAATTTGAAAATTCTCCGCCAGATTTTAATTATATCTGCCTTTGCTTCGGGGGGAGTATTGCTCAGCACTTTATTTAACCTTCCGATTCCAGGGAATGTGATGGGAATGATTTTACTGCTGGGTGCTCTGATCACTGGTGCTGTCAAAACGGAAATGATTGCAGAGGTTACAGATTTTCTTTTAGCTCATCTGGCTTTTTTCTTTTTGCCACCAGGAGTTAATTTAATCCGAAACTTAGACTTAATTAAAGGAAATTGGCTGCCAATACTGGGGGTTTTTTTCATTTCCACAGTTTTAGTTATGGCGGTGACAGGACTTACCATTCAATTTTTGAAAAAAATTTTAAGCAGTAAGGAGGTATGATGGTGTTTGAATGGCTGCAGACATCCTATTTTGGTATTGTTATTTCGATTTTTTTCTATGAACTCGGCCTAATCATACAGCGGAAGACCCAAATTCCACTCTTCCATCCTCTGCTGATCAGTGTTGTGATGATAATCGGCACATTGTTATTCTTTGATATTGATATTGAATATTATAATAGAGGTGGAGATATCATCGAGTTCGCCCTGGGACCGGCAACAGTGGTTCTGGCTGTCCCTCTCTACAAGAAGCTAGAACTCCTGAAATCCAATTTAATCCCTATATTGGGGGGAGTAACAGCAGGCTGCATAACGGCCATTACCAGCGGCTGGTATCTGGCTAAATTATTTGGCTTGAGTGAAGTTATAGGGTTCTCTATAATCCCTAAATCAGTCACCACTCCTATCGCAATGGAAATATCGGAACAGATAGGAGGAATTCATTCTCTAACAGTAGCTATTGTTGTTATGACTGGGATACTGGGGGCTGTTATTGGACCTGTAATTATGAAGATATTTAATATTGAGGATGAAATAGCCAGAGGATTGGCTATGGGGACCGCATGCCATGCGATAGGGACAGCTAAAGCCCTGGAACTTGGAGAAACTGAGGGAGCTATGAGCAGTTTAGCTATTGGATTAGCAGGGTTAATAACTGTGCTGCTGGTCCCTGTGTTTGTTCTCCTGATTTAATCTCCATTACCATTATTTGAGGAGGTGTCAAATTGCAGCTGGAATTACCTTATGGCAGAAAAAAGCTTAATTTCTCTCTACCGGAGGAGAGGCTAAATGAGGTGCTTGTTTCCAGGGCCGAAGAATATCGCCCTGAATTCGATCAGGGAAGACTGGTCGAGAAAGCACTCCTAAAGCCTGTAGATTCGCCCCGATTGCCCAAATTAGCAGTGGGAAAAGAGGATATAGTTATAATCTGCAGTGATCACACCAGGCCTGTTCCCAGCAAATTTATTATTCCTCCCATGCTCAAGAAGTTGAGAGAGGGAAATCCGGGGAGTTCTATAAAACTACTCATAGCTACAGGTTTTCATCGTCCCAGTTCTCGCGAGGAAATGGTAAATAAATTTGGTGAGGAAATTGTCAGGGAAGAAGAAATTATCATGCATCGCTGTGAAGATGAAGATAACATGCTTCATTGCGGCACCCTGCCTTCCGGAGGAGATCTAAAACTAAACAGACATGCTATAAAATCAGACCTTCTGCTGGCGGAAGGCTTTATCGAGCCTCATTTTTTTGCCGGCTTTTCTGGAGGGCGAAAAAGTGTTCTGCCCGGAGTGGCGGGTCGGGAGACGGTTTTAGGAAATCACTGTGGGGAGTTTATCGCTCATGAGAGGGCAAGAACCGGCATTTTAGAGGGAAATCCTCTTCATGAAGATATGTTATATGCGGCTGATCAGGCAGGACTAAAGTTTATTTTGAATGTAGCAATAAATGAGGATAAAGAAATAATAAATGCCTTTGCCGGCCACTGGAAAAAGGCTCATGAAAAGGGCTGCGATTTTGTATCAGATCTTGCCGGAGTAAAAGCTTCTCCTGCCGATATAGTTATTACCACTAATGGCGGTTATCCTCTCGACCAAAATATCTATCAATCAGTCAAAGGAATGACCGCCGCTGAGGCTACCTGCCGCGAGGGAGGAGTAATAATTATCGCAGCTGAATGTTCTGATGGACATGGAGGGGAGGGTTTTTATAATACCTTTGTTGACTCCGATAGCGTGCAGCAGATTCGGAAAGATATAAAAAGCCGTGATATGTCGGAGACTGTCCCTGACCAGTGGGAATCGCAGATTCTGGCTCGAATTCTGGATAACTTTGAGGTTATTATGATAACCGATGCGCCTGGAGAGATGGTTGAAAATATGTATATGCACAAAGCGGATACTATAGAAGAAGCCATTTCAATGGCTGAAAGTATGTTACCGAAAAAAGAAGCTGATATTACAGTTGTGCCGGATGGAGTATCTGTAGTTGTCAAAAATTAAATTTAGTTATAATTTATAGTGGTTCTTCTCCCCATCAGTTGTTGCATTTTGTTTAAGAACACTTACATTGAGGACATTTTCCCACTTTATAGAACTCATTCATGGACGCTATAAGTCTCCGCTCACAATAAAATTTTTCCAGATAAAAGGGAGGTAAATTCATCAATGGCATATAATTGTTATATTAAGGAATTATTTTAGAGTCCAAATTAATTATAAGCAGCTCAGAGAGAAGGTGATTTGAGTGTTTTTTGAGTCAAGAAATCTATCAATCATGATTGTAATTGCTCTTTTGGTAATTATGCCGGCAACTTTTTTTCTGACCCCGACTGTTCATGATACTGCTCTTCTGGGCTTCATAGCGGTTGTATTTTCAGCGGAAAAGTGGAAGCAGAAAGGAGGTTTAACTGCAGCAGCTGGAGTTTCGCTGATTTTAGCTGTCGGTCATTATCTTGAGGCATTATTTTTAAATATTTGGACTGCCTTTTCTATAGCGGCTTTTTATTTTTTGGCAGGTGCTGTAATGGGGAAAACTTCAAAGCTTCGATATGAAAAGAAAAGGGAGTTTCAGGAGAAAAATGCTCTATTTGAAAATAGCTCTTCAGCCATAGCAGTTTTGGATAAAGAAGGAAATATTGAGGATGTAAATGACCAGTTTAAAAATAAATTTGAATTTGACCTGGAAGATATAGAGGGAATGCACCTGGATGATGTTCTGGAGATGGGAAAAGAGGGATATGCAGACCGAAGTGCCACGGAGGAATTTCTCTCGGGAAAAAAGAATGTTCAATCAGGTACCCGTTATAGTAAAGATGGAGAAGCAAGGAAGTATTTAATTCAGGGCGTGCCAATTATTGTAAATGAAGAAGTGCAGGGGGCATATGCTCTTTATGATGATATTACTGAACTGGTTTCTGCCCGGGAAAAAATTACCGAACTGCATCAAATAGCCCTGGATCTTAGCAGGAGTGAAAAAGAGGAAGAAATTTATCAGAAGACTGTCGAAGCCGCCGAACGAATTCTTGAATTTGATCTTTGCGTTCTGGATATTGTTGAGGATAATAAGCTGAAGGTAAAGGCTATATCCTCCGAGGTTGACCCCGATGAATCCAAGACTGTTGATCTGTCCGAAGATGAGAGTATCAGTATCGATGTCTATAAATCTCAGGAGCCTTCTCTTATAAAGAAGTTGAGCGACGAAAAAGGTGTAAATCCCCTGCAGCATAAATATGAGTCGGTCTTAACCGTACCCATAGGAGAATACGGGATATTTCAGGCTGTTGCAGAGGATGCAGATATGTTTGATAGGCTGGATTTGCAGATGGCTGAGCTATTGGTATCCCATACCAGAACTGCACTGAGGGAATTAGAGGCGAAAAAAGAGATGCATTACATAAGTTTTCACGACAGCCTTACTGATCTTTACAATAGATCTTATATGGAGGAAGAGCTAGAGCGACTGGATACCAAAAGACAGCTGCCTATAAGTCTGATCATGTGTGATGTGAATGGCATGAAAATGGTTAATGATACATACGGGCACAATAAAGGCGATGAGCTTCTGATTAAAGTGGCCAGTATCCTGGAGAGCGCAGTAAGGGAAGAAGATATTGTTGCCCGGTGGGCGGGAGATGAATTTGTGATCTTGCTTCCTCAAACCTCGTATCGGGAGGGCAAAAAGATATGTGAGCGTATAATTAAAGAGGCTGAGGGAGTCAAATTAAATGATATTCCCGTCTCTGTGGCGGCTGGCCTGGCTACAAAAAATGAGATTGACGAAGATATATATGGTGTATTAAATGCAGCCGATGATAAAATGTATCAAAATAAGCTTGCCGGAGGTGAAGAAATAGAAGGTGAATTAATAGAAAACATACTCGACACTCTCAGCACCAGCAGTTACGAAACCAGAGATCATACCATAAGGCTGGATGATTTATCACAAAGGCTCGGCAGCAGAATTGACCTATCCGAAGATCAGATGGAGCAGCTTTCCCTGCTGGCAAATCTGCATGATATTGGAAAAATAACAATTTCTGGAGATATTTTAGATAAGGAGATTGCACTCAGCAAAAAAGAATGGGAGAAGGTAAAAAAACATTCAGAAAAAGGCTATGCAATTGCCTCTGCCACTGAGAAGTTTGCCTACATTGCCAGAGATATCCACCATCATCATGAAAGATGGGATGGCTGTGGTTATCCGGAGGGACTTGAAGGCGAAGAAATTCCCCTGCTAGCACGGATTATATCGATTACAGATGCTTATGACGCCATGGTAAATGGCCGTCCCTACAGAGAACCTTTGAGCCGTGAAGAAGCTCTTAAGGAAATTAAAAGGTGTGCCGGCAGCCAGTTCGATCCTGAGCTGGCCGATGAATTTGTAAATATGTTTGATGAAGGATGATAGATGTCAGATGTATTTTTATTTTTGGTTATTTAAATACTTATAAATTATTTTATCACCGAGACAGCAATGGGTTTTGTCGGGTTCATTTTTTGCAATTAATCAAAGATTATCTTATAATCAGTACTTACATCGTTGCTCGCTTTATGATACAATTAAAGCGTAATTCTAATTTAACACCATATTAAATTTTATCTCGCTATTCGCTATGAATACACTTATAATTTTGAGAATAACAGGGCAATATTGGGCTAATTTAATTCAAAAGACAGTGAGGAGGTGAATATATTCTCAGAAATATAAAACCCCCGCAAAAAGGCTCCCACATTACACTACCGTAAAGTCATCAGTTTAAAATTCAATCGGCAGACCGAAAAATCAAATCCACCAGAGGAGGTTTTTTAATGCAGTTTTCCCAAAAAAGTCTTTTAACTTTCGTTCTCATTTTGGTGATTGCGTTTTTGGCTGGACAGTCACAGGTGCAGGCAGATAAACCCGCTGAATTGACCATAATGGGAACTGACACGGGGCCAATATATTCTGGCGAAGCTGTGGAGGCTTTTGAAGAAGAATACGGGATTAATGTAGAATGGCAGGTCGTACCCTATGCTGACTTTTTCATGCAGCTGACCACCTCCATCGGGGGAGGTGTTCCAGTTGATGTTTTTTGGATGAGCAACTCCTGGCATGCCGAGCTCGGTGATATGGGCATGGTTATTCCCCTGGAGGATCACTATCAGGAAGCAGAGAGAGAAAATCTTTTTGCTGATTATTTTCCCGCTTCCATAGAAAAGATGCAGTCACATGATCAAACCTGGGGTCTCCCTGTCATCACTTCTCCCTATTTCTACTGGTACAATGAACCCATGCTGGCCGAGCTGGGCTATGATGAACCGCCTGCAAACTGGGATGAACTGCGTGATATTTCTTTAGAAGCTATTGAAGCAGATTTAGCTGACTATGGTCTCGTTTTGGGCTGGGATGTAGGTGAAGCTTTAATGAGCTGGTTTGATATGTTCCTCAAACTGCATGGAGGCCAATGGATCAACGAAGATCACACCGAATTTGTTTTCAACAGCGAGGAAGGAGTAGCCGCTCTGCAGTATATGAAAAATATGCTCGAAGAAGGTGTGGTAGCGGAAGCCTCCCTGGAGCTTGGTGATTGGGATTCTGTTTATTCTTTCATGGCTGAACAAACTCCCTTCGAGATCAACTGGGGTGCTGTCTACCCCGATATCAAGGATCCGGATGAGTCGGCTGTGCATGATAAGTATGGCGTCGCTCTGCTGCCTGGACTCAAAGAAGTAGAGAGTTACACTCCAATAGGAGGTGGGGGCTGGGCTGTAGGAGCCACCACTCGTTCGGAAGAATATGCTTTCAAACTGCTTGAATATATGAGCGGCGAACTGGGAGCAGTCGGAGTTCTGGAAGATAAAGGAACCGAGGCTGTCATGCCTGATGTCATCGGAGATAGAGACGATCTGGTAGATCAGGATCTTAATCCAGTCTACGAAAAGCAGCTGGAGTACCCCGGTTTCCGTCCGGCAGATTTCATGACCTGGTACAGCTACTTCCGTGATGAAATCGTCGCACCAAGATTGCACGAAGCTTTGCATGGCACGATTTCTGCTGAAGAAGCTTTAAATCGGGCTCAGGAAGAAGCCCAGGAAGAACTGGAAGCGGAAGGAATCTAAAACATTTTAAAGAATAAACCCCTAAGACCTGGATGAAATACAGTAATTTGAAGTTTTCTGACAAATCAATTAAGTCCTTAAGCCCCCGGGTTTTCCCGGGGGCACTCTATAAATAATTATTTATTTGCATCTGTCTTTACAGGCAGAGTTTAAAAATTTATAAGCTGTAAAGCAAAGTATTCAAAGTGAGTTAGTGTCTTAATGTTAATATCGGGAGGAATCTTTTGAGATGAAAAAGTTGGCTGCTAAAGTTTTCAACGATGAGAAGGTGTTGGGGCTGGCACTTGTCACCCCGGCTCTCATTTTGCTGGCCATCTTCACAATCTATCCGGTCATAAGAGCTCTTCTCATGAGTTTGCGTGATATTGACCCCATGATGGATCATGGATTTGTAGGTTTACAAAATTACATTGAACTTTTAACCAGCGATCGACTCTGGAGCAGTCTGGGTGCAACTGTCTTCTTTGGGGTGGGGAGTATTATCAGTCAGCTGGGACTGGCTATGCTTGTGGCTGTTGCTCTCAATAAACATTTCCCGGGAAGGACTTTTGTTAGAGCTCTCATCATAGTACCCTGGGCTATACCAACGGCCATGTCCGCACTGATGTGGAATAGATTTTTTCATCCCATTGATGGTTTCGTCAATGCAGCCCTGCGCTATGCAGGATTGCTGGAGGGGGATCTCAGCTGGTTCGCCTCTCCTATTCTGGCCCTGGTGGCTGTGCTCATTGCCGACGCCTGGAAGTTTACGCCTCTTTTTATTATGATTTTTCTGGCCGCCCTGCAGGCCATACCCGACCACTATTACGAGGCCGCAATGATTGAGGGTGCTTCCAGCTGGCAGATGTTCCGTCATATTACAGTTGAGCTTATCAAACCCACTATTGTGGTAGCTCTTATAATGAAGACCATCTTCGTCCTGCATGCTTTTGAGCAGATCTACATCATGACAGGTGGAGGTCCTGGCGATGCCACCAGAATTTTACCCTTTTATGCCTATCAGGAGGTTTTTGCCTACTTAAATTACGGTAAGGGTGCGGCAGTGGCTTTTCTGCTGTTTTTACTGACACTTTTTCTCACCGTTTTTTATTACCGCTCTTTATTGGGCGGTGAACAATAAAATAGAAAAAAGTAATATAAATGCTAAATATTGTATATGCAAGAATCCGGTGTTAAAGAAGTATCAGATTTAAAGGAGGTCAAAAATGTCCAAAGTTCATAAACTACAGGGCAAGAAAAAATTGCTGCACAGGATTTTCATCATACTTTTCTGTATCTGGGTAATTATGCCAATTTACTTTGTGTTCGTGATGAGCGTTACGCCCGGCATATTTCTCTCCGGTACCAGGTTTCCGGCCATGGTTCCTCGCGAACCATCACTGCAGAGTTTTCAGGCACTTCTATTTCCCGGCAGTATAGATGCTGATGCGCTGCGAGGCCAGGTTGAAAGACCCGTAAATCTTTTCCGTAACTCAGTATTCAATTCTACGGTGGTGGCCAGCATTTCAGCATTTTTCGGTGTTCTATTCGGGGTTTTTGCCGCCTATTCCTTCGACAGATTTAAATTTCCTGGCAAAAAAATAACCTTCGTGCTGGTGCTGGGCAGCCGTTTAATTGCTGCGGTCACTCTGGCAATACCCCTGTTCACACTTTTTCGGGAGTGGGGAATTCTGGATTCATATCTCCCGCTTCTCTTTCTTTACATTCCTTTCAATATGTGCTGGGCAGCTCTGATCATGCAAAATTATTTCTCCATGATACCAGAACAGCTTGAGGAAGCAGCTCTAATCGATGGCTGCTCTCGTTTTGGAGCTTTTGTCAGGGTGATCCTGCCTGCAGCCAGACCGGGAATAGTGGCAGTGCTGATCATCACCTTTCTTTTTTCCTGGGGAGAATTTCTCTATGCGCTGCTCTTTACCATGAGCGAAAGCGCGCGAACTCTACCTGTGGCGCTATCGATGTTTATCGGAGAATTTGAAATTGCCTATCAGCTGCTGGGGGCTGCTCTTCTTCTCAGTGTTATACCCCCCATTGTGTTGGGCGTTCTGTTTCAAAAATATATTATTGCAGGATTGACTTCAGGTTCCATTAAATAACCATGGTTCTTCTTGCGTTTAGCAGTAAATAGGTGTGTTAAAATCAGCTTATAAAATTATACTGGAAGATATAAAAATCAGTTTACAGGAAAATTTGCTGCCCCTTCGAAATAAATGAAAGGAGATTTAAACCTTTATGACAGAAGATGTTGAACTGCAAAAAGAATTGGAAAGGCTCAAATCTATAAAAACCTTAAATGATCTGAATGACTATATCGAAAATTCCGATATTATTAAACACGTGATGTACGATTGCGATGAGGATAAGATTCTGCTGCTGGACCAGACCGAGCTGCCTTTTGAGAGGAAATATTTAGAACTCACCGATGCCTCCGAAGCGGCCCGGGCAATAAAAGAAATGAAGGTGCGCGGTGGAGGCAGCCTGGCTATTACCGGGGCTTACGGAATGCTTCTTTCCGCTCGTCTGGAAGGGGATTTTTCCCGTCTTAAAGAAGCCGGTCAAATGATAAAGGACACAAGGCCGACCGCTTCTTCGCTGGGCTGGATTGTAGATAAAATCCTGGAGGAAGCGCGGAGAGGTGGAGATTTGGCCAGATCAACTGAAGAAATCGTAGTAAAATACGTGCGTGATAAAATTAAAAGAGCCAGAAAGCTGGCCGTGAAAGGAGCTAAATTGGTCGAAAGGGGTGACAAAATTCTCACCCACTGCCACGCCGGTGCTATTGCAGGTGCCGGGTATGGAGGAATCACAACCGGCATATTCAAAATTGCCGATCAGCAGGGAAAGGATATCACGGTATATTCCACGGAGACCCGGCCATATCTTCAGGGGGCAAGAATTACCACCTGGGAACTTAAGGAACTCAATATAAGCACCAGGCTTATCACCGACAGCATGGCGGGACATTTCCTGCAGCGTGGTGAAATTGATATAGTAATTGTGGGGGCTGACCGCGTAGCCAGCAACGGCGATGTAGCCAACAAAGTGGGCACATACATGATTTCTCTGGCGGCAAATGAAAATGATGTGCCTGTCTATGCCGGAGGTCATGTTGACTTCAGCACTGAAAAAGGGGAGGATATCCCCATAGAGATGCGCTCCTCCCGGGAGGTTACCCATCTTAACGGTAAAAGGATAGCAACTCCCGGAGTTGAAGCAAAGTATCCCGCTTTTGATGTAACCCCTCATAGATTTATCAGCGGTATCATAACTGCCGAAGGTGTCATTGAACCGCCCTTTTCTGAAAACCTTAAAGTTTTAAAGCAATAATACTAATTTCTATCATATAAACTAACATAAATGATTTAGCTGCAAGAAGCAACTTTATTTCAAATTTGTTTGGAATGATTTTTGACATGTCAGGAATCATAATTCAGGTATTTCGAAAAAATCGACTTTATGCAGTGCAATTATAAATTCAAAAGCAGCAAATATAAGGAGGGGATCACAATAGTAAGACGGGCAATAATTGGGGGCACCGGCGTTTATGAAATTGATGAACTTGCAACATCCAGCAGGAGAACTGAGATCGATACCGACTACGGGAGCGTAACTCTGGATATAAAAGAGATCAAAGAGGAAGAGTATGCTTTTCTTGCCCGGCATGGCAGGTCTCATTCTCTGCCGCCACATCAAATCAATTATCGGGCTAATATGAAGGCCCTAAAAAATCTCGGAGTCAGGCAGATTCTGGCAACAACGGCAGCAGGCTCCTGTCATGAAGATTATCCCCCTGGTGCTCTGGTGCTAATCGAAGATTTTATCGATTTTACCAGAAATAGAAACTACACCTACTTTGATGACACTGTGAGACATTTAAACATGGAAAATCCCTACTGCCCATATCTAAATAAAAAAATACAACAGAGGTATTCTCAGCAGCAGGAGGAATTGTTAGGGGGAGGGGTATATGGCGCATTTCCAGGCCCCCGGTTTGAAACTGCTGCCGAAGTAGAGATGGCAAACAAACTGGGAGTTAAAGTTATGGGTATGACCAATGTGCCGGAATCAATTCTCGCCAGAGAATTGGGTATGTGTTATGCAAATGTCAGCATCGTGGTCAACTGGGGAACTGGTTTTAAAAAGGAAGAAGATCTGGATAAGGAGACCATGCGTGGTATTGTGAAAGAAAAAAAGAGCGACCTTTTGTTCAATTATGTTGAGATACTATCCTCAGCCGATTACGAAGCTAAAACCTGCACCTGTCACGATGATTTTATTGTCTAAATTACAAATAAATTTTGTGAACTGCCCCCTGACTATAAACATAATGCGGAAAAAATCGAATAATGGAGGCGTAATCTTCGGTGCACTTCCGAAATGAATTTTAGACTCCTCCAAAAAACCGGTTATTTTAAAGTGAAGCTGAAAGAAAAAATAAAGGAGGCAGGCGGATGTCTGATTATGGTTTTAGCACAAACTCCATACATGGATACCCTCCCGACACCGCCCATCAGGCCATAAATCAGCCAATATACATGACTTCCAGCTTTTATTTTAACAGTCTGGAGGAAGCAGAAAATACTTTTGGACGAGAAGGAGGTAATTACGTTTATACCCGGGGAAATAATCCCACTATTAAACCTCTGGAGAAAAGGATGGCAAAGTTAGCGGGGGGCGAAAGCGCCGTGGCTTTTAGCTCTGGCATGGCGGCAATTTCTACCCTTTTGCTTTCCCTTTTACAGTGCGGTGATAGAGTTTTAGTCCATGATGTGATATATGGTTCTACCTACAATCTCATGAAAAATATACTCCCCAAAAATGGCATAGAAGTTGAGTTTACCAATCTAAATGAGGAAGAACTGGATAAATACCGCCCGGAGGATATTGATCTGATTTATTTTGAGACCCCGGTCAATCCCACACTGGAGATTATAAATATATCTACTATCACCGATTTTGCCCAATCTCATAATATCCCTGTGGTAGTAGATAATACCTTTGCAACTCCCTATCTGCAGCGTCCACTGGAAATGGGCGTCAGCTACACAGTTCACAGCACCACAAAGTATATAAGCGGTCACGGCGATGCTGTAGGGGGAATAGTTATTTCCCGAAATTCCGATCACATGAAAAAATTGCGTTTTGAATATATGTCGGATTATGGAGGTGTGATGAGTCCCTTCAATGCCTGGCTTATGCTCAGGGGTCTAAAGACGCTAAAACTGCGCATGGACAAACATCAGCAGAATGCTTTTAGAATAGCTAAATTTCTAAACGAACATCCCCGCGTAAAAGAAGTAAATTATCCGGGGCTAAAATCATTTTCCTTTCACAAAGATGCCAAAAATCAGATGGAGGGCTGGGGCGGCATGTTAAGTTTTGAACTGAAAGGGGGAGAGATCGCAGGTAAAAATTTTATAGAAAATCTATCCCTTATCAAGCTGGCAGTTAGTCTGGGAGATGCAGAAACTCTCATAGAAGTTCCTTTCCACATGACACATAGAGACTATGATAGGGAGGAACTGGATAATATGGACATCTCCCGCAATCTGGTGAGGATTTCCGCCGGGCTGGAAGAAACCGCTGATCTTATAGCAGATCTTAAAAGGGGACTATCCTAACTGGCCGATTTTATTTAGTCCCGGCGACGTTTTGTCCGGGCGCTGTGTTTAACCAAAATTTTAATGGAGGGGAAAATATGCAGCCTATAGAAAGAATAGCCTATCAGATTTATTTTGGTCTGCCGCTGGCGGGCTGGCTGGGAATCTTAACTTATATCAGCATGATACTAACCGCCTCAGTCATGCTTCTCACTCGCAAACAGGTAATGAAGTTTTCCTTCAGCACTCATAAAAATCTTGCCAGAATAACTATAATCCTGGCCACGATACACCTCATTTTCGCTATATCGATTTATCTTTAAATATTTGGTTTTGTCAGGCCCTTTTTGATAAAAAACTTCATTTATAAGCTTTTTTCATTATCAGGCTGAAAAAAAATACGGGGTTTTTAAACGTTATATATAAAAACATTAAAAGGTGATGACATCTTGGAATACAATAAAGTGTATAATGAGGATTGTGAAGCAGGATTAAAAAAAATTCCTCCCAAAAGTATAGATGTTGTGGTTACCTCGCCTCCATATAATATTGGAGTTAATTATAATACCTACGAAGATGACCTTCCTTTTGAGGAATATCTGGATTGGCTTGAAAAGATTTCGGTTGCAATTGAACGAAGCCTCAAAGATAACGGTTCATTTTTTTTGAATATTGGCGACAAACCATCTGACGAGTTTAGAGCTATAAGAGTTGCCATGAGAGTGGCAAAAAATTTTTGCTTGCAAAATACTATCCACTGGGTTAAACATATAGATATTCTAAAAGAGGAAGCTCCAAATCTAAATGAAGATGTTCATGCCGGACATTATAAACCGGTTAACAGCAAAAGATATTTGAATAACTGTCATGAATATATATTTCATTTCACCAAAAATAACGATGTAAAATTAAACAAACTTGCCAATGGTGTTCCTTATGCTGATAAGAGCAACATTGGACGCTGGAAGCATGCTCAGCAGGATAAAAGAGCCCGGGGCAACATGTGGTTTATCCCCTATGAAACCGTTCAAAGCCGTAAATCCCACCCGGCTGCTTTTCCGGTGGAACTACCAAAAAGATGTGTTAAGTTGCATGGTTTTGATGAAGATACCATTGTGCTTGATCCTTTTATGGGTGGCGGTTCAACTGCTATTGCAGCTAAAAAATTGGGTTGTAAATTCCTGGGATTTGAAATAGATGATAATTACGTAGAAATAACTCGCCAAAATTTATCTCATGATTAATATTTTCATGGATCAGCAGCTGACAGCTGAAGAATAATTGGAATTTTATATATTTTGCTATGGTCTTATTTTTTGTATAAGGCTTTCCCAATCCAGGCTTTGCCAGAGATTCTCCCGCATATTTACCCTTGCTTCACTGTAAAATCTGGCACCAGGTGAATAAAACATTGAAGCGGTTCTTTCCCACCATTCCACCACTATCAATTTAACAGTATCTTCCGCTGCTATCTCATCGAAAAAATCAGGTTTGATGGCTACCACTGCCCTTGCCTCTTCTTTATCAGGACTTACTAAACCTGATGGGCGCTCAGCTTCATAACTCAGGGGCACAACATGTTTAAGAGGTCCTGGAGCAAAACCGGGAATATCAAATCCATAGGCGGGAGCAGCCCGTTCAGCAGCTGACAGGTGCTGCAGTTCCGTTTCCAGATAGCCTATATTTTTTCCTGCTTTCGCCAGTAAGAGCAAATGATCAATTTCATATTCTATAGCCATTTCCTCCATTTCATCCCATTTTTCTTTCTGGATTAATTTTTCAATATCCTCAAGCAAACCTTTTTGTAAAATAATAGCTTTCGTCATTGCTTCCATCATTTCAATCCATTCCTCAGCGTTCTCCTGATTGGCAATAATTTGCTCTTCCAGACCGGCATTAAGCTTATCAATCTCATGCTCAAATTGTTTTATATTTTCCTGAATCATTCTTTTTTGTTCCTCATCTACTTGAAAAAAACCGGGATTATCCAGTTGATGTTCTAATAGTTCAATTGAATCTTCATAACTTTTAATTAATTTTTCATTCATTTCGATTGTTCCCTCAATCGAATACCTATCCCGCATTTCTTCTGTTTCCCTCCGCATCCTTTCTGCCTGTTTTTCTGTCCATTCTTGTTCTTGCTCTACCTTCATCGTTTCCAGAAAAAGATCCAACTCGAATTGACAATATCGCTGTAAAGCCCTAATCCAGCGTTCCTGGCTTACCGGTTCCCAAAATGAAGATTCAGCAGCCGTTAACTCTGTAGCAACTCCTACAGATCTGGCCAGGCTAAAAAGCGGGAAAACGACGGAATACAGGACTGGTTCCACCGTCGGGTTCCACAGAGGGAAAAAACTGCGGCAGGGATATTCCTCTTCATATCCCGGGGGATGGGCTTGCCTGCAGTATAGAGGGCCACTTTCAAGTTCAGCTATAACCGGTGGCAAAATGTAAAGACCGCCATCTTCATCTATGAGAGCAGGTTTGCCCAGCAGAGCTTCAGGATTATTAACGCTAATGTCCACCCGACCAGTATGACCGGGAGCTCCCTGTCCTACAAACCACATCCGAAGTTCTAAATCACCCCTGAGCAAACTACCCTGTTCATAGAAAAATTCTGGCTGCTTACGTATCCTTATTCGGGGATGAATTTGAGTAACGTCCGAGGGGGGCGGATTAAGGTGAGGAGTAGTTTGAAAAATTAAAAATATGTCCTGCAGATCTTCGATGATGCTCTCTTCAACATCTGCATCAAAATCTGTTATCCCCCTGCCATCTATCCGCAAATCTCGCCATATGTCCTCTGCCTTTAATTCTTCATAGTTAACTAATGTAAATAAATTTACAAATATCAGCAAAGCAAAAGAGATCAGAAAAAATTTAAATAACCTTAACCTGATATTTTGCATTTTTTTGAATACTCCTTTCTTTTTGATAATCTTTTAATTTCCTCGATTATAAAGCATTCGGATCTCCACATCAGTTGTTGCATTTTGTTTGAGAACACTTACATTCAGGCCATTTTCCCGCTTTTATTGATCTCATTCATGGAAGCTGTGAGGCTCCGCTCACAATGAAATTTTCCTTCCATTATTCTGATATAAATTACCCTCACTTAATTTTAACATATTTGCTGGTTTTCAGAGTCTTGTGTTACTTTGATTTCACTTTTATTATACTTTGATTTACTTTTCTGCCGGTCGTATTTCAAGCAGCTTTTAATTTACTATTCTTAACTCATAGGAAGTATTTCATAGCTATACCTGATTTTTCCTGCAATAAGACCTTACAATGAGTGAAATAAGACCGGTGTATGACCGTAATTTTTATTTTTGTGGTATAATAATATATAAGGATATGGTTCAAAATACCAGGCGAACTAAGAAAAGAGGAGATGAAAGTGATAGACAAAATCTGTTCAGAAGAGATTAATTCATGGAAAAAGAATCTGATTTTAGTCTTGATGTTTTTTATTATTCTCACATTGGGTTTTATATTAATCCCTTACTCTGTCTCAGCTGAAAATGCCGCCCCTGGATTTGAAATAACAGAAAAAGTAATGATGGGTTATATGCATCCTGAAGATCCTGATGAGGCTCATAACTACAATTATGTTACGGAGGATGTATATTTTAAGGACATGGCTACAGGTCAGCCCATGGCAACAAATCGTGAAGAATTAATTGCTGGTTTGGATTACTTCTACAATGTAGCTTTTGATATTCAGGAAGTCAGGAATCTTGATATATTAATAGGAAACGGAGAAGCTGTTATTGAGTGGACAATAGTTGGTAATCATACGGGAGAATTTGCCGGTTTGCCTGCCACGGGTAAAAGTATAGAGGTGCCAATGATAGGGAGATATATACTTCAGGAAGAATACCCACATCATATTGAGGAAGCCAGAATTTATCTAATGATCAACATCCTCATGGATCAGCTGTTGACAGCTGAAGAATAATCGATAGATAATAAACCGGAATGCTTATTCCAAAAAGTTATAAGGCTCCATTTACAATGAAATTTTTCCTCTGTTTCAGTTTAGTTTTCGGCCATGGACCTGACTCAGGCTTCGAAAAATTTCGAGTATCACTTCGCCTCATAGCTTCCTATAATAAGAGGTGAGCAGCTATCGCTTTACAGGCATTTGTCGTAAATTTCACCAACGATTATGGAGAAGATCCAGTTTTAAAAATAATAGGGAGGTGAAGAAAAATGGATAAAAGGATCGGAAAATTAATGGGAATTTTTATATTATTGATTGCCCTGACATTCTTGTTTGTAGCGTGTTTGGGCGGAAACAATGACAGTAATGGAGGGAAAGAAACTGCACAGTATTCTCTAACTATCTCTATTGAAGGTGAAGGTACTGTTGAACCTGAAGAAGGGGCATATGAGTTTGATGAAGACAGCATGGTAAACTTAAGGGCGTTTCCTGGAGAGGGCTGGAAATTTGGGAAATGGGAAGGAGATGTGGCAGACAGGTATAGTACAGAAACAACAGTTTACATGAGTAGTGATAAGATTGTTAAAGTTGTATTTGTCAAGGATGGATTTGATGATACAGATGATACTGAAGATGAGGCCGTATATATAAGCAGTGTAGCGCAAGGTATTAATGCCGAGTTCGACGCCTGGAACTGTCAAGGGCTTGAAGGAAAGTGGCAGGCGATACACTGGCAGGAAGTTCCTTATACCCCTGCCGTTCTTTCCGCCGAATACTCATTTAATATGCCACCGCGCCCCGAAACTGGCCCCTGGGAATCGCTACCAATTGAAACATATACAATGAGCGATGTCTTTTATGTCGAAGATGTACGTACTGAGATCATTATCACGGTAGAAAATATGGTCAAAAGCATTATTGAAACCGATGGTTTTCCCACACTTTTAGACGCCAGAGGAACAAATACAACCCATATCATCGTCACTCCCCCTGTAGGCCCAATACAGGAAGAAGAAAACACATATGATTGGGTTACAGATGCTCCATTTCTTATTGAAGATGGCCACCACCCGAAGTACTGTAATTGTGATTAAACCAGTCATAATATTTTAACACTTTTAAGGGAGAGGGCTTTGCCCTCTTTTTTTATTTGAGCTGAGAAAAAAGTTACTAATGCCATTAAAAAATCCGGGACTAAACCCGGATTAAAATAATTGCATCTTCTCCATTTCCGTTATTGTGATATTTTAAAATAGCCAAAACCCCATGCTGCATTCTCTGCACATGGGGTTTTGGGCGAAATTAATCTTTAAATGGGTACAATTCTTGATCCCCTGGGTAGAATTCTATAGGGCCTGGTCACCTTCCGCGCCACTGGAAAGTTTAGGGCTTCAGCTGTAGCTAAAGCTTGCATGTGGCCTTCTTCTACCAGCAGATTGGGGTGTTCGGCAAACATGTCTAACGCCCATTCCGGGGCATCTAATCTCCAGATGTTTAAATGTTGATCTGACAATAATGAAATTTTAGAATTTAGTGTACCCCTGCCGTGTTCATTGACACTGAATCTGTCTGTTACCATTTCTTCACCTTGACCATAGCGAAACTCAAAAACTGCTCCGGCCATTGCTTCGGGAGGAGCAATAGTTTCTATATTGACCAGGAGTTCGTCATTATCAAGGCGATGGACAACCGCAAAACCGATGGTAGGACAGTCAAGGACTGAAATAAGATCAACCACCATTGAATCTGTTATTCCTGCAGGTGCTGCCATCACAACTAATCCTGTCGAAACCAGCATTATAATTAGAGTGACTGCAATAGGACATAGCTTTCTCATCTTACTCATCTCACCTCATCTCATCCTGGCAGATGCTTTTGCCATTGATCTGATCCGTGTAATCTTCACTCATTTTATTATATCATAATTACTGCTTTTCGCGGTCATACGCTGCTTTAATATCACTTTGATTTGACTTTGATTTAAAAATGAGACAAAAATAAAAAGAGGGCAGAACCCCCTTCTCGTTGATATATCATAAATAAAAAATGGTGCTGAAGGTGGGATTCGAACCCACACGGGCTGACGCCCACATGTCCCTGAAACATGCGCGTCTGCCAGTTCCGCCACTTCAGCACCTTAATTCAGCATATTTATCCTGTACACATATAATTTTACCGGAATGGTACTGCCTTGTCAAGGGTTATAGGTTTTCTGCTATTGTTTTTTTAAATTAATCGTTGATTGCTGGCAGGAATAACCTCGTATGCAAAGAATTATATTAAATGATATTCAGATTCTTTTTACAGACCTTTTATTAATTCAGGGGGGATACATTAATGTCAAATGGCAACATCATTGATGGGAAAGGAATTGCAGCTAACATTCGAGAAGAACTAAAAGGGAAAGTTCAGGAACTAAAGCAGGAGGGGAGAGTCCCCGGCCTATCGGTTATACTGGTCGGTGATAATCCTGCTTCTCAGACCTATGTAAATATGAAGGAAAAGGCCGCGGAAGAGATCGGAATTTATTCCGATAAAAGAGAAGTATCGGCGGATATTACTGAGGACGAGCTTTTAGACATGATTGATGATCTCAATGAGGATAATAAAGTTGATGGAATTTTAGTTCAGCTGCCCCTGCCGGATCACATCAATGAACATAAGGTTATTGAGGCCATTGAGCCGGGGAAAGATGTTGATGGCTTTCATCCTATCAATACGGGCAGACTTTTCAGTGGCCAGCAGGATGAAAAGAGGTTTGATCCCTGCACCCCTAAAGGAATTATAGAGCTTATTGACAGGCAGGGAATAGAAATCGAGGGTAAGGATGCTGTTGTGCTTGGCAGAAGCAATATTGTCGGTAAGCCGGTGGCGCACCTGCTTATTGAGAGAAATGCCACAATTACCATCTGCCATTCTCGCACCCGGGACCTCCCCGGCAAGGCAAGATCGGCGGATATCCTGGTGGCGGCTGTAGGCAGGCCCGAGTTTGTAACAGGCGATATGGTAAAGGAAGGCGCATGCGTCATAGATGTAGGTGTCAATCGGGTCGAAGGAGAGCTTGTCGGCGATGTTGACTTTGAAGCCGCCCGAGAAAAAGCCGGAGCCATCACTCCTGTGCCCGGTGGAGTGGGTCCTATGACTATCGCAATGCTGATGCAAAATACTGTAGAGGCCAGGGAGTATCATGGAGTCTAACATTCTTTCTGTATCCGAAGTTACAGCCAGAATAAAAAAAATACTCACCCTCGACGAAATTTTGTCCGATCTCACCGTCGAGGGTGAGATTTCCAACTTTCATCATCACAGCTCCGGTCATATGTACTTTACTCTGAAGGACAGCGAAGCCACGCTCAGCTCCGTCATGTTTGAACACAAAAATAAGGACCTGGATTTTGAACCTGAGGATGGTCAGCAGGTAAAGGCCTCGGGTTATATCGATGTATATAAACCGCGCGGAGAGTATCAGCTCTATGTGAAAGAGCTGGAAAAGGTGGGAGCGGGTGATCTTTATAAGCAGTATTTGGAGCTAAAGGAAAAATTAAAGGAGGAAGGGCTTTTCGATGAGGAAAGAAAGCAGGATTTACCTTTTCTTCCGGCCAGAATAGGGCTTGTTACATCCCCCACGGGAGCTGCCATAAGGGATATCCTTTCTGTGCTTAAGCGCCGGTTTGCCGCCATTTCCGCCCTGCTTGTTCCTGCTCATGTGCAGGGAGATAAAGCTGAATCAGAGCTTATCAGAGGAGTAGAGTATCTTGAAGGGAAAGAAGACATAGATTTGATCATTATAAGCCGCGGCGGTGGCTCTCTGGAGGATCTCTGGTCTTTTAACAGTGAAAAGCTGGCCCGGACTATTGCTGACTGCCGGATACCTGTGATCAGTGGGGTGGGGCATGAAACTGACTTTACAATAGCGGATTTTGCCGCAGATGTGAGAGCGGCCACTCCTTCGGCGGCCGCAGAGCTGGCAGTTTCTGACTATATTGAGCTGAGAGACAGGCTGGAGGACCTGGGAAAGAGAATTGTATCAGCTTTTGAAAATAACTTAAAATCCCGGGAGCGACGGCTTGATAATATGATAAATCGCCATATCTGGCGGGAGCCACAGAGGCTTTTTGCCTCAGCCGAGCAGGAGGTAGACAGTCTTGCTGATAGGTTCAGTCGGGAGTTATCCCGCTATTTCGAAGATAGAAGGAACCATCTCGGTCAGCTTTCGGGTCTCCTGGATAATTTAAGCCCTCTAAAAATTTTATCCCGCGGCTACAGTATTACCCGCAGAGAGGATGGAGAAATTATTACTTCTGCAGAGGATGTAGATGAAGGGGAAAACATTGAAACACGACTAAGCCGCGGATTTATTTTGAGCGAAATCAAATCAAAAGGAGAGGATGTTGATTCCTTTGAATGAAAACAATAAAGATTTCAATGAAGATGATGAAAAATTTCAGCAGCTTTCCATTACGAGCGGGGAAGAAGATGGATTTTCCCCTGAGGATTTAGATTTTGAGACTGCTCTGGAAAAACTGGAGGATATAGTCGATGATCTGGAAGGAGATATGCTGTCGCTTGAGGAATCTGTAGAAAAATTTACTCTCGGTCTTAAGCTGATAAAATACTGTCAGGAAGAACTGGATAGAGCAGAAGGAAAAATTGAACAGGTTGTGGAGGAACACGGAGAATTGAAAGAAATTATTCCTTTTGAATGGCCGCAGGAAGAAGTTTAAAATCCGATTGATCGGGTAAAATTTGTGCTGGAGTTAGATGTTCTGCAGCATCTCACTGCTGCCGGAAGTTTGAAGGGAGTGTTTTTATTTTGAAAAACGCCGGTGAAGATCAGGCGGCAGATGAAAAAGACAGTTTTTCAGATATAAAAAAGGAACTGGAGGATTTCGCCTGGAATTTCGATAAATATTTGAAAAAGCTGCTGGCAGAGCTGGATATCCACAAAAAGATCAGAGAACCGATATCATACACTTTGCTGGCTGGTGGTAAAAGAATTCGACCCTTTCTTGCCAGCCTCACCTGTGAAATGCTTGAAGGCGATACCGGGGCTGCTCGCAGATACGGGGCAGCCCTTGAGTTTATTCATACCTATTCTTTGATACATGATGATCTGCCCTGCATGGATGATGACGAATATCGCAGAGGCAAAAAAACCAGCCACACGGTATTTGGAGAAGGAATGGCAGTGCTGGCGGGAGATGCCCTGCAGACTCTGGCATTCAAGATTGCTTCCGGAATATCTATGAAGCCGGAACGGCGCTGTCAGTTGATAGAGATGCTGGCTGACGCTGCCGGTCCTGCGGGGATGATTGCCGGTCAGGCGCTCGATCTTCGCTTCGAAGATAAAGAGGTGAGTCTGGAAAAATTGCAGGAGATACACGCCGCCAAGACCGGGGAATTGTTTAGGGCTTCCATAATTGGAGGTGCTCTCTGCGGCAGTTTTACCGGGAAAGAGGAGAAGGCCCTGGAGGAATTTGCCCTCCAGCTCGGTCTCACTTTTCAAATTGTCGACGATATCCTCGATGTCACAGGAGATAGTAAATCTCTGGGCAAAAAGGTTGGTAAGGATCAGGATTTAAATAAAGCCACCTACCCGGCCCTTCTCGGACTGGAAAAATCCAGACAAAAAGCAGGTGAATCAGCCCGCAGGGCGAAAAAAGCTCTCGGAATATTTGAAGAGCAGGCAGATGATCTTAAGGAACTCGTTAATTTTGTTGTAAATCGTCAATATTAATATCAGGTAATGCTTATTTCTGGAAGTTATAAGACTCCGTTCACATGAATTTTTCCTCTGCTTAATAATGTTATGTAGCTTAGACTTTCCGGTATATTTTTAGCTTTTTTGAAGCAGCGGTGTTGGAGGAGAACCAGAAATAAGAAAAGAAATTAGCTGAAAATACAAGCACAAAATGTTGCGGGGTGAATTAGTATGGAGGACATTTTAAGTGGTATAAATAGCCCGGAGGATTTAAATTCATTAAACGAGGAAGAGCTCGAACAGCTCGCTGAGGAGATCAGGGAGTATTTGATTGACTCTGTTTCTGAGTCCGGTGGTCATCTTGCTTCAAATCTGGGAGTTGTGGAGCTAACTGTTGCACTACACCGACATCTTGAGAGCCCCCGGGATAAGATTATATGGGATGTGGGACATCAGAGTTACCCGCACAAGATACTCACAGGAAGAAAGGATGAGCTTTCCACCATTAGACAGAAAGGTGGCCTGAGCGGATTCCCCAAAAATGAGGAAAGCGAACACGATATTATAAACACAGGGCACAGCAGCACATCCATTTCTTCTGCACTGGGCCTGGCCAGGGCTCGAGATCATAAAGGCAGCAGGGAGAAAATTTATTGTGTGATAGGCGATGGTGCTATTACCGGAGGTGTAGCTTTAGAAGGCCTAAATCATGCCGGCGATGAGGGAGCCGATATTAACGTAATACTCAATGATAATGAGATGTCCATCGCCTCAAATGTGGGAGCTCTTTCGGATTATCTTTCCAGACTGAGGACTGAACCCGGACTGAGGCAGTTATCGGATGAGGTAGATGATATTATAAATGCCATTCCGGGTATCGGCGGTGAAGTTTCCCGGACCGTGGATAAAGCCAAAGACAGCTTAAAATATTTTATGGTTCCCGGGGTGCTCTTTGAAGAGATGGGCTTTACCTATCTGGGGCCCATAGCCGGTCATGACATTTCCACACTCAGGGAGGTGTTTTCCCGGGCTGATAAGGTTGACGGTCCGGTATTGATTCACACTTCTACAGTTAAAGGTAAAGGTTATGATCCGGCCGAAGAGAGCCCCGACGATTATCACGGTGTGAGCCCCTTTAAAATTGAGAACGGTGAACAGAAAAAAAATCGTTGTAATCCCACATACAGCCAGATTTTTGGGAAAACCCTCAGAGATATTGGACGACATGATATCAGAGTTGTCGGTATTACAGCGGCCATGCCTTCAGGGACGGGAATGGAAATTTTTGCCGAGGAATTTCCCGAGCGCTTTTATGATGTTGGCATTGCAGAGCAGCATGCCCTCACTTTTAGTGCCGGACTCGCTCGCGGGGGAATGAGACCTTTCGCAGCTATATATTCTACCTTTTTGCAGCGAGGATATGATCAGGTGATTCATGATATCTGTCTGCAAAATCTCCCTGTCACAATTGGGATTGACAGGGCGGGGATCGTTGGCGGTGACGGGGAAACTCATCAGGGCCTGTTTGATATTTCCTATCTGCGAGCCGTTCCCAATTTAGTATTTATGGCTCCACGAAATGAAAATGAGCTGGTTCAGATGATGTGGACCGCCCATGAGCTGGAGTCTCCAGCCGCAATAAGGTATCCCCGCGGGGAGGGAGAGGGGGTAAAAATAGCTGAGGATCCTTTTCTGCTTTCCCCCGGGAGAGGAGAACTGCTCAAGGAAGGTGAGGACGTGTTTATTGTAGCGGTAGGTTCCATGGTAAACCCGGCTCTTAAAGCCGCAGAAATACTGCGGAACGAGGGTATCAAAGCATCCGTCTTCAATGCCAGGTTTATTAAACCTCTTGATGAGAGGCTGCCTGATTTGATCGAAGATAAAGGTGCTGACATGCTGGTAACTGTGGAGGAAAATGTATTAGCGGGTGGATTTGGCAGTTTAGTTGTAGAAGCGTGTATTGAGGCAAAAGTTGATCTTCCGGCCGAGGTGCTGAAAATGGGGATTCCTGATGAATTTGTCCCCCATGGCGGACAGCAGGAAATGCGAAAAAGTTACAATCTTCATGCTGATGGTATAGCTCGCAGGATAAGACAGTCCCTGGAGAAAGGGATATAGCTGTATGAGTGCAAAGAAAATAAGACTCGATAAACTTTTAAGAGAAAAAAATTTCTTTTCCTCACGCAGCAAAGCCAAACGGGCAATAATGGCCGGAGAGGTGAGGGTTGACGGGGAAGTGGTGGATAAAGCAGGTGAGAGGGTTTCTGAAGAGGCTGAAATTTCAGTGGAGAAAAAAAAGAGGTTTGTCAGCCGCGGCGGCCACAAGCTGCAGGCAGCCCTGGAAAACTTTTCTATAGATCCATCCGATAGAGAGGTTCTGGACGTAGGTTCCTCTACCGGCGGGTTCACGGATTGTCTGCTGCAGAAAGGAGCCAGAAAGGTCGTGGCGGTGGACAGCGGAACCAATCAGCTGGCCTGGAAACTACGCAGCGATGAGAGAGTGGAAGTGAGGGAGCAGACCAATTTTCGCTATCTGACCCGGGAGGAACTTCCCTGCAGGTTCGATCTTGTGGTAGTTGATGTTTCTTTTATTTCCCTGACACTCATCATACCCAATACCGTGAATTTTATGTTTACCGGATCGGATTTAATTGCCCTTATAAAACCCCAATTTGAGGCAGGTCCTGATAACGTTCAGGATGGGGGGGTGGTCAGAGATCCCGATATTCATCGTCGGGTTCTTGAGAGGGTCATTTCCTGCGCGGTGAGAAATGATTTTAATTTTTTGGATATCTGTCCTTCGCCTCTGAGAGGAGAGGTATCCAAAAATCTGGAATATCTCACTCATTATAAATATATGCCCGATGAAACCAGGTCCGGGGAGACAGAACCAGAATACAACTCCGAAGATGTTGTTCAGGAAAAAATAGATAGCGCAGTGATGAAGGCTCATAAAATGAAACAGAACTAAAAGGGGCGGAGCCGGAAAGGGGTTGATCAATCATTCCCACACTTGGTATTTTGGCAAACATTCAAAAACAAAAAGCTATCGATCTTGCAGATGAACTCGTCAATTATCTGCAGGATAGATCCGTTTCTCTGGCTGTGGAGCAAAAAACAGCCTCGCTGCTCGAAACCAGCTGCAGAACAACAGATAAAATGGAAATAAAACGAGAAGCTGATTTCATTGTAATTTTTGGCGGTGACGGCACCATGCTGGAAGCGGCAGGGGAGTTCTGCGATAGCAATACTCCTCTGCTGGGAATTAACGTTGGTAGCCTGGGGTTTATGGCGGTCATTGAGGCGGAATCAATGTTTGAGGCCGCAGATGAACTCCTGGCAGGAAATTATACAACTGATGCCAGAATGATGATCTCTGCTCGGGTGATAAGAGAAGGAGAAAAAATATTTGAAAGTCACGGGCTAAACGATGCCGTAATATCTCGCGGAAATAACAGACACCTTATCGATATGGATTTTTATATTGGCGAGCAGTTTATTGCTAACTACCGCGGTGATGGATTGATTGCTGCTACTCCCACCGGCTCCACAGCTTATTCTTTATCGGCGGGAGGACCGATAATTAATCCTGAGCTTGAGGTTATTTCTTTAACTCCCATCTGTCCCCACAATCTTTATATTCGTCCTATGATTATCGGAGGCGATGAGCAGGTTCAGATAGAGCCAAAGATTAAATCCGGTCAACTCCGAATTTGCACCGACGGCAGGTGTGATTTCAGCTTTAAAAATGGGGATAAAGTTATTCTGACAAAGTCTTCGCGCTCAGTAAAAATGGTGCAGTTTCCTGAGAGAAATTTTTATCGCATCCTCCGTGAAAAACTGAAACTGGGTATCTATTAAACAAAACAGGTAATTTGTATGGTTTACAGCGTGTGTAGCATCTTTTTAAAAACTATTCTGGAGAAGTTTTCGAATATCTCTTCTCTTATTAGCTTATTACAGAAAAGCTGCTGCTTACAGAATATATCCGCTGCCCTCAGGGCTGGATAAAACCTGCACGGGCAGTTATTTTAGAAAAATTCATACAGAGGAGAGCCTGATATGCTTGGTGATCTGGTTTTAAAAAATTTTGCCATCATTGACGAGGTAAGCATCTCTTTTACCGACGGTCTGAATATTATCACCGGCGAGACCGGTGCCGGCAAGTCAGTTATCGTAGGCGCGATGGAGATGCTTTTCGGAGGGAGAGCCAGCACCGATGTTATCAAGGATGGTCGTGAGTCAGCTTTCATTGAAGCCAGCTATTTTATTTCTGAAAGTGAAGATATAGACGAAATAATATCTCAGGCGGGTGTCGAACCCAATCCGGAGTCTCTGATTTTATCTCGCGAAATAAGGCGCAGCGGTCGCAATCGCTGCCGCATAAATGGACAGCTCGTGCCGCTCTGGCTGGTGAGGGAGGTTAGCCGTCAGCTGGTTGATATTCACGGGCAGCATGAACATCAAAATCTTCTTCACAGCTCAAATCATATAGATATTTTGGATGATCTTCTACCCGGGTCATCCAGAGAATTGAAGTCTGAGGTGGCGGATAAATACTCCCGACTTCAAAAATTAAAAGAAAAAAAGAAAAAGCTTACCGGACAGGAGAGTGATAGAGCCCGCCGCATGGATGTCATCGAGTATCAGCTTGAAGAAATAGATGCAGCCAGTCTGGAAGAGGGGGAGATAGAAAAAGTGGAACAGGAGCTTGCCCGGCTAAATAACAGCGAAAGAATATACGAAACAACCGGGGAAGCAGGGGAATTAATATGCGGTGGTGATTTTAACGAACCGGGTCTTCTCGATCGTTTGGGGCAGATTAGTTCAAGTCTTGAAGAAATTGCCGAATTTGATGAGGAGCTCAAAGAAATTCATGAGCTGGCGGAGAATATATATTATTCTCTCCAGGATTTAGGTTTTCGGATACAGGACTATCATGAAAACCAGGAATTTGATCCTGGCCGCATAAAAAAGCTTGAGGAAAGATTGGATACAATAAATAGTCTGCGCCGAAAATATGGAGATACTGTCAGCGAAATACTGGAATACCGCGATGAGCTGCAGGAAGAATACCAGCAGTTAAATGAACTGGAAGATAGACTTGAGGAAATTGAAGATAAAATGGTATCGGTAAAAGAACAATACATTGAAAACGCCAAGAAGCTTTCCCGGCAGAGAGAAAAAACAGCCGAAGAGCTGGAGGAAAAACTCAGGGAAGAATTAAAGGATCTGGCCTTAGAAGAGGCTCGATTTAAGGTTCAGTTTGAAGAGAGAGATAATCCCTCAGAAAAGGGCCTGGACAGCGTAGAATTTCTCATTGCAGTCAACCCAGGTACCAGGCTCAAACCTCTTTCCCGGGTGGCTTCCGGAGGAGAAATATCCCGGATAATGCTAGCTTTTAAATCCATTACAGCCCGATATGATCGTGTCCATACAATGATTTTTGATGAGGTAGATGCGGGGGTGGGCGGGAGGACGGCATTGAAGGTTGCCGATAAACTGGCAAGGATTAGCAGCCAGCGCCAGATAATCTGTATAACTCATCTGCCCCAGCTTGCCAGTATGGCTGACCGCCATTTTTACATTGAAAAAGAAACAGATAGGGAAAAAGAAACAGTGGAAGCTGAAATTAGCAGGCTGGAAGGAGAGGAGAGAAAGACCGAACTGGCCCGAATGCTGGGCGCTGCTGATGATAGCGAAACCGGCATAGAACATGCCGAAGAGCTTATGGAAAGAGCGGAAAGTAAAAAAGTATAAAGCAGTTTAAGGTATTTAATACGGAATTCTGAAAGTTATTTAGTCTGTCAGGGGGGAAGAACTGGAAAAGAATCTGATTATTAGCAGCAGGTATAACTATTAAAATTATTAGCAATAATTTTCCAGGCGGGATATGGGGGGCATATTCATGGAAAATACTCTGGATATTATATTAATTGATGATGACAGGATGTTCTGCAGGCAGTGCGAGGAATATTTTTC
>CAZVZM010000022.1:0-28690 GCA_964630835.1 uncultured Halanaerobiaceae bacterium
TTAATAAGAGGTGAGCAGCTATCGCTTTTACAGGCATTTGTCGTAAATTTCACCAGCGATTATGGAGAAGATCCAGAAATTTTTATTTTAGCAACTTCAAGCAGTGCGATTTTTGTGTGTTTTGTAAATATGCGCTCTTACCTCCGGGAAGGGAGTTATAACTAAATGAAATTTCAAATTTACTCAAAAAAATTGAGGTTCGGTGCAGCATATGGCGGTAAAAAGGTATGTTTGAATTGGAGTTTTTCTCTGGCATTAATGATTTTTCTGATCATATTTCTTATGGCAGTTTCGCCTGGAGTTATCAATAGGCCGGCTGAGGCCTGGGAGATGGATATGTTTCCAGGTTTTGCAGAAATGACAGCTGCAAGCGGTCAGATGTTTTCATATGACCTGCATATTGAGCGGGGGAATGAGATCAAAACCGGAGAAATGAGTGTGATGTTTTCGCAGCTGAGTGAAGAGATGCTGGAGATTGTAGTTGAGGGCAGCCTGGATGGAGAGGAATTTGCCACGACGGCAGCAGGAAGCAGCGAGAACCCGGCAGACCTCTTCACAAATTTCTCGACGGCCATGATGATGGGACTGGAGGGGGAAGTGAGTGAATATGTTCTTCTGCCATTTTCCACCGCGACAATGATGACCGGTTTTTACGGAGATCAGTTCGAGCAGGGCTGGGAGTATGGCGAGGTGGATGATTTTGGAAAAGAGATGTCCATCAGGATTCCTGAAGTTCGCAGCTATGCTGGGGTGGAGGGTTATCTGATTGTTCTGGAGGAAGATAATGAGATATATTTAGAATTCTGTCAGAATAGAGAACTGCTTTTGCCCCTTATGGTTGATGTTAAGAGTCACTTTGAAGATGACGACCTATTTTATGGAGAGGATGATATGCACTGGCAGGACTTGGCCGTTAAAATCGAATTAACGGATTTTACCGGAGAAGCAGAGCTCACTAAAGCAGCCGCCGACAGACCTTCTCCGCAGAGAGCCCTCAATGAAATGGTGGACTTTATGCGGGAAGAAGGATTGACAGTTGGCGAGAGAAGCATGAAGGGTTACAGTATGATGGGAGCGGTGGCAGGTTTCGGTGTGGAAATTGAAGGAAACGAGATAGAGCTCTATCTGTATGACAGGGAGACCGCTGACAGCGCGCTGCTGGATAATCTGGAGCAGGCCGAGGAGACGGGAGAGTTTTTCATGGAAACTTTCAATATGAATATCCCTGTCTACATCAATGGAGATATCATGATGACGGGACTTGAGTTTGGCTCATTTTACACCCATCCAGCCCGCGATGAGATAGTGGAGGCATTTATGAAGTTTTAAATAATACAGGGTAATTTTGATAAAAGAATAAAAGCTCTGATTGAGATAATATCAAAAAGCCTAAGAATAATTCAGCTGTGTGCAGTATAGATGTGGACAGTGTTTCAATCAGAGCTTTTAAATCAGAACGGAAAGGCTATAATTGCAAAATGGGCGTAAAATATATTAATAATACAGAAAATTAAAAATATAAGATGGAAGTAGAGAGGTAGGGATAATTCTGGCCGCGGAAGCGGCGGGAAGAGGAAAATTAATGCTGTGCGAGGGATCTTGAAATTACTGCTATTGTTTGGAGAAGTTTGTGATGAGAGGAGAGGTTTACCATGAAAGGAAAGATTATAATAATAGCTCTTATTTTAATAATTTGTTTGGGTTTGATGTGTGGCTGCAGAAATATTATTAAAACAGGCTGGTATCCTCATATGTGGAATTTTAAAATTGAGGGCATTGAAGCAATACACCTACCCGATAGCAGAAATATATTTGGATTTTATATCCACAATTATTATGTTCCTGAACAAGGAGATTACTGGGGTTCTAGTTTAGGAAGAGGTAAAGGAAGATGGGGCAGCACCTTTTCTGTTGAGGCTTCACAGTATTTTGATCGCGGTAAAACCTATGGAATAGAACTGATAATTAATAATGAAAATGTTGAAGATGGAAGATACGAACATGTAGATACTGAAGAAAAAGTCAAAGAAATAGAACAAAAATATTATACCAGTGTTGACTCCGGGCAATATTCTAAATACGAGTATAAAACTGTAACATGGCAGGTCAAATTCATACCCTGACTAAAAGATAGCCTCTACACAGCGTGAATTTTAAAAGGAGAAATTCATTATGAATAAAAAGATTATATTTATCATTCTTATGCTATTTATTGCTGCGGTTTTGGTAAGTAGCTGCGGGCGAGTTATTAAAAGTGGCTGGAACCCCTTTTTCTGGAACTTTTCAATTGCAGGTATTGATGGCATGCATAATGTGGGCAAAGAATTTTTAATTAGAGATGACATGTTTGAACTTAAGATTGAAAATCAGCAAGAAAACTATAACTTTGAAAGCACTGTTATATCGCTAACTTCTAAATATTATTTTGAAAGGGGGGAGTCTTATAAAGTAGAACTGATAATAAACAATGAAAATGTTGAAGGAGGCAGCTATCAGCTTGCAGAAGATGAGGAAAAAATTAAAACAATTAAACAGGATTATTTTAGAGGTCATGCTGCTATCATTCAGCCCCAGTTCTTATATTATCAAGCTGAGACAATATCCTGGAATGTTGAATTTTCTTCGGGCGACTAAAATTACAAAAATGACCCGAATATAACTAAAATCAAAGCGATATGTGACTGCAGCTGGAAAAATATAATGTATAATAGAGTAACCAGGATATAAAGGAAAGAGCTTCTGTGAAAGAAAAAGATATAGCTAAGGATAAAACAGCATAAATAAAAGAGTATATTTTTCTTAATTTTAGGGAGGAGGTGTCATTTAGAAAAATTTGGTTCTTCTTGCGTTCAGTTGGTAAATAGGTGTGTCAAAAAAACTAATTTAGTTATAATAGACAGGGAAGGAGGAATAAAATGAAATACAAAAAGACGGGTGTTATAGTTTTATGCTTTCTGGTGATTGTTGGCCTGGCCGGATGTGATGGCATATTTAGCAGATTTATCGCTCGGGTCGAGATTGGCAACACGTTTTCAGATTTTGCCCCCGGATTTTCCAGCGCACTTGTGGAAGGGGGAACGAGTCTGTCCGGCAGGGCAAAAAATTCTCTCGCATCACAGGTCTCGATGAATTTCGAAATTCCAGACAAAGAAATGTTGGAAGCGGGGGCCGCTGGTCTATCGTCGGCAGCAACAAATCCCCCGGCAGCAACTCTGGAAGAAGAAGTTTATCATTCTGAGAGCGATACCTTTCACATGAATATTGAAGACGTGAGCAAAGATGATTTTATCGCATTTCTGGAGGCAGGTAATGTGGACGATGTTCCAGCTGATCTTCAGGATGAGTGGCTGAAATTGGACTATCTGCGCCAGCAAAATATAAGCAACGTAAACATTTTTCACGATGATGTAGATTTTGGAGAAGAGCCCGATTTTGACTCCGATACCGTAGGTGCAATTAGAAATATTATTTCCGTGGACAACAGTTCCGGATCGCTGGCCGCCGAGCTGGGCATGGATATCAATGAAATCTCCTACGCCGGCAGCATAAATGTCAGTTTTCTTAAAATTAATGATGACTGGAGGATTTCGGGATTGGAGCTTTATCTCGAGGAGGAATGAAGTACTTGAGAAAACCAATTTTCTGATATCTGAAATGTATGAATTTGATGAATTAATGCCTGATATAGAAATGATGATAGACTCCTTTAAACTTAAATATTAAAGGGATGTCTTCCGCAGGTATCTACCGGACGAAAAGAGCAGAGCGGGCGAAAAGAATTTTATAAAAACTGAGATGAGAGGAGCGAGTAGAAATGAGAAAGCTTTCTGTGGTGATAGTCATACTTTTTGCGGCTGTATTTATTTTGACGGCCTGTGATTTGGAAAACGGAGATATTGAAAATGATAAGGTAATAGAAGACTTTAAGGTTTTTGATCAGGATGATTATTATTCAATTAATATTCCCGCCGGCTGGTATGTATTGTATTTTGATGAATGGGGTGTGGAATATCCGGAGGATTATGAAGATAGCGAAGCATTGTTAATACCAGAAAGCCATGAAGAAGCTGCTGCAGTATATATTATAAGGGAGGATTGGGGAAGTATTATGACTGAGACGGAATTCAAAAATGAAATGAAGGCAATAGAAGAAGATTGGCCGCTGGAATTAAATGTTTTTATGGTAGATAGCTATGCTCATAAAATGGATGGACAGCCCGCCCACACTTTTATTCTGGAATTCTCCGGATATGGGTACGAATTCTCCGAATTAAGAAGTCAGGATAGGGCCGTTTTGGAGAATGAAATAATTGAAAAAGCTAATTTCCTGATATCTGAAATGTATGAAGAGGAAGAAGCACTGAAAATGATGCTGGCAATGACTTTTAAAGGAGATAAGGTTTTTATGATTGATTACTTGGCGCTGGAAAAATATTTTGATGAATTAATGCCCGATGTAGAGATGATTATAGACTCCTTTAAATTTAAATATTAATTTAGATTGCGCATAAAATTTGCCGGTGATAAAGAGATGAGGAAGAGGTTAGATAGAATTTGGAGAAGTTCGCAGAGAGCAGTTAAATTCATTGAGAGGAGAAGAGGCCAATGAGAAAAGCAGGTGTGGTAAAGTTGCTGATTATTTTCATTATTTTGACTTTCTCTGGCTGGGCTCTGGTTAGCTGTGACTTGTTTGAAGATGAATATTATACACTGACAATGGAGGAGCCGGAAGGTTCGGGAACGGTCGTTCCGGGTGTGGGAACGAGTGATCATGAGAGTGGAACGATGGTGGATTTAGAAGCCACGCCCGATGAGGACTACAGTTTTAAGGAATGGGAAGGAGAAGTTCAGGACAGAAATGCTGCTTCCACCAAAATAAAAATGGATAAAAACCAGACTGTAAAGGCGGTCTTTGTTTTCGAGGATCCCGCCGTGCCGGGAGCGGAGTATGATATTTCGGTGCTGGTGATGGACGAGCAGGAGCAAGGAATAGAGGGAATAGAGGTTGAATTTAGCGGTGAGGCGATAGAGGATTTCATAATGACAACGGATGCCGAGGGCAGCATTAATCTGTCTGGAGCCGAAGCAGCATCTGCAGGTTCATTATCAGAGCGGACACTGGATCGCCTGCAGAAGCTTGCAGCAGAAGAAGAAATAAAATTGCTGGGAGAGGTCACCATAACTCCCGACGATGAATTATGGGAGTTTGAGCCCCAGGATGTCACTGTAACTGAGGTGGACGCCGGCAGCACTGTTGAATTTATCGGCACCAGCCTGCTTGCCCCCATCTATCAGATAGGCGGGACTGTGGAAGATATCCATGGTAAAGGTGTAGCCGAAGCTGAGGTACTTTTAAGCGGTGATGATATAGATGAAGGAGCAATAGGTGAAATTATAACTGATGCCGACGGCAGCTGGGGTCCCATCCAGGTTGAAGGTACAGTTAATATTACCGCCGCAAAAGACCACTGGACATTTACACCAATTACAGTCCAGGCGGCAGATATTAATCTAGTTATTACCGGTGAGATTTTTAAAGATGCTGTAAAAATGCCTGTTTTAACACCGGGAGCTATACCCCTCGGTCAATCAACTGATGTTATGTTTAACGTGCATGTGGATATTAACCCCGCATATTTGACCGAGGCGGATGAAGACCATGATACACATACACCGGTCTCAATCTATAGAAAGGATGATTCTAACAGCTGGGAGTTTATGGGCAACCTGTTTGATGACGGTGATTTGAATCATGGTGATGAAATAAAAGGAGATAGAATATACTCCAATATTTTCAACTTTTACGAAGAAGAGGTCCAGAATATTGAACTCAAAATATCTGTCAATACTGAGGAAAATCATGTCATAGAAGTTAAATTCCAGCTGGAAGCAGCATCGGTGCCCGAAGAGCTGGAAGGAAAAGTTCTAGAAACTCACCAGGAAGCGGAAGCCGAATTGAATGCTATCCTGGTGGCTGACCCCGGGCTCACAGCAGCAGAAAGCCTGGCCCAGCTGGGCGGTAAATTGCTGGAAAAAGAGGAAATAGTATCAGCGGTGCAGAAAAATAATCTTCTGGAGATAGGATATGAATTTATTGAACTTGAACCCGGCGACAATTTTACAGCTGTCAGTTTTATTATGATTGAAGAGGACGAAGAAGATGCCGGACTATTAAGGGGAAGAGGTCAGGAGCGAAGATCTTCGCCCACCATTTCTCCCTCCCAGCAGACTACAGGCAAGTCCGTATCTTATCAGTATACACCTCTTAATGAAGAACTAGAATTCATCGGCAGCCGAAATATCTTTATCTGGTCACCTTTTGCCGAGGAATTTTCTCCCTGGGATGAGACAGAGGGGGTTCAGGAAAGATTTAATGAATCTGAACTGGGCTTTGACTATTCAGTATATAAAAATTTCGCCGCCGATGTTGAGTCTTTGAAAAGTATTAATGATTACGGTATGGCCGTTCTGGCCACCCACGGCAGTGGAGGACGCTGGCTGGCCACAGGAGAAGTGGTTTTCGATGATAACAAATATTCTATTGATCTTGCAGGCGGCCGCATGGCAGTCTGGCAGAATATGAAAATGGTAGAAGCCGGAGGAGTTACAAGCATGGAGCCGGTTTATGCAGTCAACGATAACTGGTTTACCCACCATGTTACCGGCAATTTTAACAATGCTGTCATTGTCAATAACTCCTGTGAAAGCCTGGTTACAGATAGCCTGTGGAATGCCTTTGCCTCACTGGGGGCAGGAGCATATTACGGCTATGATGGTATCGTTACCAGCCGGTTTGCCGTAGAACAGGTTTATGAGCTGGTTGAAGGCCTGCGTGATGGAGTGACCACAACAGGTGAAGCATACCAGGAAAAAACTGATCCCTACAGCGCTCACAATGCCCGCTGGCTTATGCGGGGCAACGAAGACCTGGTATTTCCGGCCGGATTGATCAATGGTTCATTCGAGGATGGGCTCAATGCCTGGCTTAAAGATGGAGATGGCAGGGCCATTTCAGCACTTGACTTTTTAGAGCCGACAGATGGTAATGTTATGGGCATAATTTCTTCCGGTTTAGGATTCACGGTCCGGCACGGCAGTTTACAGCAGACCTTCCGTGTGGAAGACGATGCAGAGATGCTCAGATTTGACTATAATTATCTTTCCGAGGAATTCCTGCAGTGGATAGGGTCGGTATACCAGGATCCCTTCCAGGTTACTATTGAGTCGGAATCCGGAACAGAAGAAATACTGTATCTTACAGTCGATGGAATTGCAGCTGAATATGGAGCCAGCTACTGTGCCTCTCATGCCAAACCTGCTTCTGAATGTATTATGTCCAGCAACAGCGGTAGTCTAATTCCCGTTTCACCCTATATTGCTTTTGATAGAGGTGATGTGTGGATGACGGGATGGCAGTCCTTTGCCTTCGATATATCGGCATATCAGGGTGAGGTAGTCACTCTTAAGTTTATGGCTGAAGATGAAGGCGATACTATCTTTGATACTGCAGTCCTTCTGGACAATATACGCATAGAAGATTCCGCAGAAACGAAAGATGAATATATCCTGACAATCAACAAAACGGGTGAGGGCGAGACCCATCCTGCCCCCGGCAGTTACAGTTATCCCGCAGGAACGATGGCAAAAATCAATGCTTTTCCCAATGAAGATGTAGAATTTTATTCCTGGCACGGCAGTCCGGTGGCGGATGCCGAAGCCGAGGATACAACTGTATTAATGGATGGGCATAAAACAGTAACAGCTGTCTTCGTCAGCCCGGTGCCCTCAACCTCCTTTATTTACCCGGTGGCAGATATAGACTTACCTGTGTCAGAAGCCGGCACGGAGCAGACGCTTAACTTTGAATATTATGTAAATCTGGGTACAGTCAATCATTATTTTACCGCCACACTGTTGAACTACGACACTCTGGAGGAAACAACCTATTCCAATTATATCACCGAGTCGGGTTACTATGAGGGTGAGATCACCTATACCGCACCGGAAGTCGATGATCCTGCGGATGCGGTGCACGTGGTTCAGGAGCTGGAAATATCGGGACAGATGACTCCGGACTCCGAACCGGAAGTTAACGCAGACACCTCCACAGAATATTTCATCGTAGGATTCTCCTATGTGCCATCGACATCTTATATTAACCCGGTGGCAGATATAGACTTACCTGTGTCAGAAGCCGGCAAGGAGCAAACGCTTAACTTTGAGTACTATGTAGATCTGGGTACGGCCAATCATTATTTTACTGCCACACTGTTGAACGCCGACACTCTGGAGGAAACAACCTATTCCAATTATATCACTGAGTCGGGTTATTATGAAGGTGAGATCACCTATACCGCACCGGAAGTCGATGATCCTGCGGATGCGGTGCACGTGGTTCAGGAGCTGGGAATATCGGGACAGATGACTCCGGACTCCGAACCGGAAGTTAATGCAGATACCTCCACAGAATATTTCACTGTAGGATTTACTGCCCCACTATCTACTTCTTTTATTGAACCGGTGGCGGATATAGAATTACCTGTGTCGGAAGCCGGTAAGGAGCAGACGCTCAGCTTTGAGTATTTTGTAAATCTGGGCACAGATAATCATTATTTTACCGCCACTCTGTTAAACTACGATACCCAGGAGGAAACAACCTACTCTGAACTAATCACTGAAACCGGCTTTCATGAAGGTGAGATCACCTATACCGCCCCTGAACTGGAAGATCCATCTGAGGCGGAGAATATCTATCAGGAACTGGAATTATCGGGGCAGATGACACCGGATTCAGAACCGGCAGTTAACGCAGACACTTCCACAGTATATTTTATGATAATGTTTTCCGACGATTTCTATGAACCTGAAGGCAATCCAGAAGTGTTTCATATTGATATAATTGACGGGTGGTATTCTCACACACTGCCGGATTTTAAGTCCGGCGATGATGGCTATGTTATTCACTTCAACAAAGAAGATGAAGGAATGATTCATAGCTTTGGAGCGCTGAGCACGGAACTGGAAGTAGATATCCACTCAGCGTTTGAAACTGTTTCTGCCGCGCCCGGTAAAGCTGCTGGCCTGACACCCGAGCTCGCACTGCAGTATTCACTGCGGCAGCAGGAGCTGGAGCTGGCCCGCCGGCATAAGGAAATAAGTGAAACTCCGGCAAAATCAATGGTTTATACCGCAGAGCCGGAAATAGGTGATACCAGATATTTCAAGGTAATTACCAGCATCTCCCATGCAGGCACTCCCACTGTGACGGAAAAATTAGCCACTCTGCGAGCCGCTGATTCCAGCGGCCTGCTGTGGGTGGTAGAAGATGATCTAAATCTTTCAGAGGCTGATGTGCAGGAATATATGAATCAGTATGAAGACAATATTCAGCCCGTCGTTACGGATCATTTTGGACGGGAGCCGGAAGCGCAAACCTTTGAAGTGCTGGAGCCCGGAGCCAGAACCAATATTCTTCTAACCGATATGGCATCCGGTATGGGAGGATATTTCTGGGCGATAGATCTATTTTCAGCTGCGGAATATCCTAATTCCAATGAAGCAAAGGTTATCTACATCTCACCCAATGCCTATCACACTCGAGAACAGGTGAAGGGAACTATAGCCCATGAGCTGCAGCATATGCTGTTCTTTAATGAGAAAGTTCTTTGCGGCAGGTTTTATATAGACGACCTCTGGATCAATGAGGGGTTTTCCTGTCTGGCCAGTGACCTGGTGGGTTTCGGTTTTGAGCAGGATCACGGCTATGCCTACTCTGTGGACCAGTTTTTAACTAATATAGCTATGACCTCCCTGCTCAGCTGGGAGGGGGTACATGCCGATTATGGGGCAGTGTACCTCTTTACCCGCTATATATTCGACAGAGAGGGTAAAGAAATATTAAATGCAGTCTCCACTTCTAATGATTTTCCCCAGAATTCTATAGCTGATTTAGCTGGCGAGGACTTTCACCGTATCTTTGCTGACTGGGCTGTCACTCTGCTGGTAAATGATAAAACCGGGGTGGATTCTGATTACACCTTTGCCACTATCTCTATCGATAGTGATGCAATAAGCAAAAACACCCTGGCAGCCGGGGGCTCCTGGGCAAATAAACAGCTGAAGGGCTGGGGAATCCTTTACACTCAGATACCCGGTGAAGGTTTGGGCGGAAATCTGGAGATAATTTCAGATGTCGGTTCACCTTCTGGAGGAATTTATGCAAAAACAGTTGCCCGCTACAGGAATTGAGCAGGATATGGAGGGAATAATCGTGCGGATAATTATGATAGCCGTTTTATCTACGGTGTTAATTTTGCTGGTATCGATAATTTTACCGCCTGGAATCATGGCCTGTGAGGATGAGGAGTGTTTTGAGTATGTGACATTGACCGGTAAAATATCCCTGACGGGATCTGAACCGCTGGTAATACCCGTTATTACTGCAGAAGAAACATCCTACAGCCTCTCGGGTGAGTACAGGGGTGAGCTGCGGAGATTATCCGGAGCCGAGGTCAAAATTACGGGCAAAATTATGAAGGCGGTATACCCCCTGACTGAGGGGGATTTACAGGTTAGCGATTACAGAATTATGGACCCGGGATCTCCCCAAAATCTTGACTGGGCAGCAGGTGAACTGGGGAGAGATTGTAAGGGTTTAGTTATTGTCGGAGATGATCAGATTATTTACAGGCTGGAAAATATCGAAGTTTTTTCTCTGCAGGAAAAGGTAGGTTCTCGCCTGCTCATAGCCGGCAGTATAAAAGCAGAAAAAAATCATCAGGTTATAATGGAGGTGAAGAGTTATAAAATGCTGCGGGAGAAAAATTCACTGCAGGTATATCTGCATAGGGAAAATGATAGAAAAGAGATAAAGGAGAAGACGGAGCAGGAAAAAGTTGTAAAACCACTGCTATCCACACTGGAAACTGCAGTAGAGGAGAGGCTCAGACTCTATATTGATGTGAATGATGTGCGGCCTCAGCTCGAGCAGGAAAAGGCTCTAGAGGTTTATTTTCCCGAGGGGAAAAAGCTGGAGATGGAGAAATTTGGTGCTCAGGAATTAAGCCGCATAATTTTGTTTTTCACGGGCAGGTTTGCCAGTGACCTGGAGTCACCGCTGGTGACCGTGCTTACCATGACTGTAGACGGCAGCTGGGGGGTATGGGGGTGCGATCTGCAGCAGCGGGAAAATTTCGAAAAATTCATTGAGGATAATTACTGAGCTTTGGTAAAAGAATAATGAGGTGAAAACAATGAAAAGAAATAAGTTTAAATATTTAGGTCTGATACTGACAATAATCTTTGTTTTGACTCTGGCAGGCTGTGATCTATGGAATGATGACGATGATAAAATTGATCAGTATACACTTTCAATTTTGATCGAAGGTGAAGGGGAAACTGACCCTGGAGAAGGAGAGCATCGATTTGACAAAGAGAGTATTGTCGAAATTTCAGCTGTTCCTGAAGATGACTGGGATTTTTATGACTGGACAGGATTGAATGCGGGCGATATAGTGAAAGAAGCCAGTGTTTACAAGATTAAGATGGATGAGGACAAAGAAATAACTGCCTTTTTTGCCAATGAATATTTTGAGATGGAAATTGACGGAATATTTTTTAGCAATTCGGCCGGAACAATTCATGATTTAACCAATAATCCACCTTATCCTCCGGGATTTAAGGTTGAGCTGGAAGCCGTGCCGGCAACTGAAAATGATGCATTTCTTTTCTGGGCGGTAGAACTTCTGGACGAAAATAATGCCGGTGTTTTTAACACAACTTCCACTCAGGTAGACCCCAGAGATTACTTTGAAGATTACGAATCCAGAATAACGAAATTTACAGTGCCTGAACAGAACTCACTGGTGAGAGCCTATTTCAATACCAGAACCCCACCCCCTGAGGACTTCAATTATTTTTATGAAGATTTTGGTCTGATAATTGGAGGAGGATATGGAGTTCACTTTGATTTTTGGGATATGGGTGAGCTAACCCCGGGTGATGAAGTTAACTTCCATTTCTGGGCGATGACTGAACCTGATCGTTTCAGGGTTTATTATGGAGATGAAAACCTGTTTGACAGTTTGTATTTTGATGAGTTCAAAAATGATTATAAAGTGTTCGATTCTGGCTTTGTCAGTGACGCACCTGGTGGGTATCAGAATGATCCTCTATATCCTGAAGGAGTAGAATATCATGACTGGCATGAAGATGTAGAAGTAGAAGACATGATAACCGGGAGGAACTCCGGTGTATATGAAGCAATTATAGTAAAAGAAGCCGGGTATAATGTTCTTCTAATAGAAGTAGAGGGAAGGTCATCCACCACTTTATGGCGCTATGTGGTTATTGAAAATGAATAAAAGGACTTCCAGAATGAATAAAAAACCCCCGGTAATCCCGGGGGTTTTAATATGGCAGCATCGGCAGCTAAAATTTAGGGGGAGATTGTATCGGTGAGATAATTTAAAACTTATTGATAGAATATGACCAGGTCAGTGTCCGTTAAATCATGATAATCGGTCCTGCTGGTCTTATTATGCTGGAAGATTTTAGAGGCTGTTCACATGAAATTTTTCCTCCAGCATTATGGATTTTGCCTGTGAGCTTTAAATAAACTCGTCAACTTATAACGAAAAGAACCTTGAATTATGATCTTCTGTCTATACCTGGCTCATTGCTCAATCAGTTTAATTTGAAGTTTTATCGGTTCAGTCCTGATGAAATTCTTCAACGTTTAGATCGAAGGTATACTCGCCATCTTCCAGCTCAACCTCTCCTGTTGAGGCGAAGTAATCTCCATTTTCCAGATCATTGCTTCCGCGCACATCGAGCCAGGCCATGACTTCGTATTCGCCTTCGGGCACATAGTTGATAGTAAATTCCCCATCGTTTACCGCAGCGCTGCTCTCAGCAACTGCGTTAAAGTCCCTTCCATTTCTTTCGCCTACCAGGAAGTTTATCTCAGTGGCTTCATGCACACCCCAGTAGGTGTTGATCATGCCGTGACCGTATTCTTCGTTGTAACCGGGTTCACCGAGATCTATGGCAGTATCTATCATCACATCAAGCACATCATCGTGATCGATACCCTCTGAGATCATGAGTCCGGCCAGGCCAGCCACCTGCGGTGCGGCCATGGAAGTGCCGGACATATCCCAGATTTGATCATCTCTATATAAGCTCCATATGTCAGTTCCGGGAGCGACAATATCCAGTTCAGGTCCATAACTGGAATAGTTGGCCAGGGCAGGAGGCCCTGATTCGTTTTGGGTCAGAGCTCCTACAGCAATTACATCTTCAAATTTAGCTGGATATGCAATGTTTCTATTGCCGGAATTGCCACTGGCAGCGATCAACAACACTCCTTCATCTGCAGCTTTTTCTATGGCTTCTTCCATTAACTCAGGAGTCTCGTCCTCTTGCATTCCCAGTGACATATTTATTACATCGGCCGGCTGTATAGGGCTGTCATCTCTCAGACCGGCGGCATGAAGAATACCCTGAGAGACAGACCATTCATCCCCCCTGCCCGTGTCATCCAGAACTTTTACGGGAAGAAATGAAACATCCCACATTATACCTGCCAGACCTACATCATTGTTGCTTAATGCTCCAGCAATTCCAGCCACATGAGTTCCGTGTCCGTGCCTGTCTACAAAATCAGTGCTGTAATCACTTGAAAAATCATATCCTGAGTCCAGGTCAACCAGACCTTCTAATTCCATATGATTGTAATCGATGCCCGTATCAAGTATAGCGACTCTGGTATTATCTGAGCCCTGAACATTTCTCCAGGTTTGAGGTAACCTTATTACTGATGGAGCCCACTGTTTGTAATAGTATTCATCGTTAGGTTCTTTATAATCCTTAATAGAAAATACGTTATTTTGCTGGGATGATAAAATGGAAGTTTCTTCTTTAACTTGAGCTTTGGCCTGACTAAAACTTACTTCAGCGGATATCTCTACCAGCATGGCATTGAGTTCGGGCATGTAGTCCAGTTTTTCATATCCCAGATTATATACTTTTTCAGTGACTTCTTTTTCAGATAAACCTTTCTGGAAGCGAAGTATTAGCTCCTCTGATTTATTCTGGGTGAACTCCTTCATCTTTTCTGGCTCAACTTGCCAGAGCTCTGAACTTCCCATGTTTTCAGCATTCATTTCTACTTCCGAATGGGGAAAGCTGTGTTCGATATTAAAATTACCGGCCACTGTTATATCACCAGGTTCGATTTCGTCTTCATCCTCATCTTCATCTTCGTCATCGCCATCATCATCATCTTTTTGATCGATAACTTCAACTGACAGTGTGGCAGAATCTCCTTTGTCAAAGTCGAGAACGAATTCTAGAGTGTCTCCTTCGATGTAATCTTGTTCGAGCAGGAAATCACTGTATATAATCAGCGTATTGTCATCAAGAGTATAGCTGCTGTCAATATTTTGCACTGAATAATCATCATCAAGCAAATTAAGCCTGAGCTCTTCCAGTTCTGTCGCCTGGTTCCAGGTTATGGCTGTCCTGACATTTTCGGGTTCTGCCAGATTGAACTCCGTTTCGGAGGGTGTAATTTCGGCGTCGGTTTTTATTTCCTCTTCCACTACATTTATAGTCAGCAATCCATCGCTGCCTTCATCAAAACCCACATAAATGTTTATTTCAGATTCCGGTTCTGCTATATCCTTCAGAAAATCATTTTTTATAATTAAAGTGCCGCTATCTTCGTTTAATGAGGAAAATTCCTTTGCTTCTACATCAAAATCTTCTCTGTCCATGACCATGGAAACCTCTGTAACTTCGCTTGCTATATTCCATTCAATGAGGGCAGACACATCATCTGGCTGGGCCACATTGTATTCGGTTTCCTCGGGAATGATTTCGGCACTGTTTTCCTGTGTGATTACTATTTCTTTAGATAACATTGTCGGTTCACTATTTGCTTGTTGAATATCAATTTCTGTGTCAAAAACTTCGTAGTTTTGCTTGCTAACAGAGAGTTTATAGTTGCCTGCTTTTAGATCGGCAAATACAGCTTTACCTTCAGCATCAGTTTCCCTGGCTAGATTTTTGGTTCCTGTCAGATTGACATTAGCCTTTTCAATACTACGCATACTGCTCTCTTCTACATCCGGTTCCATAACGCTAACTGTCAATTTATGATTTTCTTCTTCCGGGCCTGGATCACTTTCAACATTATTACCCATGTCACAACCTGCAAAGATCACTGCTATGGCTATAAATAAAAATGCTGCGACTGTTATTTTCTTCTGGATTTTCATTTTTAAGATTTGCCTCCGAAAAGTGTTTTGGCCCCCTTGAAGATGAGTTCTGCTTTCTTTTTTTATTGAATTACAGCTAAATTTTAAATATTGCTGTGGATAAGCTCAGAAATTTAACTATGACCTGAGCTATTTATCCAGTTCACCTCCTTATTTTTCATTGTCAGTGATAATCTCCTTTTTATATCTGTATGTATATCTTGTCCTTTTTCTTCTCACTCTGTAAATTTTGTAATAGAAGCATATCACAGGAATTTGATTTTTTATACACTCCAAAAGTCCCATAGAACCCTATATGAAGGGATTAAAGACTATTGTCCTGATTGGGATTTGTTACTTATGAGCTAAATTAGACTGAGATATGAGAGAGATTAAAGTCATCTGTGAGTGATATATGACTGCTGAAGATTAATATTGTGATATACTTTTTAATAGTTAGGAAGAAGAATATTTAGCAAGCTTCACACAAAATCAAATATGGCTTCTTAAGGGGGGATGCTTATAGGTATGGGTTTAAAGAGTGAACATGCAAACCGCAATGGATTTGTGATCAGGAGAGGTAAAATGCTAAATAGGTCGAATAATTTGAAAAGAATCAAAATTTCAGCAGTTAAGTATTTAGCAGTGAGCAGTAAAAAATAAAATTTGGGGGTTTATTATAATGAAAAAAATGTTAACTGTAGTTTTAACCCTGGCTCTGGTATTTGGATTCGGTACTTTTGCTCTGGCTTCACCAGAAGCTAGCTTAGAAGTCGGAATTGAAGTAGGTCCTCAGGTTGAACTGGGTATAATTACAGATTACTATCTGGGAGGAAACGGCGAACCTTTAACAGGTTTATTTAACAAAGATGATATGATTGCTACAGATGTAGGATTGTATGTAAGTGATGGAAACACAACAAAATTAGAAGCTGAAAGAATATTTGGTGCTGCAGGCGTCGACATGAACCAGTTTACACTGCAAAACACTGTTAATAAAAATGATGTTGAGATGCTTGTAGTAGCAGCCAATCATGATACAAAATTGAGAATGGAATCTGACTTTGAGGGCTGGGATGAAAAGGTTCCTGTAATGTTCCGCTTTTCTTCAAAAGAAGGCATGCCTTCAGATGAATATGATGCTCCCGTTCCCTTAACTCTTGATATAGACCAGTATAATAATGCAGTTTGGAACCAGGAAGTATATAGAAACGAAATAATTTCGCGCGGTAACCTGACTATGGGAACACTGCTTCATATAGAAGATAATGCTCAAGGACTGGATAGTGGAAGCTGGAAATTCGATCCCAATGGTGATTATTATGAGCATATTGCCTGGGTTAGTGAAAGTGTATTGGGTGAAGGTAGTGAAGAATATTTAGTAACTGAAGCAGAACTTGAAATTCCATTCAGACATTGTACACCTGCTTTAATTCATCTCAATGGAGCATTTATCATGACTGAAGGTCTGGCTACCGGAATAGAAATGGGAAGAATGGCCACTACTATTGACTTTATAGTAGAAGCTTTATAATAAAAGCGCATAATGGTTAATTATTGTTAGAGCATCTACTGTAAAATATGTTTAAATACTTGATAGTATCAGGGGACTTTTGCTCCCCTGATACTATGCTTTTGAATTAAAGAGGTGTAAGGGGGTAGTATATAACATGACAGATAACAGATATAGGATATGCGGTTTGATGGTATTCATTTTATTGATTTTTTCATGTGCCTTTTCTGCTTCGGCATTACAGGTGCGCCCCATGATAATTGATTTGGACCTTGAACCAGGTGATACGGAAGAGTTTGAGCTTGTGTTAAGTGGTGGAGCTCTGGCGAGGCAGTCAGTTTCTTTAACTCTGATGCATCCTGAACAGAATATAGATGGAAGGCTTAATTACCATGAAATAAATCCGGAGATTAATCCCGCCGTAGACTGGTTAAGGCTGGAGAGTAATGAAGTTACTATACCAGCAAATGAAAATGCTGTCGTTAGGGGCACAGTTGATATTCCCTTCGATGCCTGGGGTTCTCACACTGCTGTGATAATGATTGATAATGATACTATAGAACAGGATACATCATTTTTAGGATTTAGAATAAGATATGCAGTAAGAGTTAATATTAATATAGAAAGTCCGGGGCAGAGGCCAGGTGTTGAAATCATTGATTTTTCTTTAGAGCCGGATGATAGCGGCCGTCCTATCGCCTTAGTTCATTTCAAAAATACTTCCCGGTTAAGATTTCCCGCCGTGGCTGATGTTACAATCCGGGGTGAGGACAGGAGATTATTGGAGAGAATTCCCCTGTTTAGCCAGGCTACAAGTCTTTCGCGCAGGGATGATTTTCAGGTTTATCCCGGGAGCGAGCTTTTATACAGAGGGGAAGTTACCAAACCGCTTTTTCCAGGTGATTATGAAATACAGCTATTCTTTCGGTATGCTGATGGGCGTCAGATTATACAGAGGGAGACTGTAGAAATTACGGAAGAATTTATACGGGAAGAGGAAATGAAACATTTAACAGCTGATCCAGAGGAAATTTTAGTTTCAACTTTACCTGGGGCCTCATCTACACAGATGCTAAAACTTACCAATCATTTTTCCGAACCTCTGCTGGTAAAAACCTATCAGACAGACATTAAATCAAATTATGAGCATTCTGTTTTTGCCGAACAGGAAGTGGATTTAAGAGGGGATCGCGAGTTTGTGCTACGGCCGGGTGGAGTTTATCATCAGCTATTAATTTTTAGGCCACCTCGGGATCTAAAGCCTGGAGGATATTATGGATATCACGATATTGAGGTTTACAATCTCAACCATGATAAGCTGGAGGAGCATAAAGTCAGGCTATCATCCAGCGTTGAAGGTGAAATAGAAAAAAGAGCAGAAATAGTGGATTTAAGTCATGACCGGGGAGATAACTCCGACACTTTAAGTTTGACTTTCAAAAATACGGGAAATACTCATATTATACCCCGGGCCAGGGTTCAGCTGTTTGATAATAACAATGAAATATATGCCAATATAGATATGCGCTTACAGCAGGAAGAAAGAATTTTACCCGGCTTTAATAGTTTCCTGTCCGCTGAGAGAAGACTTATTACTGAAGGAGACTATAAAGCAGTTGTAATTTTAGAAGCAGATAATGAAGAGCTGGACACAGAAGAATTCTCTTTAACGATAGGGGACAAAAAATAGAGAAATTTGATTGGAGGAGGCAATTTTGTTGAGACACAGAAGAAGCATATTTATTTTTATACTGGTATTTGTCCTGGTTTCATTTAGTTTGCCTGTAAATGCCGCAGAAACAGAAGAAGATCATCTTATCTCCACGATCTTTTTTCACACCGATATCCGGGATGCTTTAGATGAGATCATGCTGCAGACAGGAGTGAATATTATAGCTGATGATACTGTAAGAGGTGCGGTAACTCTTGATCTTGATCAGATTCCTCTGGAAAGAGCTCTGCACATGATGCTATTGAGCGGGGGATATTCATTCCGCGAGTTTGACGATTATTATCTGGTGAGTATGGCGGATCCCCGCAGCAGAAATTTCCAGCATCTGGCTGAAACGGAAACGTTTCATTTGCAATATATAGGCGAAAGGGAAGCTCGATCATTAATCCCCCGTTTTTATGACGATTTTCTCCGCAGCAGTGGTGAAAGGGATGTTATAACAATTACTGCTACTCCGGAAATTATTGAATCATTTAAGGAAGATCTGGCCAGTATTGATACTCCTCCAGGAGAGGTAAAAATACAGGTGCACGTTACTGAGATTTCTTCAGAGCTTTTGAATGAACGTGGAGGTGATATATTAAATTTTATAAGAGATCAGGGGCGTTTTGATAAAGATAATGAAGATTATATTAAGGATAATATTTATAAAATATTTTATGATAGGTACAATTTTATGCCGCAATTTGAGGGGGTTGATTTTGGCACAATTGAGGGTAGGCTTAAGTTTCTCAGCCAGTCAGAAGATGTCACCATTGAGGCCAATCCCAGTCTGCTTGTAAATGATCGCTCCACCGCTAATTTGTTTATAGGTGAGGAACAGGTTATTTTTTTGGAGAGAGATGATGGAAGATCCAGACTGGAAAGGGTCAATGTCGGTGTGGATGTTCATGTAACTCCACAGATTATTAATGACGATGTGGTTAAACTGGATATTCATCCCGACATGAGTCATTTTAGCGAGGAAAGACAGGACAGGCTGGTGGTAAAACGCAGCGAGCTTCAGACTACTGTTTATGCCAGAAGCGGAGAACCTTTAGATCTGGCCGGCATGACACTGGGAAGGGAGACTGAGTTCAGCAGTTCTGTACCCGTGCTGGGTAAGATTCCTCTCGTTAGGTGGCTTTTTAGTGAAGAGGTTGAAAGGGAGTCAGAGCGAGAGCTTATAATATTTCTAACGCCTGAAATTGTCAGGAAGTGAGGACATGAAGCCTATCTTTCGACCAATAATATATTTATGGATCCTCCTCCTGCCCCTTTTTATATTTAACCTGGAATTTCCCGAAATTTCTTCGGAGATTATTTCACTTTCGGCTGTGCAGGCAGCTGAAAGTGAACTCGATAATAAAAAAACAGAAAAGCTTATTGAAGAGGGAATTACTGAAAGAGAGTATAATGATATACGCGATCTGGAAATTCTGGAATATAATCTTAAAGTAGTGAGAATAGAAGAGGCAGAAAGGGAACATCTGGCCCTTAATAAAATTAAACTTGAGATGGGATTGGAAGAAGCATTTTCCTTTATAACGGTCGATAATATACTGGAATTTACAGTCAGGGGAGCCAGAACTTTTCTGGATTATGAAGCATATATGGGGGAGGAATTGACGAGGGAGATTTCAAGTCCGGCTCTCGTAACCCTGCTGGAAAAGCCAGTTAGCCTGAGGGTTACGGAGGAAGTGCTGGATTTAAGTGAGGATTCAGTGCTCAGAGGGCAGGTTCGCCGGGAGGAGCTTCTGGAAATAATGCTTTTGCCGAAAAAGAGGGATGAGCAAAATAGAGTGTTAACCGAGCTTAATGTAAATTCCGGGGTGACTTCTGCCGTTGAGACAACTTTCTGGAGCGACAGTGAAAAAGCTCAGCTTTTAGGCTTTGTCAGCTGGGACAGGGAAGCATATGCAAGGGACTTTCTTTATAGAAGCCGCAGTGAAAAAAGCACCACTTTTGCGCTTTATTTAACCCATAGATTTGTGGGGGTCGGTGAAGAAATAGGAAAAAACATGCTGCAGCTGGATAATCTGTCTGGAATGATATGGCCTGAAAAAGATGAAGTGGCAGCTCAGAGAGGATATTTTCAATTGCTCTCTGCTCCGGATATAGAATTGCTGGTGGTTGATCGGAAGCAGAGGGCAGCGGTGGAAATGGCAACGGAGAAGGGATTTAAAATCATTAGAGCAGGTCTGGAGACAGTAGTTTATGATAGTTTGAGGCTGGGATTGGTGGGAATTTTTAATAGAGGAGACACAGAAAAGGGGTTTGAGGTGGCAGCGGCAGTGAATGAGCGTTTATATTTTGATCCCTATCTGGAGCTTGCTGGAGGTTATTATCCTGGGATATACAATTTGCAGAAAGGAAAATTTACCGGATATCATGCTTATCGGGCTGAAATAGCTTTAAAGTATAAACCTCTATCTGCTCGGATCAAATACAGATCTGGACTGGGGGCACCAGAGTTAAAGGCATTTTTAGGCCTGGAAGTAACAGAGGGGGCATCTCTGCTTCTGGGAGCTGAGGGCAGCGAAGAAGGTGTGGATAAATATCTGCTGGGGTTGCGTCTTGACTTTTGACCTGGACAAAGATTTGATTTGACCGCCAGGAATCTTTGCTTAAAAGCTCTATAAAATACCTTTAAATTTAAGTTAACACAAAACTTATACAGATAATTGTATAAATACTCAGGTTATATGTTTCATTTAATAAGACATCATCTGGTAGAAGTTGTCCCCAGGTTGGGGCCGGATCATCTTGCCCTCGATGATCCGGCTCTTCATAAAAAAGTATCGTTTAAATAGAGGGAAGAAACTGAAAGGATGTGATAAAATGACGAGCCTGTTACCAGGATCAAAAAGCATTTCACTTATCTTTGGGAAATACAGCATTATCTTATTAGTTACTGCAGCAATTATTTTTGGGACTTTTAGCACTGTTATTTCGTCCGAAGAAATGCCCTCCGGCAGTTTGATTGTAGGTATTACAATTTATCCGGAGGATCTGGAAGATGAAAACGAGACCGAAAAAGGCCCACCAAAATTTTTGATTGATAGGCCTGCTGTGGTAATAAGAACATCCTACTCCCAGGAGACATTACTCTATATTAGCGAGCATTTGCAGAAAAATATGATTGTTCGCTGGCATAATAGGGCTGAACCGGAGAATGATATAGAGTTTAAAAGTGAAAACCTTGTATTGATAGGGCAAAATAATTTTTTATCCGGGGGAGTCCCTTTTGGAATTACTTTCGAAGCTGAGAACTCCAATCTTTATATTCCGGCGGAAGCAGTATTAATGAAAACCTCTTTTTCTGATGGATATGAAAACATGAATGATTTCAGAGCTGTGCTTTCAGCAAATGAAGAAAAATCTGAACTTGAATTCAAACTCGATGAAGATTATCTTTTAAATGAGGAAATTCAGCTGGAACCCGGCATTTACCGGGGGGATATAATAAGTAATTATTCTTTCTTTGGAAGGTCTCCACATATTATAGTAAAGGTGGAAAATAATTTAGACAACAGTAATAATTCCTCAGCCCCCGGCTATACGGCAAGAAATATTGTAAATTCGCCGGAAAATGTAAATGAATATCGGGGAGCTGATATTTTAGCGGAACTGCTGACAGAAAATATTCTCTGTGAACTCTATGTAAACGAATATAATTTAGAAATTTTAACTTCTGAGGTTTATGAGGGTGGTAGGCAGGAAATAGAAATACCGGGTAATTACAGAAGAATTATTCAAGTAGAAATTTACCAGGTAGTAGATTGATTATTTTTTAAAGTTGTATAAGTATTGAGTTCTAAATATAATATGAGCAGGAAAAATATTAAAACTGAAAAAGCTGGAAGGAGGTTGATAAGAATGAAAAATATATTTGGATTTAAGATTGCATATAAATATGCAGGAAAATGTTTTATAGCAATATTGTTAACAGTAATTTTACTGGGAATATTTTTCTATGATGTTCAGGCTTATGATACAGTGCTGGGGATAAATTTCAATGAATATAGTAGCTCTCGTTTCGGCTTTTCTTCCTTCACAGCCGATACTGAAGCTGGGGGGGCAGATAGCTTTTGTTTTCAATTGAATGGAGAAAGCATTAATTTAAATCTGCTTGATCCCACTGAACCACTTCTTGAAGTTGAAGGTGAGATCAATATAGTGGATTGGCATCTTGATACACCGGCCTGGGATGTAACGCTTGATTTTAAGTCTACTGGTGTTAAATCTATTGATAATGATAATGGCAATGAAAATCTGCCGGATGATTATGCAAATGAATTTTTTAAGTATACAATCGCAACTGAAGGTTTCGAAGATAAAATTTTTCTTCCGGAGGAGAGTGCCAGCCTTCAATACCTGGCTTCCGATACTTTATACAATGGTTCTATAAAAGTTGAGTATTCTCCAGAATTTAGCGAAAAAAGCTGGTGTGCTGTAAAATCTGGAAAATATCGAGATATTATTTTAATTACCGTATCTGGGGAACCTATCAGAGTTGAAGAAACAGCCTGGGGAGGAGATTCAGAAGGGTCGCAGGGATTGCGTTCAGCCTGGTGGTATTACTATGATTATGAATATGGTTCGGTTGAGCAGACAATATGGGCCGGTCAGCATTATGACATTGGAACAGTTCGCATTGAAGATATGGGAAATGAAAAAAGAAAAGTTGAGATTGACTTTGAAGGGGGCTGGAGTCTTCAAGATGACAGTGAGGCAATTAAGGTGCAGGGATATGAGGAAGCAGATTTACCTGTTAGTTTCCCGGGGCGCATTGGTCAATTCGAAACCTACCAGGGAAATGATCTAAAGTTTTGGGTTGATCCTTTTCCATTCTATCTAATTCATCTAGATGTTAAATCTTAAAACTGGGATATAAATATATCTGAGGTCAGATAAATTTGAGGAGATTTGCTTACTCTCGGCAATCCTCTCATATACTAAATAAATTTTGAAAAAGGAGAAGAGAAAATGACATCTAAAAATATCAAGCATAGTAATGAGGTTATTAAGAATAAGTGTATTGTGTCAGTCTGCTTAATAATATTGATGACCTTAACACTGCTGGCTGCAAATTCTTTGTCGGTGCATGCCCTTACCGAGGCTGATCTCACCGCGCTCAACCCGGAATTCATGGGGGAAGCACTGGCATCTGAATTTGATTATTCCCCTTTTTCCTTTGAAGCCGATGTTTCCGGCAGGATCAATAGGGTGAGGGCTGTGTTTGAGGACTATCACGTTAAACAGCGCCCCTGGTTTGATCAGAAGGATACTTCTGAGCACATTCTGGGGTTTGGCAGACTTTATTCCCAGCAGATCCTGCTGGCAGAGCCGGCTGAGGAGATTGAGAAAACACTGCATAGATTTCCCGCGGTGGAGTTCGGAGCTTCAGTGCCCATGAATATCTATGCTTTGAGGGAGTTAAATCCGGAGCTGGAGCACTACGAGAGGCTTCCCGCCGCTGTGAGCGGCGATAACGAGATGGGATTTTATTTCCCGCCTGAAGGTGCTGGCATTGCCCTGGTGGCGGATACCGCAGGGGATATATATGCATTTGTCAGAATTATTCCCGCTGAAGAGATAGATGAAAAGATGGGGACCTCCACACTGGGAGAGAAGACTGCAATCCATCCCGATCTCGGCGAGATATATTATACCGATGTTTATGTGCGTGAACCGGGAGAGAGATTTGACCTCTCGCTCTGGTTTGGCTCTCATAAACTGGCGGAGACAGCAGCCCAAACAGGAGACAGGATTGAACCGGGATTTGTGATTGAAAAACTGGAGCTATCTCCAGGGCAGTTCATGGGCTTGATGCAGCTGGATTTTGAAGTCTACAATGACAGCGACAGAAGTTTTAGAATGGGACTTTTCAATATAACATTTTATAACAGATCAGCGGAGGTCGTAGGTCATGCTGCAGTGCCGGTGCAGGAAATAGGAGAGGGAGAGAGGGCTTCTGCTTTATACCCTATATCACTTGATATTAAAACCCCTCTCGAGGAAATAAGTTATACAGTTGAATATACCAGCTTATTTTGATAATGCCATGTTCTCATAAAAAGAGTGGAACGCAGGCCTGGCATACAGGCTCTGTTTATTTTCATGCCCGAAATATCCCTGACAGATTTAAAGTATATTACGGTGATATAGATGAGTGGAAGGAAGACTCACATGAATTTGAGCTGATATTTAATTCGCTCTGGGTTAGCCAGAGTCCGCAGAGCTATATTGATCCCTCCAGATATCAACCCGACCCCAAACATCATGACTGGCATGAAAATGTAGAAGGAGTATCCTGGCTTCAATGGTGGGGCCCGGGAGGAAAATATGAAGCGATCATTGAAAAAGAGGCAGACAGAGATGTCCTGATGATAGAGACTGAAGGAAGAGACAATGGCACTATCTGGGATTATAAGTTAAATCTCAATTAGATAGAAGGCAGCTCATTTGCTCCTCTGGGCTCGATAAAGAAACTAATCCCGGGCATTACCCGGGACAGGTGATCTAGCTGCTCTTTAGCTTCTTTCTTACAGAGATAACGAGCTGCTTCCACTATCAGGGGCCCGCGGTCTGTTTTGAGAATATTTGCCTCCGGGAACCCGGCGCCGCCTAAGCTTTCTCTAATATAATCCAGCTTTTCCACATGCCCCACCACCTCCTGGCTGTATTCCGGTCCGGTGCGCAGAGAGTATACAGGAGGCAGGGCCTGCAAAAATGCTTCCTCTTCAGAGAGTGATCGCAGGTCGATCACTATGCGGGCGGGATCTATCAGCTCAAAAATCTCAAACTCCACCGGCTTCTCCAGAGAGATGCCCAGCTTAAAGGCGGCATCGTCCAGACAGGGAAGTCGGTGGATATCTTTTATAAATTTACTGTTAAAGTCTGTCTTAAGCTCCGCTCTTATTTCTCTTACTCCATTCAGCCTTACTACAAAGCGGAAGGGATAATAATCGTATTTCACATTGAACGATCCCGCCAGCAAGGCAGGAGTGAGGGAGAAGCTTCCCGGATCCTCTCTTTCTTTAAAATCTAAAACCAGTCGCTCCCCCTTTTGATGTTCTCCCCATCTGATTTTGCTTAAAATCGTTCCATCTGTGATTTCCCCTCCCACGACAGAAGCGCGCCTGTAGAGGTATTCCTCTCTCTTTTCCCGGGCGGCATTTATATGTGTCATCTCAATCAGAAATTCATCGGCAGTGCTGGCGGATAATTTTGCGCTTTCTGAATTGTCTGCTGCTGCAGCGGAAATGAACGGAACAATAGAAATTATTAGACAGCAGATAAATATGATGCCCGTAAAACTTTTGATTTTTATATCCATGATGTTTTCCAAGATGAATCTTTCCTTTCCCTCATAAGATTTCAATGCTAAATTTGATCACATTTCTGTGCATATACTGTACTTAACGCTTTCGAGAAAATACCCTTCTTTGAAAAAAATAAAAGATTGCACTGCATAAAGTCGATGTCGGCAAAATATCAAAGTTATGACCCCCAATTAATCGACGATCACTTCAAACAAATTTGCTTTAAAATAACTTTTTGCAGTAAAACCATAAAAAGAAAATATAGAAGATTCTCCCGGGGAAAATTTCATTGTGAACGAAGTTTTATATCTTCCAGTATAACTAAAGGAGCTTTTTTGACACACCTATTTACCAACTGGAGGCAAGAAAAAACATATAAAATGTGATGGCTCGCATAAATATTTTGCTCCTTCCCGTTATTAGCCGGCAGATGGTTTAAATATGACTGAAATTAAACCGGTATAAAAGTGGGATATGACTGTAAAGGTGTGAAATTGTGGTAAAATAATCTTAAGCGCAGCAAATCTTTGAGATTTTGCAGGCAACAATAAAAAAGAAACTTGATATGATAGTTTCTTCTCCAAAACCGTTTTTGTGAAAAGAAACCATGAAAAGAGACTATATATGCTGTAAAGTCACAGCTGTTTAACCCTTATTTGAAAGTTATAAATTTTACAGGAAGCTATAAGGAAAAGTGATACTCGAAATTTTTCGAACCCCGGACCGGATTCATGGCCAAAAAATTGTGAAAGAAATCTAATAGCTTCCAGGAAGGACTATATTGAAAAAAGATGCTCAAAGAAAGGAGGCTTCAAAGGCAATAATAAGAAATGCGGTGAGATGTCAGGAAGGTTAACTCAAGTTTCATATAACTTAACAGAACTAATAAATTAACCGGGAGGTCAATAACATGAAAAAAATTATTTTGGTATCGTCTCTTTTCGCGCTGGCAATATTTCTTGCGGCTGCTTTGACTGTAGAAGCCGCTCCCAGGACGATCACAGCTGATGAGGCAGATATGATTGCGGGATTTGATAGGCCGACTTATGGATGGGCCCGGGTCAATGACAACAATGAAATAACCGGCTACAGGGGGGTAAATTATTTTTTGGGTTACAGTGAAAAGCGCTATCTGAATCCGCTGAAAATAGATGATCTCAATTTCTTTTGGGGCTTTGGCACGCAGGCTCTTGTCCTTCCCTATATAGGTGGCGGGGTGGATTTTACTCTTGGTCAGAGGGATGATGGTTCATTTTTCTCAATTGGAGGGGGCATCCATTTGTCTGCTACAAGGGTTTACTCTATAGCCCGGGGAAATATATCGCCTTTAACTTTTCTCCCTTCAATAAGTTTATCCTACAGATTCTAGCTTTTGGGCTTCATCTGGCAGCATAAAATATAAGAATAGTATAACACAAGTATAAATATCTTTTGCTGCCGGATTAATTTTTATACTCCTCTTAAATATATTGGGTAGGGGGTCATCCCGGTGGAGAAAAATAAATATATCGTGAGATTGTTTCTCCTGCCTTTAATCTTTGCCCTGATAAACTTAATAATGCTGGCCGCTTTGCCGGTGATGGCCCTGGAACCCGGGGACTCTGCTTATCCGGATTTTTCGGGGAATAATCCCCTGCTCTTCATTCATCTGGATGGAATTTCCTACGATCTCTTTTTAGGGAGCTGGAATCGGGATATCTGCCCAATCTAGAGGCTGCATTTATGAAAGAGGGGAGCATTATACCAGCGCTGACTTATTTTCCTCCGCTCACACCTGTGGTTATCTCCCGCATCAAACAGGGTTGTGATGGAAGCGGAGGTGGTGTCATATCCTGGCGGGGTTACGATCGGGATCTTTTTCTGCCTTTAACTCTTGCGGATGTTCGCGGCGAAACATCCCTCTATATGTCCAGACGGGGAAAGACCAACTCACTCTACGGCAATCAGATCATACTGGCTTTAGATCTGGAAAGGCTGAAATTTCTTGAGGCCCTGGATGGGATGATTGTCCCCCTTTTGTCCGGTCTGGCCGGTCCCGCCCTATTAAATGTGGAGTGGCTTTTGCCCCAATACGGTATGGTTGACTTTTACTGGTACAGCACTGATTCCTATGCTCATATGTATGGCTTAAAAGCCCAGAGGGAGAAACTTCACGAGTTCGATCATTATTTCGGCCGCCTGGATAGGAGACTGGGAGATGATGTGAATATTATAATATACTCCGATCATGGAATGCGCTTTGAAAGCTATAACTCTCCGGAGGAACTTATCAGAGAAAAGGCCGGAAAAAATTTCATCAAATATACCTATCCCGGTATATATCTCGATGAGGGAGCGAATATTTCTACTCTGGCTGAAAAACTTGCCCGTTCACAGGATATTTTTTTGGCTCTTTACCGGCAGGATGAAAAAATTATAGGTTATCACGACAGGGGAAAGATCAGCATCGCTTCTCCAGGGGCTGGCTATATTTCTTATAAACCGGGAGATTATGATCCTTTTTATTATGATGATCTTGATTTATATGATAGATGGCTGAGTTCAGGAGAGTGGCTTAAAAGCACTTCTTTTCTTCAGTATCCGGCTGCTCCCGCCTCAATATATATGCATATGCAAAATCCAGCCGCCGGAGATATCATCATTGTCAGTCAGCCCGGCAGCAGAGAAAACGGAGAGGGACCGGGGGATCACCTCACCCTGGATCGGCTGGACATGACTGTACCCGTTTTGGTCCGGGGCCCGGATTTAAAGCATCTTTACCATCTGCCCGATATGTGGCTTAAAGATCTTGGTGGAGACATTTCGGGATTTTCTCTGGAGGGCTTTTTGGCCTCTCCCTCCCGGGATTCCCACAATTTTGCAATTTATTTTCGAAGTT
>CAZVZM010000023.1:0-28406 GCA_964630835.1 uncultured Halanaerobiaceae bacterium
AGCGCACGCCTGATAAGCGTGAGGTCAGTGGTTCAAATCCACTTAGGCCCACCAATATTGTGGGGGTATAGCTCAGCTGGGAGAGCGCCTGCCTTGCAAGCAGGAGGTCAGCGGTTCGAATCCGCTTACCTCCACCATTAATTCTGAAAATTACGTTGCTGTATCTTTACAGGTAGCGTTTATTCTGTTATAATATATTTTGAAAAGATTTCCGGTGACAAAAGCGGAGGGGCAACACCTGTTCCCATTCCGAACACAGAAGTTAAGTCCTCCAGCGCCTATGGTACTGCGGGGGCGACCCCGTGGGAGAGTAGGTCGTCGCCGGATTTATATAATATTTTGTTTGCTCCCCGATAGCTCAGCTGGTAGAGCAAGTGGCTGTTAACCACTGAGTCGCAGGTTCGAATCCTGCTCGGGGAGCCATATTTATTTTGACATATTTATTTTGAGTGGATCTGGAGATTTCTTTTTTGTATTTTTTTATGCAATTTGATACCATCATATTAGTGTGCTCAAAATTGCGAGTATATGTGAAATGAGGCAGTTTTTGCTGCAAGGAGGCTATATAACAATGGGCAGCGAGGGAAACGGCAATTCCGTTGAGGAATTTAATCGCTTTCGCGATAAAATGAATCAAAGAATTTTATCCGGTGGAAACCTGCAGATTAAGCGTTTTTTTAATCTGGATGATAGAGCTTATGAAGAGGGTCAACTTACACGTCGTGAAAAGGAAATGCTCGGTCTGGTTGCCTCTCTTGTTTTAAGGTGTGATGAATGTATAAAATATCATCTGCAGGAGCTTAACAAAATAAATATGTCAGAAGGGGAACTATGGGAAATATTAAATGTCGGACTTATTGTGGGAGGGTCAATTGTTATCCCCCATCTCAGAGAAGCAGTAAGCTTTTGGGACGACCTCCAGAAAGAGGAGAACAAAAATGAAAGCGAGGATTGTTGTGCTTCCTCTCCTGTAAAAATTTATACAGATGGGGCCTGTGCTGGCAATCCAGGACCTGGAGGTTATGCAGCTTTAATAATCTGCCAGGGAGATCTGAGAAAAAAAGTGAGTGGAGGAGAAAAAAGTACAACAAATAACCGAATGGAAATGAAAGCAGTTATTGAAGCTCTTAAGCTTATTGAAGAGGGAAATGAGGTAATAATTTACTGTGATTCTCAATACGTGGTAAAGGGGATGAAAGAGTGGCTGTCCAGCTGGCGGGAAAATGGCTGGAAGACCGCTTCCGGAAATCCAATTAAAAACAGGAGTATGTGGAAAGAACTGGACAAATTGAAAGAAAGGTTTAATTTAGAAATTAAAAAGGTAGAAGCTCATTCAGATAACACATGGAATAACCGCGCAGATGAACTGGCTCGAAATTCAATTCCAGAACCCGGTAAAGTTGATAGCAAAAATAAAGACGACACAGAAAATTAGTTTTTTGTTATCAATTTTGAACTTTATTTATGCTCACTTTCTTAAATGCCCGTGTCTAAAAGATATGAATTTGATGATATATTCAATTTTTTGGATCTTCTCCATAACCGCTGGTGAAATTTACGACATATTCCTTTAAAGCGATAGCTGCTCACCTTTTATTATAGGAAACTATGAAGCGAAGTGATACTGGAAATTTTTCGAAGCCTGAGTCAGGTCCATGGCCGAAAACTAAACCCGAGCAGAAGAAAAATTTTATAGGAAAGAAGCCTCATAGCTTCCATTGAAGAGAGTTGAACAGCTGCTGCTTTCCTATTTATAAAGCATTTTTTTGCAACAGGGGATTTTGGGTTTTTGAGAGAGTCAAAAAGATTAATGGGAGGAAATAATCTTATGAAGGAGATGAGTCAGTTTAAGAAAGCGGCTGCAGATGATATTAAGGAAAGAACCGATTTATCTCCGCGAGTGGGATTAATTCTTGGTTCCGGTCTTGGGGAACTCAGTCAGGAGATCTCTTCTGCAGATATCATTCCTTATGAAGAAATCAGCAATTTTCCCACCTCTTCAGTTGAAGGACATGCCGGAGAACTGGTTTTAGGAGAACTATGCCAGAAAAAAGTGATTGCAATGAATGGCAGAGTGCATCTTTATGAGGGATATTCTATGCAGGAAGTAGCCTTTCCGGTTTGGGTAATGGCTGAACTCGGAGTAGAATATTTATTGATTACAAATGCTGCGGGAGGTTTAAATTATTCTTTCAAACCGGGCGACCTAATGATCGTCACTGACCATTTGAACTTTATGGGGGGCAATCCTCTAATAGGAGATAATGATGAAGAACTCGGACCTCGCTTTCCAGCCATGACTGAGGCGCATCCACAGGAGATGATTGAGCTTGCCCAAGAAGCAGCAGAAGATATGGACCTGCGCATTATGGAGGGAGTATATGTCGGTATTACCGGACCAGTTTATGAGACCACAGCCATGAGCAAATTTCAAAGGCAAATTGGAGCTGACGCAGTAGGGATGTCAACTGTGCCAGAGCTTATAGCAGGAACTCATGCCGGAATGAAAAATCTCGCTATTTCGTGCATAACCGATAAAGTCAGAGATAATCCTGAGGATGCGCTAACACATGAAGAGGTTGTTGAAGTAGCCCGTCAGGTTCGACCAACTTTTAAAGAACTCATGAAAAACATTGTGGATAACCTTTTTTAATCCTGACAATCAGGGCAGAGGCCGTAAAATTCCAGGCGATGTGCTTCGACGGAAAAAGGAAAACTTTCTTCAACATTTCTTTCAAGATTATCCAGGATCTCCATATCAAGATCAAATACATTTTCGCATTCTTTACATTTAAAGTGATAATGATTGTCTGCGCATCCGTCGAACCTGCTGTAGGTGCTGCCGTAGTCGAGAACCATAATCTCATCCATCTCTTCAAGAACATTTAAATTGCGATAAATGGTGCCAAGACTTATATTAGGAATTTTCTTTTTTACCTCTTCATATATTTCATCGGCAGTGGGATGAGAGTTTGTGTTCTTAAGGACTTCCAGGATTGCTTTTCTTTGTTTGGTCATTCTGGTATTTTTACTCATGATGTCCTCCTCACAGGATGATTTTTTATTATTTGATATCGTTACTGTTGTTAATTATTGTAACAAAATCATATTCGGTCTGCAAGATTAGGCGAACAACCTGAAATAATGGAAGGAGGAAAGATCTTATGTCCAACGAGGATAATGAAAGTAAAAGGATATTAACAGGAGACCGCCCCACCGGGAAACTACACCTGGGGCATTATGTAGGCAGTCTGGAAAATAGAATTAACCTGTCGGAAAAATATGACACTTTTATAATCATTGCTGATATTCAGGCTTTAACCACCAATTTTGACCGTCCGGAAAAGCTGGAAAATGATGTGTTGCAGGCAGCTGAGGATTATCTGGCTGCCGGAATAGATCCGGAGCAGGTTACAATTTGTGTGCAGTCGATGATACCCGAGATTGCTGAGTTAACTGTGATTTATTCCATGCTGGTGACAGTTAATCAGCTGGAGAAAAATCCTACTGTTAAAGCCGAAGCCGAACAGCATAATTATGAAGAACTCACATATGGATTTTTGGGTTATCCGGTTAGTCAGGCCGCAGACATTACCTTCTGTCGTGCTAATCTGGTTCCGGTCGGCGATGACCAGCTTCCTCATCTGGAGCAAACCCGCCGCATTGTGAGGAAATTTAACAATTTGTACGGGGAAGTTTTTCCCGTTCCAGAGCCCAGGATAAGCGATTTTTCACGCCTGGTCGGTTTGGATGGAAAAGCAAAGATGAGTAAAAGCTTGAATAATGCAATTTTTCTTTCCGATTCTGAAGATGAGGTGCGGGAAAAAGTCAATCAGGCGGTAACTGATCCAGATCGTATAAGAATTGATGATCCCGGAGACCCCGAGAAATGTACGGTTTATGAGTATCATCAGGCTTTTGATACTGAAAATATTGAAGACATCGCCAGACGCTGCAGACAAGCCCGAATTGGTTGTGTTGCCTGTAAAGAGAAGCTTGCCGAAAATCTAAACAGCTTTCTTGCCCCAGTGCGGGAAAGACGGCGAAAATACAAAAATAATCCCGAATTAATTGAGGAAATTCTTTATTCTGGCACAAATAAAGCTCGAAAAGAAGCTCAGGAAACAATGAAAAGGGTGAAAGAAGTTATGAAAATAGATTACTTTCAGTGATCATTTGGATTTCTGCGACTGATATAGGAGAGGGAGAAAAACCTATTTATCTTGCTGGACGCCTGATGGCTGAACATGAGGAGTGTTTATATTGAAGGAATACAGAGTAGGGCTGATGTTTGGGGGACCTTCTGCCGAACACGGGATTTCTCTGATGTCAGCCCGATCAGTTTACTCAAATGTTGATATTGATGAGATTGAATGGCTGCCGCTTGCTATAACCAGGGAGGGCTTCTGGCTGGATGTTTCCACTTCATCGACTCTGCTTAATGGAGATGAGGAGGTTATTCCCGACTGCAACCAGAAAGGGTACACCAGCCGCTGGGATAGCATACGCAGCAATTTTCCTGAGAATATTGACCTTGTTTTTCCTCTTCTTCACGGTCCATTTGGTGAGGATGGAACCATTCAGGGATTTCTTCAGACTGCAGGAATACCTTACATAGGTTCTGGAATTGCTGCCTCGGCAGCAGGTATGGACAAGGTATTTATTAAGGATATTTTGGAAGCTCATGGCTTGCCTCAAGCCTCTTATATCACTTTATCCCGGGGGAAATTTCAGAAGTATAATGACGGAGATAAGGATGAACTGGAAAACAGGGTGAAAGAAAAATTTGGTTATCCCTGTTTTGTAAAGCCTTCCAGACTGGGTTCCAGTCTGGGAATCAGCAGGATTGAAAAGAGAAATGAGCTGGTTTCAGCGATTGAACTGGCTATAGAGTATGACAGCAGAATTATTATAGAAGAAGAAATTTGCGGTCGTGAAATTGAATGCGCTGTTCTGGGCAGCTGGCACGACTGCAGGGTATCCCTGCCTGGAGAAATAATTCCCGGCGGCGAATTTTACGATTATGAAGCAAAGTATTTTTCCGATGAAACAGTCCTGTTGGCTCCGGCCGATTTGGATGAGGATAAATCCAGACGCATAAAAGAACTTGCCCGCCAGGTTTTCTTTTTAATAAGAGGGAAAGGGCTGGCGCGGGTGGATTTTTTCCTTAATGAGAATAATAAAGTATTCATAAATGAGATCAATACAATGCCGGGTTTTACAGAAAAAAGCATGTATCCCCGTATGTGGAAAGCAAGTGGAATGTCCTATTCTCAGCTGGTCAAAAATTTGGTGCTACAGACTTTAAAAGATAGAGAAAAGGACAGAAAATAATTTGAGGTTTTTTCATTATTCAAACTAAAATAAGGCTTAACAATTGATGTGGAGAAGAACCACGATTATCTTTAATTGGGACTTTAGTAGTAATATTTTTGTAAACTGTAAAAGCAGAAAAATCTTTTATATTCTCCTGAATTCCCTGCTTTAAAGGCAGGGTTTTTTTATTAGAAAAATTTCCCTCAGAAAAAGGAATTTTGTCTCCTGTGCAGAATAAAGATAGTAGGACGTGGTGAAAAGTGGTGTTTAGTGGTGTACAGGGGGTGCAGGTAACATGTTTATGGGAGAATATCTACATAATATGGACAAAAAAGGCAGGGTGATTATGCCGGCCAGTTTTCGGGAAAAGCTGGATGACAGCTTTGTTGTGACCCGTGGGCTGGATAACTGCCTGTTTTTATATCCTCATACTGAATGGGAGAAACTTGAGAATAAATTAAATTCTCTACCCATGACAGATAAAGATGCCCGGACTTTTGTGAGATTTTTTCTATCGGGAGCCACAGAGTGCAGCTTTGACAGTCAGGGCCGAATTAACCTGCCCCGAAATCTGAGGGAATATGCAGAATTTGACAGAGAAATTGTAATTGCCGGTGTTGGAAGCAGACTAGAATTATGGTCTAGAGAGAAATGGGACGAATTTTTATCAGAAGCCGAAGAATCTCACGAGGAGATTGCTTCTACTCTGGAGGACGTCGATATTTAACAGTATTTTTAGTTGATTTCGTTAATTTTAAAGGTGGGAATCGGAGTGATGCATCATATTATAACTTTCGCAAACAAATCGGTTAAAAATCTGCAGCACTGGAATGATTGATATGGCAGCTGAAAATCAAAACCAGGAAGAAGAGAAACATATACCCGTCCTCCTTGAAGAAACCATGGATTATATGAAGATTTATTCTGGAGGGGTTTATGTTGATGCTACTCTGGGAAGAGGAGGACATACAAAGGAAATACTTTCCCGACTTGGCCCGGATGGTGGACTGATTATAGGAGTTGACAGAGATCGGGAATCTATCGATTACTGCCAGAAGAATATTGATGACAGCAGACTTGTCATACATCATGCAAATTTTACTGACCTGGAAAGCATCCTGAAGAAAGAAGGTATATCAGGTGCTGATGGGATTCTTTTTGACCTGGGAGTTTCTTCGCCTCAGCTGGAAGATCCCGAAAGAGGCTTCACATACAGCAAAAATGCTCCCCTGGATATGAGAATGGACAGGAATCAAAGAATCACGGCTGAAACAATCATAAATGAGTATGATAGAGATCAAATAAAAAAAATTTTACAGGATTATGGTGAGGAAAGATGGGCTCACAGAATAGCTAACTTCATCTGTAAAAGACGAAAGAGCAGAAGAATTACACAAACTGCAGAACTTGTAGATATAATTAAAAATGCTATACCGGCAGGTGCTCGCAGAAAGGGTGGTCATCCGGCCCGCCGGACCTTTCAGGCGTTGCGTCTGGCGGTAAACGAAGAGCTGGAAAGCTTAGAAAAGGCAATTTCTCTCCTGCCATCTGTATTAAATAGTGGTGGTAGGGTTTGTGTGATTTCCTTTCACTCATTGGAGGATAGGATTGTTAAACATAAGTTTAGGGATTTTGCAAGAGAGTGTGAATGCCCTCCGGACCTCCCTGTATGCAGATGTGACACGGTTAAGAAATTTAAGATTTTGACCGGAAGTCCTGTTACACCTGAAAATAAAGAAATTGAGAAAAACCCCCGGGCCCGCAGCGCCAAACTCAGAGCTGCTGAAAGAATATAGCTGTGGAGGTGTGTAAGATGAGCAAAAATTATTCCCATAATTTTCAATCCGGCCAAACTTCGAGAAAGAATGCGAGTAATCAATATTCGCAGCAAAAAAAGATGGTTTTCATACTGTTGATTATATTTCTTCTTGTTATTTTACCTATGGCTTTAATAATCAGCCAGTCGCTGAGAATTGTGAATTTAAATTATGAGCTGGAAAGGCTGGAAAATAATCTCTCCAGTATTGAAGAAAGCAATAACGAGCTGGAGAGACAGGTTGCCAGAAAAAATTCCCTGAGCAGAATTGAGAATATAGCCAGGGAGGAACTTAATATGGTTGAGGCGAATGAATCTTATAGGCTGGCAGTAAATATTGATCAATCACCGGCAGAATATGAATTTGCTTCTCAAGAAGATGAGGAGAGGAACTGGCTTGTTAATCTGTGGGAGAATTTTAGCAGAGCCGCCGCGGCTTCATTTGACTAGTGCTGCTGGATAAAATGGGGGATGAAACATGCCAGATAGACACAGTAAAGCTCAGGTTAATAGACGGGTGAAAATTATTCTTTTTCTTTTTTCACTGGTTATTTTGGCCATATTTGTCAGATTGTTATGGATCCAGGTAATTCAGGCCAGTTTTTATCAGAGACTGGCTTTAAGACAGAGACTCGAAGAGAAACGTGTAGACAGCGAAAGAGGAAAAATTTACGATAGGACCGGAAATGAACTGGCCATAAACGTATCCGCTGAAACTATAATAGCTTATCCTGAAAGGGTGGAAACCCCCGCCAAAACTGCCGAAAAGCTGGCGGGGGTTTTGTCGATAGATGAAGAAACTATATACAATCGCTTAAACAGTGGTGCCTATCTAATTTATCTGGACAGACAGGTTGATGCTAATACATTTGAAAAAGTGAAAAATTTGAATTTACCAGGTATTTCATCCATCAGTGAGCCCATGAGAAAATATCCCCGTGATGAGCTGGCCGGTCAGCTGCTGGGATTTACAGGTGTGGATAATTACGGTCTGGAAGGATTGGAATATAGTTATGATCGTTTTTTAAGTGGAGAACCAGGGATTAACCGCAGTGAAATTGATGCTGTAGGAGGGAGTATACCGGGCTTTACTGAGGCTGGTGAAAATATTGATATGCAGGAAGGGTTAAATTTACATCTTACGATTGATGAAGTTATTCAGTATTTTGCAGAAGAGGAATTAAAAGCCGCCGGTGAAAAGTATAATATTGAAGGAGGGTCCGTAACTGTTATGGACCCGAATGGAGGAGACATACTGGCCATGGCCAGTGAATCAAGCTTCAATCCCAATCATTTTGAAGAATACGACGAAAAGGACTGGCAGAGCAAGGCTGTTACCGACAGCTTCGAACCGGGTTCAGTTTTTAAAATTTTTACAGCAGCTACTTTTTTAGAAGAGGGATATTACGATTTCTCCGATATACTTTACGGCCCGGGAAGTATTGAGGTGGAAAATGAAAGCATAAACTGCTGGTCTAAGGACGGGCATGGCAGGCAGAATATGGTGGAAGTCTTTGCTAATTCCTGTAATCCCGGGTTTGTTCAGATGGGTCTGTCCATGGATAGAGAAGAATTTGCTGAGGGTCTCAGGCGCTTCAACTTTGGCAGGAGCACCGGTGTAGAACTGCCCGGAGAAGCATCCGGAAGATTAATACCGAGAAGATTTTCTGATCTGGAACAGGCAACCCTATCTTTTGGGCACGGCATTTCAGCGACTCCGCTTCAATTGATCAGTGCTGGAGCAGCTCTAGCAGGTGAGGGAATGCTCTATAAGCCTAGACTGGTAAAAAGACTCACAAATTCTTCTGGAGAAACAGCTGTCGATTTTTCTCCACAGCAGATAAGACAGGCTGTATCTTTGGAAACTGCAGAAAAGACTAGAAAACTCATGAGAGAAGCTGTCAGGGAAGGTACTGGAACAGAGGCTCAAATACCGGGTTTTGATATTGCAGGCAAAACTGGAACTTCCAGACATTATGGTGATGAAGAAATTTACGATACATCTTTTCTGGGCTTTTTGCCTGGAGATAACCCTGAGATCGTTATTTTGGTGGTTCTCAATGGCCTTGAAGGTGATGATTATTTTGCCAGCGAAAATGCTGTTCCCGTATTTAAAAATATAGCTGAAAGAATCATCACATATAAAAATATATCTCCGGCCGGTGCATCCAGTTTGACAGAATTAGAAATTGCTGCAGATGAGGGATACATCCTGGGTGATTTCAGAGGTTTATCTGCAGGGGAAGCTGGAAGAACATTGAGAAGTGAGGAATTAAATGTTAAACTAATAGGGGAAGGTGAAACAGTTAAAAGACAAATTCCGACTGCGGAATCAGAAGTTTATCCTGGCAGCACGGTTTATCTATTCCTTGATGAAAGCTATGAAGAACATAAAGTAATGGTTCCTGATTTTCGCGACCTATCCCCCCATGAAGCTGAAGAACTTGCCGGTCGATATGGACTTTTTCTGGATGGTATCGTATCCGGGGAAGTCTCTGCTCAATATCCTAATCCGGGTAAAAGAGTGGAGGCTTTCACCCAAATAGAAGTGGAGTAATTGCTATATGGAGGTTTATTGATGGTTAAAGTTAAAGATTTGATAGATTTTATTTCACCTCAATCGGTTCTGGGATCCAGAGATAAAGATATAGTTGATATTACACAGGATTCTCGAGAAGCTGGAGATAGCATTGCATTTCTGGCCAGAGAGGGATTTGAGACCGACGGTCATAAATATATTGAAGATGCCTATCAAAAGGGAAGTAGAGTCTTTTTTGTAGAAAAAATTCCTGAGTTTATCAGAGAGGATGCCTTATATATCAAACTGTCAGATACTGCAGGGGCGCTGGGAGATCTGGCTGCTGAAGTTCATGGACATCCGGAAGAAGATCTTGATATTTATGGTGTTACTGGAACTAACGGCAAGACCACAACCTGTTACATTCTTTATGATCTTTTTAATAAAATGGGCGATAAAAGCGGTTTGATGGGTACAATTAAGATCGATACGGGAGAAAAGCAGATCAAATCGGATCGGACCACTCCTGGAGCAGATGAAATTTTCAGACAGCTGGCTTCCATGAGACAGTCCGGTTGTGGGAAAGCGGTTATGGAAATTTCATCACATGCTCTTGATTTAAACAGAGTGGAAGCTCTGGAATTTTCTGCTGCTGTTCTTACAAATATTAGCCAGGATCACCTGAATTTTCATCGAAGCATGGAGGAATATTTGAGGACAAAACTTTCTATTTTTGAGCTTCTTAAAAGAAAAGAAGGTAGAGGCTATTATAATGCTGACGATGAAAGGATCACCAGGGCGATCAGTAATCGGGATAGAGATTTTCAAGATCTTTTTTCTTTTTCTTTAATAAACGATAGCGATTTTCAGGGCTCGATACTTTCTCTTGATCTCAATGGTGTTGAATTTGAATTGAACGGAAGTGAATATTTTCTGCCAATTCCGGGAAAATACAATATATACAATGCAATTGCTGCTCTGTCAGTTTTATTATGCGAAGATTTTGCCGGGGATAAATTGAGTGAGGCTCTTGCCCGCTTTCAGGGAGTTCCCGGGCGACTGGAAAGTGTGAGCGCCGGGAAAAATTTAGAATATGAAATTGTAGTCGATTATGCTCACACTCCCTCCGGCATGAAAAATGTCCTGAGGACTTTAAAACAGCTGAAACCCGGTTCGATTACTGCAGTATTTGGATGTGGGGGAGATAGAGACAGGAGCAAGAGACCAAAAATGGGACGTATAGCTTTAAAATATGCTGATAAGGTAATTATAACTTCTGATAATCCCCGTTCAGAAAACCCCAAGGATATAATTGATGACATTATTTCTGATATAAATTTTTCCAGTTACAATACCAGCTGGTGTATTGAAGTTGACCGAGAGAAGGCTATAAGAAGAGCGGTAAAAGAAATAGATTCCGGTGAGATAGTAGTGATTTTTGGAAAAGGACATGAAAACTATCAGGAGCTTTCCAATGAAAGAATAAAATTTGATGATAAGAAGAAGGCATTAAAAGCATTACAGGACCTGGAATAAAATGGAGAATAGAGGAGGTTAAAGAATGCTATCTCTCTCCCTGAGAGAGATTGCCGGAGCAGTTGAGGGGAAGATTGTTCAGGGCAATCCAGAAAAGAAATTTAATAATGTAACAATTGACAGCAGGCGCGTGAAACCGGGGGATATTTTTGTGGCTATCATTGGTGATAATAACGATGGTCATGAATTCATACCTGAGGCGGTTGAAAATGGAGCACGCATGATTATTTCAGCTCGCTCAATTAAGGCTTATTCCAATGTTGCTATTTTACAGGTGAAGGACACTACAGGAGCGCTTCAAAAACTGGCCGGCTATAACCGGCGCCAGATTGAAGATTTAAAAGTGATCGGTGTAACCGGGAGCGCTGGAAAAACCACAACTAAAGATATGATTTTCAGCGTAGTTAACACCTGCTGCAGGGCTCTAAAATCTCCTGAAAACTACAATAATGAATATGGCCTCCCTCTTACGCTGCTGGAGCTGGAGGGGGATGAAGAGGTGGCCGTTCTTGAAATGGCCGCCCGATATAAAGGAGATATAAAACTCCTGGCGGAAATAGCCCGTCCCCAATTTGGGGTTTTGACCAATATTGGTGCGGCGCATCTGGAGAATTTTGGCAGCATCGAGAATGTGGCTGAAACGAAAAAGGAGCTGGTTGAGGGGCTTATTGGTCCCTCTGTGGCGGTACTGAATTTGGATGATGAACACATTCGCGAGGTATGCAGAGAATTCACTGATATTCAAGCGGTTACTGTAAGTATGCAGGATGAAGAAGCGGATTATTTTGCATTTGATTTAAATTTTTTATCAGGTGGAAAGTGGAGCCAGTTTAAATTAAGGGAAAAATCCAGCGGCAAAACCGTGGAGATTGAAGTGAATCGCTCCGGGGAGCACAATATATATAATGCCCTTTTTGCCGCGGCTGTGGCGAGAAGTTTGAATATCGATTGGGACGATATAATTGAAGGTTTATCAAATGTGGAAGTTACAGAACTGCGCCAGGAAATTAGAAAAATAAATGGGACAAGAATTATAAATGATACGTATAATGCCAATCCTCTTTCCATGAGAGCAGCTCTCGAGTTTTTAACGCAAATTGAAGGAGATCGGAAAATAGCAGTACTGGGAGCAATGCTGGAACTGGGCGGCTTTGAAAGAGTTGCTCATCAGGAGCTTGGCCGGTATATTACTGAACTGGATATTGATCTTTTGATTACTGTCGGAAAAAAAGCAAAAACTATCGCTGATGGAGCTCTTGAGGCTGGAATGTCCAGACAGCGAGTTTATGTGTTTTCGGAAAAAGATGGGGCAGCTGCTCTTTTAAGAAAAATAAAAAAGAATGGAGATGCTATTCTGGTTAAGGGCTCAAGATCTATAGAAATGGAGGAAATTGTCGATCTGCTTCTGGAGCAGGGAGGATAGAAAATGCTGGAGTTAAGTTTAAATCTATTAATTGCCCTGATATTGACTATATTAGCCACCGCAATTATTTTACCCATTATGCAAAAGAATAACTTTGGCCAGGAAATTAGAGAGCTGGGTCCAGAATCTCATCAGGCCAAAGAGGGCATTCCTACCATGGGTGGGCTAATTTTTTTTCCTGTTTTACCTGTAACAGCTATTTTTACCGGTCAATTTTCTTTTTCTTACAGCATGGCTCTTCTTCCCATCTTAATTATGTGGGTTCTGGGTATTGCTGATGACTATCTAATTATCAGGAGATCTTCCTCGGAGGGAATATCTGGATTTGTAAAACTTTTTGTTCAGGCTGGAGCCGGTTTCTTTTTGGGAGCATTTATGTATTACTCGGGAGCAGGACAGAAGATTATATTACCGTTTTTAGCGGAGTCTTTTGAGCCCGGGGCAGCTATCATTCCGTTTGCCATGATTGTTATGATGGCAACAACAAACTCCGTTAATTTGAGTGACGGGCTTGATGGCCTGGCTGCAGGGCTGATCGCAATTTCTCTGCTGTTTTTTCTGCCGGTTTTGATATTTGCAGGTTACAATGATCTTGCTGTCCTTGCTGTCCAGGGCACAGGTATAATGCTGGGTTTTTTATGGTTTAACTTTTATCCAGCGAGAATTTTCATGGGAGATACAGGTTCTCTTACTATGGGGGCTGTTTTAACAGTTGTTGCTCTCCTTTCAGGACATGGGTTATTTCTTTTAATCCTGGGAGGAGTATTTGTGCTGGAAGCTTTATCCGTTATTATTCAGGTATCATATTTCAAAATAAGCGGCGGAAACAGAATTTTTAAAATGACCCCTCTTCACCATCATTTTGAGCTTTCGGGCTGGCCTGAAACCAGGGTTACCATCCGCCTATATATTTTGCAGATATTGTTCGGCTTTTTTGGACTTCTTGCCGGTTAAATTCACGGAGAATTTAATTTTAGAGAAAATTCTCATGTTGACTTAGTCTCATAGCTTCCAGTAAAATAAGATAAGAATGAGGAGTTTAGCCTGTGAATATAGATTATGATCGCCTGGGAATAAAGGATAAACATATAGGTGTATACGGTATTGGGGGCAGCACCGGCCGTTCTCTTCTCAAATTCTTGAAAAATTTTCCCTGTCATCCTGTTCTATATGATGATAAATTTCAACAGCTTCTTGAGGAAAGGCCCTGGCTGCAGCAGGCTTATAAAGAAGAAGAGATTGATTTTGCTGAGGTTTCTGAAGATCTCCTGAAGTGCGATTTAATCGTTACAAGTCCAGGAGTGCCGCTCAACAAGCTGATACTCCGCCGGGCTCGCGAGAAAGAAATTATGGTAATAAGCGAAATAGAGCTGGCAATTAATTTATATGATAGATTTATTATTGCGATTACCGGTACAAACGGAAAAACCACCACTGTATCTCTTCTGTGCGAGATTTTGAAGAAAGGGTTTACAGAAAGTGAAATAAAGATTGCAGGTAATATCGGTCAGCCATTAATTGAAGTGCTTCCAGAATCCTCACAGGATGCAATAATTGTGGCTGAGGTGAGTTCGTTTCAGCTGGCAGGTAGCTATAATTTCTCCCCGGATATAGCTATTCTTCTTAATTTTGCCCCCGATCATCTTGACTGGCATCCCGATGTAACTCATTACCGCCGCAGCAAAGAAAAAATTTTTAACAGCAAAGATGAAGATTCTCTTGCCATAATTAATGGCGATAATGAAACTGTGGAAAATATGGCCTCTTCAGCTGCCGGAGAAATTAAAAGAGTTTCTTTAAACGATAGGGATGCGGATATTTTGGTTAAAGACGATGTTTTCCAGTGGATCGAAGGGAAGCAAAACAAATTAATAGAAGGAGATAGAGTGAAGATGGCCGGGCGGCATAATCTCATGAATGCCGGGTTTGCTGTTCTGGCAGCCCTTGAACTCGATGTGTCCCCCTGCATAATAAGGGAAGCCGTATATGATTTTACTCCACCATCACATAGAATGGAAATATTTATCAGGGAGAATGATTTTGTCGGTATTGATGACTCTAAAGCAACCAATCCTCATGCTGTTAGTGCTGCTCTGGCCTCTTTGAATTTTGATGAGAGAACCGTAGTTATTGTTGGAGGACAGGACAGAAATGTAAATTTAACACCCATGATCGAGGCAATTATAAATTATACTGATTTCTGTGTCGTGATTGGAGAGCTTGCAGAAAAAATAAAACTGATGCTAAATAAAAGAGAATACCAAAACGTTTTTTCTGCGGATAGCTTGCATGAAGCTGTTGAGAAAGGCCTGGATATGCTGAATCACTCCGGCCAGCTGATATTGAGCCCGGGTGCTCCCAGCTGGGATATGTTTGAAAATTACAGGAAGAGAGGAAAAATATTTAAGTCCAGTGTAGAGAAGAAGCTCAGGAAAGAGTGATTTTATGGTTGAAAAAAATCAGGATGAAGAAGTAAATAATAAGCCTGTCGATAAAATTCTTGTTGGATCAGTTATTGTTCTTGTAAGTGTGGGACTTTTGATGATCCTCAGTGCCAGTTCAATCCGGGCTATTCACGAGCATAACGATGCATATTATTATTTTAGGCGTCAGACCATTTTTGCTCTGGCCGGGACAGCCATAATGTTTATTTTTTCCCGCGTGGATTACAGAATTTATCTCAAGTATTCCCGGAGATTAGTGCTGACAGCACTGGGACTTTTAATTCTGGTGCTGATTCCAGGTGTGGGGAGAACGGCTCATGGAGCCAGACGCTGGCTTGATCTGGGCCTTTTTGACTTTCAGCCCTCTGAACTGGCCAAGCTGGTTTCCATTATCTATATCAGCTCATTTATTTACAGAAAAAATAATAGAATAAAGAGTTTTTTCATGGGAATTTTACCCCCCATGATTGTGGTGACTGCTATATTCTTATTAGTTGCCTATCAGCCGGATTTAGGCACTGGTATAACAATTTTTGCTGCAGCTATTACACTTCTGATTATCGGAGGAATGAGATTCAGACATCTACTTTTAATTGCTCTACCCGGTAATGCATTTTTAATATTTTACATAACCAGAGCTTCCTATAGACTGGAGAGAATTATGACATTTATAGATCCCTGGCGAGATCCACAGGGGGCAGGATATCATATAATTCAATCTTTAATGGCTCTGGGCGCAGGCGGTATTACGGGTGTTGGGCCAGGAGGAAGTCGACAGAAATTTTTATACCTTCCCGAACCCGGTACTGACTTTATATACGCCATTCTTGGCGAAGAACTGGGTTTTATTGGAGCAGCCATTGTATTGATTTTATTTTTGATTATTGGATGGAGAGGGGCTTTAATTTCCCGAAGAGCTCCAGATCTATTTGGCTCCATGCTGGCGGCAGGTATCACCGTTATGATCTGCCTGCAGGCAATTATCAATATAGGAGCAGTAACTTCTCTTCTGCCGGTTACTGGTATAACTCTCCCCTTTATTAGTTATGGAGGTAGCTCCCTGCTAATTATGCTTGTTTCTGTGGGAATACTTTTGAACGTCTCGCGTAACTGTTCAGGCAGGAGTGAGAAAATATGAAACTGGTACTTGCCAGCGGAGGAAGCGGCGGCCATATATCTCCGGCGCTGGCCCTGGGGGAAGAGTGGGTTAATCGCGGAGGAGATGTTTTATATATTGGAGGAGACAGAGGGGTTGAAAAAGAGCTTCTAAAAAATAGAGATTATCCCTTTCGCACCATTTCAGCATCTCCACTGCCCAGAAGTTTAACACCTGCTCTTCTGCGATCTGGCATGGATAATTTTCGTGCCTTTCGCCAGGCGTGCAGATATTTAAAGGAGCATAGACCGGTTGCAGTCATGGGGACAGGTAGCTATGCCTCGGCTCCCACTGTGATGGCTGCCTTATGGCAAAATATTCCCACTGCAATCCATGAGCAAAACTCCTATCCCGGCCTAGCAAACAGGTTGTTGGCGAGAAAAGTAGATATGATTGCAGTGAGTTATTCTGCAAGCAGAAGCTTTTTTCCTGATAGTGCAGATGATAAAATACATGTAACAGGTAATCCTGTCCGTAAATCAATGCTGAATGTATCGTCCCAGGAGGCCAGACAAAAAATGTCGATACCGGATGAGGCTTTTACCATGCTGGTTGCTGGAGGAAGTCAGGGAGCCAGAAAAATTAATCGCTGGATGATTGAATCCTATGAAGAACTTATTGACCTGAAAGATTTTTACATTTTGCATATAACCGGTCGCAGAGATTATGAAGATGTAATAAAGCTTGCCAGCGAGAAACTCTCTAATGCATTGCTTGAAAAAATTCATTTTATTTCTTTTTGCGAAAATATGGAATATGCGATGACGACAGCTGATATTTTTGTAGGAAGAGCTGGAGCAACCACCCTGGCAGAAATCACCGCCCTGGGAGTGCCAGCAATCCTTATTCCTTATCCTCACGCAGCTTCCAATCATCAGAAGAAAAATGCCCGGCATCTGGAGGAAAAAGGGGCTGCAAATGTAATTTTGGAGGAAAATTATGATAACAAAGAATTTATTTCAATGGTAGAAAGAATGTATAGAAACCAGGAATATCTGGAGAAAATGTCGTCCAGAAGTGCAGAGCTGGGCAGGCAAAATTCAGCCGGTGAAATTGTGGATTTGCTTTTTGATCTGCTGGAGAACTCTGCCAAAGCAGGGGGGGATTGCAGTGGGTGAACTCCAAAATAAGACCATTCATTTTACGGGAATTGGTGGTATTTCTATGAGTGCTCTTGCTTTCATGCACCTTGATTCTGGAGGAAATGTTACAGGTTCAGATATAAATGAAAAAGATATTTTAGGTGAGCTATCTGAAAAGGGAGCCGAGATCTGGCTGGAACACAGTTCACAAAACATAAAAGGGCAGGATATACTTGTTTATTCCTCTGCGATTCCGACCGATAATGTTGAACTGGAGACGGCAAGAAAACAGAAAATCCCCTGTCTATCCCGGGCAGAATTTCTTGCCAGAATGGCCAAAAAACAAAATATGCTGGCTGTGACAGGTACCCATGGAAAGACTACAACCACGGCATTACTGGCAGATATTTTTGTTAAGGCGAAAAGAGATCCTTCTGTTATGCTGGGGGGAGAGCTGGATATTATTGAAGGAAATTATAGGCTGGGTGGAGGCGAATATTTCATTGCCGAAGCGGATGAAAGCGATGGCTCGCTTCTAAATTATTGTCCCTACATAGGGATAATTACCAATATTGAAGAAGAGCACCTGGACTATTATGATGGGGAAAAAGAGATTTTAGGAGTAATGAAGCAATTTATCGATAATCTTGAAAATGATGGAAAAATGTTTATCTGCAGCGATGATCCGCTCAGCAGAGGGCACCTTCTTGATAAAGATAGAAGTGATGGCAGAAAAATTATTACTTTTGGTTTGAATTCCGGGGATTATCGAATCAAACGTATTGAATCGCACGGCTTTAAAACTGAATTTGAACTCAAAGATATTTCCGGCAAAAACATGAGCTTTACTCTTAATTTACCCGGCAGACATAATGTGCTAAATGCCATGGCTGCGCTTGGTGCAGCACGCTCTGCCGGGATAGATTGGGGGCCTATAAGAAGATCACTTAAAAGCTTTTCCGGCGTAAAAAGAAGATTTGAGAATAAAGGAGAAATAAATGGAATTACAATAATTGATGATTATGCTCATCATCCAACGGAAATTTTTGCTGTCTTTCAGACTGCTATTTCATTAGATTTTTCCCGTATTATTACGGTATTTCAACCGCATCGCTACACCAGAACTGAAGCTTTATGGGATGATTTTGTAGATACTCTGAGCAGATTTTCTAATCTGTTAATTTGTGATATTTATCCGGCAAATCAGGATCCCATCTTTAATATTAACTCTCGCAGGCTCGCAGAGGAGATAGCTTCAGCCCGCCAGGTTCAGGAGGAAAGGTGGGTAGAATATGCCGGAAACGTTGAGAATGCTTCTAAAAAATTATCCTCCCGGGTGAGGGAGGGAGATCTTGTGCTGACTCTGGGGGCAGGTGATGTTTACAGGTGCGGAGAAATTCTACTGGAAGAATTGAGTGGCACCGATGAAAAATAAAATATTGGTCTTTGTTATTATTGCTGCTTTTTTTGCAGGTTTTTTACTTTCGACTCCTCTTTTTCAGGTGAAGAATGTTATTCTCGAGGGCTATCAGCAGGATAACAAACGAAATATTGCTATTATGGGTGATAATATTTTTTTACTCGAGAGCCTGGAGGAGACAGCGGAAAAACTAAAAGAAGATCCATATATTGAAGAAATTTCAGCAAGTAGACACCTTCCGGATACTGTTGTGATGGAGATATCATACAACAGACCTGAGGCAGCCCTTAAAATAGGCGGGGAATATACAGTTATTAACAGGTATAGTTACATCATAGCAGAAAATCTGGATGAGAATATAAAAGATGTTCCAGTTTTGAAGGGCACCTCCTACAGATTTCGAGGAAGAGAATTAATTTTGCCCGAAGATGCGGAAAAAATAGTCAAAACACTCCCCCTGCTGGAAATGGATTTGAAATACAGCATCGATACAATATCTTTTTCGGGAACGGACATTGAGATGCAGACAGCTCATGACTGCTTAATATATCTGGGCAGCTCGGATGAAATCAATTATAAATTTTCTCTATTAAACTCCCTCTGGCAGCGGGATGATATACTTTTCTCTCGGCTAAAATATATTGATCTTTCAGCTCCGGACAGACCCGTGATTAGAGAAGAAAAGAAGGAATAATAAAGTATCAATCCAGTAGATATTCTTCTTTTAAAAAAAGGATTATAATACTCTCTATTGAAATTTATAAAGAGAAGCAGGTTTGGCCCGGAAAGGAGGGAGTATTTTTGAATGAACAGGGATACATAACAGCTCTCGATGTGGGTACTAAAAAAATCTGCTGTCTGATTGCAGAGGTGCTTGAGGAAAATGAGATAGAAATAATTGGAGTAGGATTGGCCCCCTCAAGAGGGCTTCGAAAAGGAATTGTGGTTGATATTGATGAAGCTTCTGAATCTATGGAGAAAGCAGTTTTAGAGGCAGAAAGAATGGCCGGTTTGGAAATAGATTCTGCTTTTGTAGGAATTGCCGGTTCCCACATAAGTTCTGAGAACAGTCATGGAGTTGTGGCGGTTACAGGAGAGGATAGAGAGATAGCAAGAAGGGACATAGATAGGGTTATTAATGCTGCCCGCAGTATTCCCATGGGACAGGAGGAAGAGATAATACATGTTTTACCCCGTGAATTTATTGTAGATGGGACCGGAGGGATCAAACATCCCCAGGGAATGTCTGGTATTAGGCTGGAGGTGGAGACCCACATAGTCAAAGGAGCAGCTACATCAATAAATAATCTCATTAAAAGCGTGAGGAGAACAGATCTTCAGGTGGAGGAACTGGTGCTGGATCAGCTTGCTTCAAGTCAGGCGGTTTTGAAGGAGGATGAGAAGGAACTGGGAGTAGCAATGGTTGATATTGGTGGAGGCACAACAGATTTTATAGTTTTTCATCAGGGAAATATTGCTCATACATCCGTGCTGCCTGTGGGGGGAAATCACGTAAGTCAGGATATAGCAGTGGGACTGAAAACCCCCGTAAAAGAAGCAGAGAAAGTGAAGATCATGCACGGTTATGCTCTGGTGGACGAAGCAGAAAAAAATGATAAAATTAGCGTCTTAAGTGCCAGTGGAGATGAGAAAAGAGAAGTTTCTCGACGTTATCTCTGCCAGATTATTCAGCCGAGAATGGAAGAGCTTTTTTCTATGGTGGCTTCGGAGCTTGACAGCGCGGGCGGTAGTGATAGAGTTCCGGCAGGACTGGTTTTAACAGGAGGGGCTTCTCTGCTGGAGGGCAGCTGCAAACTGGCTTCTCAAATAGTAGATCTACCTGTGCGCAGAGGAGAACCTGATTATGTGGACAGTTTATCAGAAATAATTGAAAATCCCGTTTATACCAGAAAGGAGGATCAAATTCCCAGGGCCGTATATTCCACTTCAGTTGGGCTCCTGCTTTATGCGCTGGAATATACTTCCGCTGGAAGAAGGAGAACACATGGAGATGGTAGAGAATCGGGAGAAACTGTAAGAAACTTTTTCAGCAGATTGAAACAATTTTTTAATGACTTTTTCATTTGAATATTTTCATTGAAATTAAGGGAAAGATCCCGGCATAATAATATTGAAAGGGGGAATGCAGGCAGTGTTTGATATCGGAACTGAAACAGAAAATTTTGCAGATATAAAAGTTGTAGGTGTTGGTGGCGGAGGAAATAACGCTGTGAATCGAATGATAGCAGAGGGACTGGATGGAGTAGAATTTGTTGCCATTAATACGGATGCCCAGGTGCTTATGGAATCCAATGCAGGAGTGACCATAAGAATCGGTGAACAGCTCACTCAGGGGCTGGGAGCAGGGTCTGATCCATCAATTGGTAGAGAAGCCGCTGAGCAGAATAAGGATGAGGTAGCTGAAGCTGTAGAAGGAGCTGATATGGTATTTATTACAGCCGGCATGGGAGGTGGGACCGGTACCGGTGCATCTCCAATTGTAGCAAGAGCAGCCAGAGAACAGGGGGCTTTGACAGTTGGGGTGGTAACTAAACCATTTTCTGTAGAAGGCAAGAAAAGAATGGAGAATGCACTTATGGGTATTGAAGATTTAAAAGAAGAGGTAGATACTCTTATTGTTATTCCCAATGATAAACTTCTGGAAGTTGCTGAAAAGAAAACCAGTCTCATGGAAGCATTCAAAATTGCAGATAATGTGCTAAGACAGGGAGTCCAGGGAATATCTGATCTTATCACAATAACAGGCATAATAAATCTCGATTTTGGAGATGTTAAAACTATAATGAAGGATGCTGGAACCGCCCTTATGGGAATAGGTCGAGCTCGGGGTGAAGAGCGAGCTGAAGAAGCAGCCAGGCAGGCCATAGAGTCACCTCTGCTGGAGGCTTCAGTGGATGGTGCTCAGGGTGTTTTATTAAATATAACCGGAGGAGATGATCTGGGCATACATGAAGCCTATGATTCCGCTAAAATTGTTAAGGAAGTTTCCGATCCCGATGCAAATATAATTCTGGGAGCGGTTATAGATGATAATATGGATGAAGAGGTCATAGTGACAGTTATTGCCACTGGCTTTGAGCAGGACGGTGTTTCCAGTCCGGATATTTCTCGCCATAAGGAAGGGCAGGAAACAGACAGAGAAGCCTCCGATCGTGTGGAACTGGAGTCATTCGATGAGGATGATCTCGATGTGCCTGCTTTTCTGCGCAAAAACAGGGAATAATTTAATTGTTTGCTTTAAAGACAGATAAAGAAATACCTTATTTACAGGAAGAAAGTTTTTTTGATGTCGGTGCCAGAGCTTTTTTTTCCTGCAGATCTGACAGTTTTAAGAAAAGCGAAAAATTCAGGAGTGAATTTTACCGGCAGCAAAATATTTCTTCGGAAAACATTATACAGCCCGGTCAAATTCACAGTTCTATTGTATTGTTACTGGAAAAAAAAAGACATTACTCCAGCCACAGGCCTCTGCCGGCTGATGCTGTAATGACCTCCTGCAGTGGAGCAGTTTTACAGGGGCTTTTTGCCGATTGTGTTCCTATATTTATCTTTCATCCTCCCTCTGGAGTCAGGGTGCTCGTTCATTCCGGCTGGCGTGGAACCAGCAGGGGAATTGTAAAGAAAGCAATAAGCATTTTAAGTGAAAGATTTTCGGTTAAGCCGGAGGAATGTCTGGCCTCTATAGGGCCTGCTATAAGTCAGAAACATTACGAAGTCGGAAAAGATATTTTTCAAATGTTCAAATTAAGACTGCCTAAATTAATTGCTGAACAGGGCGATGAATTTTTTTGCCGCCGGAGTGGATGTGAAAAATATTTTCTCAGCCTGAAAAAAGCGAATTATTTTTTGATGATGAAATCGGGTATGAGAAAGGATTTTATTGAGGTTTCAGATAAATGCACTTTTTCTCATCCCCTGCTTTATTCCTACCGGCAGGAGGGCGAACAGGCTGGTAGAATGATTGCTCTTTTTGATCTATTTGTCGGGAGGAAGTAAAGATAATGCTGAAAAACAAAAAAATTAAAATATCCCTGATTATTGTTTTGGCTTCTATTTTAATACTGGGACTAAGAAGCTGGTACCACAGTCGTATCAGGCTGGAAACTGCGGCGCGAGGGGAGCTGGAAATCAGCAAAAGAATAGAGGGAACTTTGATTAGGAATGAAGCAGTCTTTCGAGCAAAAAATTCTGGAAATGTGAATTTTTCGCACTCAAGAGGAGAGAGAATTCCATATGGCGAAGAAGTTGCATTGTTAGAAAATAATAGCAATGAGATTCCAGTATTTGCACGCCGAAGTGGCATTCTGAGCTTTTCTTTCGATGGGCTGGAAGAAAAACTGGATATTGACAGTGTGCCCTCGATGAGTGAAGAAGGATTAAAAAACATTGAATCTGACTACACTCATAGATCTGCAGGCCAATTTGTTGAAAGCGATGAAAGACTGTATCGAATTACAGAAAACACTGAAATTTATGTGTTAATTTTTCCCGAAGATGACCGGGGAAATTTGAGCGAAAACAGCAGAGTAATTTTAAGTGAACCGGATTCGCCGGCTGAATATGAAGCATCAGTTAAAAAAAGCGCAGAACGCTCTGATGCTGATTTTCTGATTTTGAAGGTGGATAATTTTCCTCGAAACTGGAACGAAAGGAGAAATATTGACCTTGAGCTTATCAAAGAAGTTTATCGGGGGATTTTGTTGCCGGAAGGTGCTGTTTTTTCTACTCCTGAAGGTCGTGGGGTCTTAATTTATGACTTTGATGAAAGCTATAGTTTTCGAGAGGTATCGGTTCTGGGTACCGGAGATAAAATGACGGTTGTGGAAGGGGTAGATGCAGGTGAACAGGTAATAATTAATCCGGAAAGTGTCAATTATGGCAGGAGGTAATAAATTGTATGCTTTCTGAGAAGCAAAAGCAGGAGCTTAAAAATCGCTATGAAAGGGTGCGCCAAAATATTGAAGAGGCGGCCCAAAAAGCAAATAGAGAACCCGATGATATCAAGCTTATAGTGGTTGGGAAAAAACAACCGCTGAAGAAGATTATGTATGTTAGTAATCTTGGCGTTCATGCATGTGCGGAGAGTCGTGTGCAGGAATTAAGAGAAAAGGAAGAACAGGCGACAGAGCGAATTAACTGGCATTTTGTCGGTCATCTCCAGCGCAATAAAGTAAAATATCTGGCCCGTATGGATGATTGCAGTCTCATTCATTCACTTGATAGTGAAAGGCTGGCCCGTGAAATAGATAAGAGAGCGGCAAAAAATAACAGAATCCTTTCCGCACTGGTACAGGTAAATGTGGCTAAAGATGAAAATAAATTTGGACTGATGCCTGAAGAACTTCTGTCTTACCTGGAGGTGGTTGAAAAATTTGATAATATCAATATTGAAGGACTGATGACTCTTGTACCTTATTTTGAAGACTGCGAAGAAACAAGGCCTTTTTTTAAAAAATTATTTGAACTTCGCCAAAAAGCTTTAGACCGGGGATTTGATCTTCCAGAGTTATCAATGGGTATGACGAATGATTATGAAGTTGCAATAGAGGAAGGTGCCACCATGATCAGGCTAGGGCGGGAAATTTTTGGCCCCAGGAATTATTAGGTTGACGCTCACCTCAATTAATTTAAAGCAGGTGATATTTATGAGTGAAAATGGTTACTGGAGCAGCATAATGGAGTTTTTTGGTTTTAAGGATAATGAAGAAAACACCACATCTTCTGAAAGAGCTTCTGATAAGGAATTGAACTCCCGCTCCAGAGATGAAGAGGGAAAAGTTATAAATCTAAGTCGCACGGAAGATGTCAAACTTGTGGTCCATAATCCCAATTCATTTGAAGGAGTAAGAGAAATTGTGGACGACCTCAAAAAGACCAGGGCTGTAATACTTAACCTCGAAGGCAGAAATAAGGAACTTTCCCGAAGATTGATTGACTTTTTAAGCGGCTCGGTTTATGCTTTAAACGGCAGCACACAAAAGCTCGGGTCCGAAGTTTTTATTTTTACTCCCCCGGGTATGGATGTAGATGCCCGGGCTATTGAGAGTGCTATTCAAGGAGAATTTACAAATGAAGAGTAAGTGGAGGTAGTTAAATATTGGGACTGCTCTATAGAACTGTGGATGCTTTTTTTAGTATTCTTTATCTGCTTTTATTTATTAGAATTATTCTTTCCTGGGTGGGAAGGGGGATACCATACAATTCCAGCTGGCGAGGAGTGATTTCTTTTATCTATAGTGTAACGGAGCCTATACTCAGACCAATAAGACAGGTCCTGCCTGTTACAGGGAGTGGAATAGATTTTTCTCCCCTTGTTGCTTTTTTGATTTTAAGTTTGATCAGAAGAATAGTTTTAAGTGTTCTCCGTTCTATGATGTTTTAAGCAATAATTTGAGGAGTGATATTTGCTTTGGCAGATAATCAGGACATTCTTTCCTTTCTCAGCAGGGATGAAGAAATTTTTCTGGGAGAAAGAATTCTCGATCTTGCTGAGTCTGTTAGAAATAAAGACAGCAGGGAAGTAACTTCTTTTTTAAATCCCCGCGAACAGGAAATAGCCGGCAATATTTTGCATCAACTTGCTGATGTGAATTTTTTGAGCGAGGGAGGACATCCCCGGGCTGAGAGAAAACGCTTCCTTATATTTCCTGATTATCTTTTTCCCGGGCATCAGGAAGTCCCTCTAAACTGTTTGAAAATTGAGGGAAATTTTGAATTTGTCAATGTGGAGCATGGAGATTTTTTGGGAGCAATAATGGCTCTCGGCATTAAAAGAAAGATGCTGGGTGATATTTTTCTTTATGGAAATACGGCCCAGGTTATCATTGCCCCGGAAATTGCAGAAGAAATACAGTTTCATTTAGGTAGGGTCGGAGAAGTTCCGGTGGAAGTTGAACCGATGGATTGTAAGGATATAATATTTGAGGAAAAGCACAGAAAACAAATCGAGGCCACGGTGGCCTCTCTCCGTCTCGACGCTGTAATAAGTGCAGGCTTTGGTGAAGCACGCAGCCGGAGCAAGGCTGCAGTTGAAGCAGGCAAAATTAAGCTTAACTGGAGAGAAGAAATGGATCCGGCTGCTGAAGTAGAGGTAGAGGATATTATTTCTTTTCGAGGAAGAGGCAGGCTTAAAATTGCAGAAAAAAGAGGTATTTCTAATTCAGGCAGGATTAAACTTTTGCTGGAAAGAATTACTTAAAAAAGGAGGGTTAATTTGAAATTTTCACCACTGGATATATACAACAAAGAGTTTAAAAAATCAACATTTGGATATAATCGTGATCAGGTGGATGAATTTTTGGATGAAGTTGGGCTTGCATATGAAAGACTTTTAAAGGATTACAGCTCACTTGAAGATGAAAAGGAGAAGTTGGAGGAAAAGCTGTCAAATTATGAAAATATCCAGGAACAGCTGGAAGAGACTTTAAACAGCGTGCAGAAAACTGCCCGCAGACAGAGTGAACAGGCTCGCAAGGAAGCAGACAATATAATCAAAGAAGCTGAAATGGAAGCTGAAAAAATCAAGCGACAGGCTCGAAAAGAAATAGAACAGGAAAAGAAAAGGATCAAAGAATTGAAAAGAGAGGCCCGCCAGGAAATTGAAAAAGAACTGCAGCAGATTGAGCAGATAAGAGAAAAGAAAGAAAGATTTCAACGCCGTTTTCGCAGCATGCTGGAAAACTACATTGAGTTGCTTGAGGAGGAAAGCAGCCCTTTACCGGATGTTGATGATCTTGAGGAAAAAGTTGAAATTGACCGGGAGGAAAGAATCGAAGAGATCACTGAGGAAATGAGCAAAACTGCTGAAACGGTAGAAAAAAAATCAGAGGATAATTTTGATAAAGAGAATAAGGGAGACTTAGAGAGTGCGGTGGACTCCGGCCCCGAAAATGAAGATGGAGAAATTGATAATGACAAAATCGAACCGAGTAGCGACTCTATAGAAGAAGAGGATGAAAAGAAGGATAGGGATTTAGATGAGACAATTATAAACGAATAATATTTGTTTTTATTTGTTCGGGGGTGAGCTCAGATGTTTATCAAATGTCTGAGGGTTTTAAGTCTTTTCCTGATATTTTCACTGATACTGGCTGGATGCAGTCAGATAGATGAGGATGCAGTGAAGGAGCATTCTACAACTTTTTCTCCCGGCAATATTCCTGATCAGCTTCTGGAGGATGTAGAGAATAAACGGGCGGTAATCGTTGGAGAAGTTCATGGTTCAAAAGAACATCAATATATTCTGGCTGATTTTGTTAAGGCTCTCCACAATAACGGGGAGCTGGATGCTGTAATTCTGGATGCAAGGCATGCTTTTGGCTGGATTATTGAGGATTATACACGTGGGGCTATAGAAGAAGGAGTATATGTAAGGGATGTTCTCTCCAGGAGATGGGAATTTTTTCAAAAGATCAGGGAATATAATGAAGATTTGCCCGAGGAAGAGAAGTTAATAATTAGAGCCGGGGACATTAATTTCCACCACGATCAGTTTTTAACATCCCTGCAGTATATGAGAAATTACATTGAAGAGAGAGAAGCCTTGAATATGTTTTTGAACAGACTGAGAACTTCTGTTGACAGGGAAAGTGTCCTGCGAGAGTTTAAAAATGACCTTGAGGAAAAGGATATATTTACAGGAACTGGCCCCGCAGACTGGGATGAGAGAATTCTCAGAATAATAGAAGTAGAGCTTAAAAGCAGAGAACCCAGAGAGAAATGGCAGACGAATTATTCTGAGGCTCACAGAATGAGGGAAGAAGTTTTGAAAGACATTGTCAGCTATGAGTTAAATGATGGTCATGAAATAGTATTGAACTACGGATTTAATCATGCTCAAAAGAGACATCATTTTGGCACTGAAAAAAAATGGCTGGGAGAATATCTGACACAGAATCATCCTCTCTCCAGCAATAGAACCTTCAGTCTGGTTTTTGTACCCCTGAAAGGCAGGTTGAACACAGGAGAGGGCCAGGTGGAAGAAATAAATCTTCTTGAAGATCCTCCAGATAATGATTTAATTAGCACTGCAGCAAGAATTATCGGCAGTGACAGTTACTCCTATCTTTTCCTGGATGAAAGAGCCTTTGGCGAGAATGAAGTTAAAATGAGATTTCCCTGGCAGACTGTAGAGGCTGTTCCGAAGGAAATTTACGATGGCTTCATTTTTATTCCTGAGGTAACCCCCGGGAACTGAAGCTTTACCGGAGGAGGCATACAATCGTGAATGAAGGAAAAGAATTTATAAAAATTGTTGATCTCGAAAATGAGTTTGAAGCGGGATTGATTTCTACCGAACTGGACAAGAAAAATATTCCTTATTCAGTGCGCAGCCATTATGAAGAAGCATTCGATGGTGTGTTTCAGTTTCAGTATGGCTGGGGATATCTTGCTGCTCCAGCGGAGTATGAAGATCAAATAATGACAATATATGAAGACTTGAGGGAAGAAATAAAAGAAAGAACCCGCAATAATAAAGAAAAAGGGTCTGTAAACCAGGAAGATGGAGAATAAAAAATGAAATTATTCTTTATTTTTTTTGTTCTGCTGATTGTTGATCAGATAACAAAAATATTAATCGATGCAAAGCTTGATCCCGGGGGGAATATTCCCCTTCTGGAAAATCTAATTGAAATAACCTAAGTGAGAAATAAAGGTTCGGCTCTGGGCTTGCT
>CAZVZM010000024.1:0-27924 GCA_964630835.1 uncultured Halanaerobiaceae bacterium
AAAAATATTATGAGATGATGAGGAAGTCGTATCGCCAAAATCGCGACCGCTGGCAGCAGCTCCTCGAGCAGGATGAGGTGGTGCTGCTCTGTTACTGCAATGATCCCGAACGCTGCCACCGGCGGCTGCTGGCTGAGATGCTGGCTGAAGCTGGCGCGGAGTATGTCGGCGAGATAGAGAAATGATGAATTCACTTTACTGTTCACTTTTAAAATTTCGGGTATCACCTGGCTTTATAGCTTCAAGACATAAGTATCATGATAGCGATCTTATACGATATATATCAACCGATAACAGGAGGAACCAGGAATTATAAAGTGAATAAAACATTTAGCAAAACATAAATACAACAGGGAGGTGAGATAATGGCCGGGGAAGAAAGACAGGATATTTTGGTCAAAAATATCGTGTTTGATATAGCTGGAGTGCTGCTGAGATACGATCCGGTAAGTTACCTCGAGAAGTTCACCGATAATCGCGGGGAAGCGGAAAAACTTGCAAAAATAACATTTCTTTCCCCCGACTGGGAGGAGTTAGACAGGGGTTTAATAAACAGGGATGAAATTATGAGGAGGCTGAGTGAAAAGCATCCGGATTTTAAAGACAGTATAAAAAGGGCGATATCAAGCTGGCCTCAGATGCTTGAGCCCATTGAGGAAAATATTAATCTGGCCAAAAAGTTGAGGGAAAATAACTACCCCCTATACCTGCTCTCCAATTTTCCCGAAGAGGGATATGAAGACACGAAGGCCCGATTTGATTTTTTTGATATTTTTAAGGGGGGAGTTGTGTCAGGTGAAATTACCTATTTGAAGCCGGAGGGAGAAATATTCCAGGTGCTGCTGGAGAAATTCACGCTGGATCCTGAACATACAGTTTTTATAGATGACACCGAGGAAAATGCCCGCGCTGCAGAGGAGCATGGCATCATCGGAGTGCACTACGATGGGGAAACGGGTCTTGAAGAAAAACTTCGCAGGCTCAATGTCAATCTTTGATGACTTCTAATATCTTTCAATAGATAAAGTCAAACAGCCAGAGTTTATCAGCATAAATATACAGATAATTTTTTGCAGCTTCGGTTTTTAGATAAATCACCTCTTTAAAGGGGCAGGTCCTCGCTGCCCCTCTTTTCTTTTTTTTCCCTTAAACTTTTCAGCTGGTAGGCTTTCATAATATCCGAGCGGGTTAAAATACCGACCAGCTCATCGCCTTCCACCACCATAAGTCTTCCTATATTGGCCTGCGACATTTTTCTGAATGCCTCAAAAAGGGGATCATCGGGATTGACATTGATGAGATCACAGGACATTATTTCGCTCACATTCTTTAACTTTTCATCTTCGGAGGTGATTTTTTCTATATCATCCAGAGTTACACAGCCGGTGAGCTCACCTGCATCATTCACAACCGGGTACCCGGAATGTTTTTCCGCCAGCATTTTATCCAGCAGCTCCCCCACTGTGATGTTTTCATTGACGGTGATAACTTCAGAGGTCATCAGATCTTTAACTTTAAAGTCGGTGAATGTATCTCTGACCAGATTGAATTTGTATTCCTGACTGGCGCCAATGTATATAAAGAGAGCGATTAACACCAGTATTATCTGTCCGTTGAGAAGGCCAAAGACGCCCATGAGAAAGGCAAATGCTTTACCGATGCTGGCGGCTATGCGTGTGGCTTTGAGATATGATGTGCGCCGGGCCAGCAGAGATCTAAGAATCCTTCCTCCATCGGTAGGAAAGGCCGGAATCAAATTAAAAATGGCTAAAAATATATTAAGAAAACCGATATAGAAGATTACCAATCTCCAGTTTGCCCCCAGAAAATCGCTGAAAGGAAGCACCGCGAATAGCAGCAAAATCCCCAGAGCGAGGCTGAGAAGGGGACCGGCCATGGCCATCAGAGTTTCATCCCCGGGATTGCGAGATTCATCCTCAATCTGCGCAACACCACCCAGAAGCATCAGAGTAATATCCTTGATCTTCATGCCCCGGCGGCGGGCCACCAGTGAGTGAGAGAGCTCGTGCAGGACGACGCTAACAAAAAGAAACACAGCCAGGATCAAACCCAGCAGATAGGGATTTGCAGTCACCTGATGACGTTCCAATCCTGCCAGAATGGCGATCATTTCTATATTGCTGCCGATGGCGTAAGCCAGAAAGGGCAAAATCAGCAGGAAACTGATATGGAGTTTTATTGGAATACCCGAAACTTTTAAGATGGTGAGAGAACTTTTGAACATGGGTTAATCCCTCCTCATTTCACTCCGCTTCTTCGCGCAGGCGAGCCGGCATAATGCGGCGCATGTAGCCTATAATCTTTTCGGTTTCCATCAGCTTTTCCTTTTCCACCACATCCTCGGAGAAACGGGCGTCATGCCTTCGGCCGCGACGGCTGCGCACCATAGATGGCATAAAGCAAGCAATCACTACCAGAAAAGTAATGTTGCGCATCATTAACCCTGTTATAGAAGGAACGGTAAAAATTCTGAGCAGGAGATAATTGTATTTGAGCAGAAACCCCAGCAAAAATACATAACCAAACCAGCGATGGACGGGGTTTAAACCTGCCATATAATTACGATAGTTATTCTGGTCTTGAGCAGTCATATCATTTTAACTCCAATCATAAATTAATAAATAAGGTTCTTTCCCAAAACCGTTACTTTGAACGATGCTATATATGATGTAAAACCATAGCTTCCTAAAATGAGCATTATAAAAGTGAAATTAGACTAAATCTAACAACTTGATGTGGAGAAGAACCATGAATAATGATTTTTTTCCACATTAATTCTATCCTGATATATATTTTACCATCTTTAGGGCAGAAAAACCAGCCGTTATTTCAGGCCATAAGACAAATGATTATTTTTGTCATAGGTCTTGCCACCTATCCTGTGTTTTTATGAGGTTTTTAAAACTTAGCAAGTTCAATATACCTCATTTTCAGGGGGGTGGCAAGTTTTTAATAAAAGAATTATGCTATCACAGGGTTTTGACAGGTTAAAAGGCTAGATCTTTTGACCCTACACACTCTTAACAGGAGGGATCATAAATAGAATCTGCGGTTTTTTCTACTGCAGTGGAAATTGTCAAAATTTTTTTGGGGAAATTGCAGGATTATTTGAATGCATGCAGAATAATTACAATGCAGGAAATTTTGAGGCTGCAAAAAAGTTATGAATTTATAGATTCGATAATTCCCGAAAACCCGCTATATTAACATAATTGTCGGTTGCGTATGCCCTTGCGCCAACAACTTCTGGCCACTTATTTGTGTTATGCAAAGAAGTTTGGGGTTTTCAGCGCATAATATGCCTCCGGGAGGAATTGGAATGCTTTCCTTAAATAACAGTGAGAACAGATCGGTGAGAGAGATTAACAGATCCAGGGTGCTGCAGGCCATAAAGATAAACGGTTTGATCTCGCGCATAGACCTCGCTGAAAAGACAGGGCTAAATCCCTCCACTATTTCCCGTTCAGTGGATGAGCTGCAGGAGCTTCGGCTTGTCAGCGAAAGACGGGTGGGAAAATCCAGTGGAGGCAGAAAACCGGTTTTGCTGGGTCTTGATAGAACATATCATCGGTTTATCGGAGTAGATATCGGAGCAACAAAAATTATTACGGTGGTCATAAACCTTCTGGGAGAGGTCCTCGACAGGGTTACTGTGGAGATAGATTATTCGGCTGGAGAGGTAGTTGACATCAGCCCGGAGATCGTTATCGACAGCATAAGGAAATTGCTTGAAAGGCATCGGGAAGATTTTTCTTTCTCTGATAAAAATATACCGGGTATAGGAGTGGGAGCTCACGGCCTGGTGGATAAAGAGAGAGGACTTTCGCTCTTTGCTCCCAACTTTGGCTGGGAAAATGTCCCTCTGGGCAAAATGCTTGCACAGGAATTTTCTCTTTTCACCGTAGTGGACAATGATGTTAGAGTTATGGCTTTAGGTGAATACTGGTTTGGCCACGGTCAGGATGCGAAAAATCTTCTCTGCGTAAATGCTGGATACGGAATAGGCTCGGGAATAATTTTTGAGGGGGAGGTTTATCGGGGACACAATTCCATGGCAGGAGAGATAGGTCACACCACAGTTTTGGAGGACGGACCTCGATGTAACTGCGGGGACTATGGCTGCCTTGAAGCGGTTGCTTCGGGACCGGCCATAGCCAGGCAGATGCGAAAAAAATTAAAGAAGGGTTATGAAAGTATCATCTCCGGGATGGTAGACGGAAATCTGGATAGGATCACCGGGAAAATTGTGGGGCAGGCGGCTAACCGGGGGGATGATCTGGCCCGCAATATTTTGCGGCAGGCAGGAAATTATCTCGGTATCGGTATTGCCAATACCGTCAATGTTTTAGATCCAGAACTGGTTTTAATCGGGGGAGGGGTGGCAGAAGCCGGTGAAATTATTACCGACAGCCTGGAAGAAGCTGTTTCAAAGAAATCCATGGTGGCCACTCCCACCATAGCACCTGTAAAATTGGGCAGACAGACCGGAGCGATTGGAGCAGGTGTGCTGGTGATGGAGGAGCTTTACAGATCCCCTTCTGAATTTTTGCACAAAAAATCGTCATTGGGAGGTGATTAATTTACAGAGGATAGAAGAGAGGAGAGCAATGAAATAATAAAGAAAGATCCATCTGCAGGAGATAGTTCTTTTAGCAGACCTGGCAGATCTGGCAGGTCGAAAGGAAAAGTTATCCGAACCCAAAAAGCAAGAACTTTTAAAAAGAACGAAAATATCTGAGGGGGTTAATGAGAATGAAAAAATTTGTTTTCTTTGTTCTGGCAATTACACTGGTGTTTTCTCTGGCGGGCCAGACTGTAAATGCAGAGGAGCTTGAGGGAGAATTCATTATTGACGCCTATACGAGCGATCCCGCTCCCCGGGCTGCTATGAATGAAATGGTGGAAACTTTTGAGGAAATGCACCCGGAGCTGGAAGTTGAATTAAATATCACTGCCCATGAAGATTTCAAGCACGCCATAAGAACCTGGCTGGCTTCGGATACTCCTCCCGATCTCTTTACCTGGTTTGCCGGGGAGAGAGCGGAGTATTTTGTCAATCACGGCCTCGTTCAGAGCATCGATCATATCTGGCAGGAGGAAGGACTTTACGATATGCTGGGCGAGGGTTATCAAAAAGAGAGCGTTTTTGACGGCGAAGCCTATTTTATGCCCCATCAGAGTTATATCTGGGGAGTTTATTACAATCATGAAATCTTTTCGGACTTAGGCCTTGAGGAACCGCAAACCTGGGATGAGTTCATAGAGGTATGTGAAACTCTCAAGGATAATGATATAACACCTTTTACCATAGGGACGAGGTTTGAGTGGACCGCGGCGGGATGGTTTGATCATCTCAATATCAGAATCAATGGTTTTGATTTCCACCAGGAGTTTGTCACCGGTGAAATTCCCATGACCGATGACAGAGTGGTGGCAGTGTTTGAAAAATGGAAGGAACTTCTCGATGCTGGTTACTTTATTGATTATGCGGCGTCATATTCCTGGCATGAGGCTCTTGAGTATATGGAGGATGATGAGGCGGCAATGTATTTAATGGGATCATTCATTCATGACTCCGCAACCGATGAGCTCAGTGAAAAGCTGACTTTCTTCCCCTTTCCCGCAATTAATAAATCACCCACAGCTGTTGAAGCACCGATTGATGGATATATGCTTCCCACCCATGCCCGCAATGTTGAGGCTGCCGAGGAATTTCTCCGCTTTGCCGCGTCAGTGGAGGGGCAGGAAAACTGGGTTAGAGATGTAGGAAGAGTCGCTCCCAATCCAAATGTCCCCGAGGATGCCTATGATGAAGAGACCAAACGAGAAATGGAACTCATCAGCGAGGCAGAGGGGATAGCACAGTTTTTGGACAGGGACATGGAAGAGGATTTTGCCATAACAATGATGGGCTATCTCGTTGAATTCTGGGAAAATCCGGAGCACTACATGGATATACTGGAAAGACTGGAAGAGGAAAGACAGGCTTACTATAACTAACAGGCATAAGAAAACGGGGGTCTGCGATGCGAGGTCTTTAAATCCTCGCATCGCATTTCACCTCCGGACAAAATTTATTTATGCAACTGTTTTATGAGGAGTGATCTACATTGAAAAGGGAGCGATTTTTTAGCCCCTGGATGTTTCTGGCCCTCCCTCTGCTTCTCTATGCGATCTGGGTTGTGCTTCCGGCGCTGTATACATTTTTTCTCAGTCTTACGGAGTATGATGGCCTGCTTCCCCCGGAATATATCGGCCTGGATAATTTCAGGAGATTGCTGGGACACAGCACCTTTCACACCTCCCTTTTGAACAATCTGAGATGGGTCATTATATTTATACTTGTTCCGGTTCCGGCGGGGCTCTTTCTTGCCATACTATTAAGCAAGGCAATACCGGCTGCCCGCATCTTCAAAGCTTTGATATATTCTCCGATGGTGCTGGCGCCTGTGGTGATAGGATTAATATGGACATGGATATACAGTCCGCGAAGCGGATTGCTCAACCACACCCTCACTCTCGTAGGATTAAATACTCTCACCCGGGGCTGGTTGAGCGACCCAGACCTGGCAATATATGCGATCATTTTTGCCGCCGTCTGGCGGCATACGGGTTATGTCATGATCATCTATCTGGCTGGCCTTACTTCGATCTCACCGACCCTGATTGAGGCGGCAAAGATAGATGGCGCTTCTCCCTGGCAGAGGTTCAGGCATGTCATACTTCCTCTGCTTAAACCCACAACTACCATAGTTATGGTCATCACAATGATAGAATCATTGAGAGCTTTTGATTTTGTCAACATTATGACCGATGGTGGTCCTTTCCGCTCCACCGAAGTTCTGGCCAATTTTATGTATAAGCAGGCCTTTGCCCGCTACAATATGGGATATGGAGCGGCAATAGCTGTGGTTTTATTTTTGATCATGATTGCCTTTATATTTTACTATGTGATGCAAAAGCGCGAGGACAGGGACGGGGGTGAAAATGTTGCTTAAATCTGCTGCTACAGGTTTTCTCGGACTTTCAGGACGAAAAAAACTGTTAACGGTTATCATATTCCTGGCCATGCTTCTTTTTGTGGCAGTATGGATACTGCCCATCATGGGGGCCCTTTTTACAGCCTTCAGACCCCTGCAGGATCTGCGGGCCCATGGATTCTGGAGCTTTCCACAGGAGCTCACCTTTAACAATTTTTATCAGGCCTGGGAAATGGGAAATATGAACACCTATCTCAAGAACAGTTTTATTATAACAATCCCCTCACTTATAGGAACCTTAAGCCTGTCCTCACTGGTTGGTTTTGCACTTTCACAGTATAAATTCCGGGGGAATGCGCTCATATATCTGCTGTTTCTTTCCGGCATGATGCTTCCCTTTCAGATACTCCTTGTGCCGGTCTTTCGGCTCAGCAATTATCTCGGTATTTATAATTCCTATATAGGTCTGATCATGATACACATAGCATTTCAGATGGGTTTTTGTTCATTTTTTATGGCCAATTTTATGTCCACTATACCTTCGCAGCTGGCGGAGGCGGCCAGAATTGACGGCTGTTCCGAATTCAAAATCTTTTTCCGCATATTTTTACCCCTCTCCAAACCGGCCCTGGCAGCACTGGGGACTCTGCAGTTTACCTGGATATTTAATGATTATCTCTGGGCGCTGGTGCTGATAAGGAGCGACAGCTTGAAACCGGTGACGGCCGGGCTGGCAACTCTGCAGGGTCAGTATATCACGGACTGGGGTGTGCTTGTGGCCGGAGCTCTGCTTGCAACTATTCCCACCCTGGTGGTATTTATATTGCTGCAGAAATATTTCATAAAAGGACTTACCATGGGTATGGGGAAGTGAACCTCTCCACCTGATGCAGCAGTTTAGATGGAGTTTTCTTTGATTTCTTTTATTATTTTAGATTTTTGATAAAGATGAGAGTTAAAATTTAAGGTGGTCGATAATATGAACATCCTTGTTACCGGCGGGGCCGGTTACGTGGGCTCTCATGTGGTAAGAGAGCTGATGGAGACCGAACACAAAATTATCACCGTCGATAATCTGCAAAAGGGCCATAGAGCAGCAGTTATGGGAGGAGAATTTTACTGCTGCGATCTGGGCGATAAAGAGGCGCTGGGAAAAATATTTTCCCGCCACAGTATTGATGCGGTAATTCATCTGGCCGCTGACAGTCTTGTGGGAGAATCAGTTAAAGCCCCCCAAAAATATTATCAAAACAATATATGTGCGGGGTTGATTTTGCTGGAGATTATGTTAAAACACGATGTGAATAAGCTTGTTTACTCTTCCACTGCCGCAGTTTACGGTCGGCCTGAAAGCATTCCCATAGAGGAGGATGACGAAAAGAAACCGACAAACCCCTATGGCCGTTCCAAGCTTTTCTATGAGGAAATACTGGAAGATTACGAAAGAGGTTATGATTTCGACTTTATATCTCTGCGCTATTTCAATGCCAGCGGTGCCCATCCCTCCGGAGAAATCGGGGAAGATCATCAGCCGGAGACCCACCTCATACCTCTTATTCTCAAAACTGCTCTGGGAAAGAGAGAATCTTTGAAAATTTTTGGGACTGATTACGATACGCGCGATGGAACGTGCATACGAGATTATGTGCATGTGAGCGATCTGGCCGGGGCCCATATCCTGGCGGTGGAAAAGCTTTCCCGGGGAGGAGACAGCAGTGTATATAATCTGGGCAGTGGTGATGGTTTTTCCGTGCGCGAGGTGCTGGAGACAGCCCGCAGTGTGACAGGTTGCGAAATACCGGCGGTGCCGGCTGATCCCAGGCCGGGAGACCCTCCTGTTTTAGTTGCTAGCAGCAAAAAGATTAAAAGGAAGCTGGGCTGGAAGAGGAATTTTGCAGATCTGGAGAAAATAATTGAGACTGCCTGGAAATGGCACAAAAATAATCCCGGGGGATTTTCCAGCGGATAGAGAGACATTATGAAGTGCGATTGCTGACATTGTGAAATAATAGCCAGATGTTATCCTCAATAGACAATAAGGAAAGGTGATTTGAATGACGGATAATAAAGATAACATTGAACATAGCAATACAGATAATATTGATCTGGAGAGCTTTATGGGAGAAAGTGGCGGCAGTGGGGAGTTTATGTGCTTTCGAGCCCCGGGGCGGGTAAACCTCATCGGAGGCCATACAGATTATAATGACGGTTTTGTTCTTCCTGTAGCCATAGATCGCGCCGTATATCTTCTTGCCAGGCCTCGCACCGACAGAAATGTCAGGGTGTACTCCTGCAACTTTGGAGAAAAATCTCAATTTCATCTGGACAGCATTGACTATAATAAGAATATCCAGTGGATAAATTATCTGCAGGGAGTTGCCTATTTTCTGCAGGAAAACGGATGTGAGTTTAAGGGCATGGACATTGTTATCCGGGGAGAAGTGCCCCGGGGAGCGGGACTTAGTTCTTCCGCGGCCCTGGAGATGGCTGCGGGCTGCGCCTTCAACCACATATATGATCTGGGGCTTGGTCCTGTAGAGCTTGCGCATGTCGCGCGCCGGGCTGAAAAAAATTTTGTGGGAGTCAGCTGCGGCATCATGGATCAGCTCATATCCGCTCTGGGCAAAAAAAATCACGCTCTCTTTATCGACTGCCGCACACTGGATTTTACACCGGTGCGGATAGAGGATTTAGATTATAAAATTTTGGTAGCGAATACCAGAGTTGAGCATAGCCTTGCCGATACGGCTTATAATGAGAGACAGGAGCAATGTGAGAGAGGGGTGCAATATTTTGACAGGTGGCTGAATCATCCTGTGAAGGCATTGAGGGATGTGAATATAGGGGAGCTAAAAAAATACGAGGATCGACTCCCACGGATAATAAGCAGTCGCTGCAGACACGTTATCGAAGAAAATGAGCGAGTACATGACTGCCGCCGGGCTCTGGAAAACGATGATCTGGCAGCCGTCGGCCGCCTGTTGATTGATTCTCATCGGAGTTTGAGAGATCTGTATGAGGTTAGCTGTGAGGAGCTTGATCTCATGGTTGATCTTGCTCTGGAGGTTGAGGGGGTGCTGGGAGCCCGCATGACCGGAGCCGGTTTCGGCGGGAGCACAGTCAATCTGGTTCACAGAGAGGCCATAGAGGATTTTAAAGAGTATGCAGCAACAGGTTATCAGCAGAAGACGGGCATAGAGCCCGAAATTCACTCCTGCGAGATAGTTTCGGGGTGCGGCAGAGTTGAGATGACGGCGCAGCCAGGAGGGGAAGATTTTGTGTGCTGCAGCGATTGAAGAGGGGGAATTTAGAGGTCTTGATTCCGCGGTTATCAAAAATGGACACATGAGGGCGGAGTTTTTGCCCGGATATGGAAGCAAGCTGGCCTCGCTGCGGGATTTGAGGTCAGAAAAAGAGTTTCTCTTTCAACCTCCTGAGGACAGGGAGCTTTCTCCGCCCGGATACGGAGCTAAATTTGCCCGATACGATGCCAGCGGTTTCGATGAGATGTTTCCCACAATTGATGCCAGTTTTTATCCCGCCGGGAAATGGTCGGGAGAACGGCTGCCGGATCATGGAGAGCTCTGGTCGATCTCCTGGGATATGAACACCCGAACTGGCAAAGGAAAGGCTTGTATTGAATTCAGCGCGGAGAGCAAAATTTTTCCCTGCCGGCTTCAGAAGCGGCTCAGCCTCCATGGCAGTCAACTTCAGATTGATTACAGCCTGCATAACCGGGGAGATGAGAAGATAGAATTTATCTGGGCTGCCCATCCTCTATTTAAAGCAAATCCGAATATGGAAATAATACTGCCCGGGGATGTCAGCAGTGTCATAAATGTTGAAGACAGCAATCCGCATCTGGGCTGCTGGGGAGAGGTGCACAGCTATCCCCGGACCCAAAGCCTGCTGACCGGGGAGCCTCTCGATCTCAGCAGTGTTCCCGGGCCGGATAGGATGAGCATCATGAAATTTTATGTTCAGGAAAAGCTGAAAAATGGCTTCTGCGCTCTCAGATATCCTGAGGAAAAACTTCTTCTGGAGTTTACCTTTCCAGAAGATAGAGTTCCTTATCTGGGGGTATGGAAATCGCTGGGAGGGTTTCGCGGAGATTACAATTTAGCTCTGGAGCCCTGCACCGGAGCTTTCGACGATCTTTATCTGGCTTACAGGACAGGCAGGTCGGCATCTGTAAAGCCGGGATCCATCTATGAGTGGTGGCTTAATTTTTCTGTAAAAAATAATGATGTTCGGAAAAAGTGATGAGCTGTAAAATTTGTTTCACCTCGTTTGCGGAGTTTAAAATCCTGGTCCTTTCCCAAAGAAAATTAATCTCATGGAAAACAGACCCCAGTAATAAATCATCGACCGAAACGCAGGTTAGAAAAGAGGTGTAAATATGTTTAGCAGTCCCAAAATAACTTTTATGGGAGCCGGCAGTACGATTTTCGCCAAATCGGTGCTGGGAGACTGTATTCTCACTCCTGAGCTGGCCGGATCTAAACTTTCCCTTTACGATATAGATCTGGATCGTCTGGATGATTCGGAGCGCATGCTGAAAAATATAAATAAAAATAACGGCAGCCCGGTGGAGATAGACTCCTATGAGAACAGAAAGAAAGCCCTGGAGGGCGCTGATTATGTAATCAATGCCATTCAGGTCGGCGGTTACAGGCCGGCAACAGTCAGAGATTTTGAAGTGCCGAAAAAATACGGTCTGCGCCAGACCATCGGGGATACCACAGGTATTGGAGGAATATTTCGCGCCCTGCGCACCATACCGGTGCTGCTGGAGTTTTCCCGGGATATGGAGGAGGTCTGCCCTGAGACTCTTTTTATGAATTACACCAATCCCATGGCTTCTCTCACCGGAGCTATGCACAGAGCCACCGATATCGATACAGTCGGTCTCTGTCACAGCGTGCAGGTATGTGTGGAGGAGCTTTTGGAACCGCTTGGGATGGATCCGGAAGGCGTGAATTCTTTCATCGCCGGTATCAATCACATGGCCTGGCTGCTCAGGCTGGAGCGCGACGGCGAGGATCTCTATCCCGGGGTAAAAAAGAGAGCCAGAGAGCGGGAGACTCCCCACGATGATATGGTGAGATATGAGATCATGGAGCGTTTTGGTTATTATATCACCGAATCCAGCGAGCATCTTGCCGAGTACCTTCCCTATTTCATCAAAAGCACCCATCCCGGGCTGATAGAAAAATTCAATATTCCCCTGGATGAATATCCGCGGCGCTGTGAGGAACAGATAGAAGAGTGGGAGGATAGAAGAGAAGAGCTGGTCAATAACAGAAATATAGAGCATGAGAAGACCCTCGAATACGCTTCCTATATCATAAAAGCTATGGAGAAGGATGAACCGATGCGCATTGGCGGCAATGTGATAAATGAAGGTCTCATTACCAACCTTCCCGATAGGGCCGTGGTGGAGGTGCCCTGCATGGTCGATGCAAATGGCATAAATCCCTGCCGGGTGGGGAGGCTCCCCCCGCAGCTGGCCGCCTTAAACCGCACCAGCATCAATGTCCACCTGCTGGCCGAGAAGGCAGCTCTGGAGCAGAATAAGGATGCACTCTATCAGGCGGCACTGCTGGACCCTCATACCTCAACTGAGCTTTCAATTGAAGAAACCATCTCTCTGTGCGATGATATGATAGAGGCTCACGGTGACTGGCTGCCGGAACTCAAATGAACAAATTAAAAGGGAATGTCCAGTGTGGTGTCAATAGATCAGGAGAGGAAAAGTGACCGATAGAAAAATATATTTATGATATTTGGAGGGGATACTGTGAAAGAAGATAAGAGTGGGGACCAAAACAGAGTGGAGAAGGGCAATGCTTCTGATGAGTGTGAACGCCGGCCAGAGAAGAATACTGGCGATGCTGGCATTGACATTAAAAACTGGAAGGACTGGGAAAATCCCCTCTTTATGAGCAGGAACAGAGTGGCTGCACGCAGCCATAAATTTGCCTTTGCCGATCTGGATAGGGCAAAGAAATTTGATTTTCCGGAGAGATGGACCTGCAAAAGAGGTGATAGCATGGGTGATAATGCAGGCGGTCGCTTTTACCGCCTTCTGGATGGCCGCTGGCAGTTTAAGATGTTTTCCTGTCCGGAGGAGGTGCCGGATCCAGACCGGGACTGGACTGAAGATAATAGTGATGAGATGCCTGTGCCCTATCACTGGCAGCTGGCCGGCTATGGCCGTCCCCATTATACAAATGTGCAGTATCCCTTTCCTGTGGAACCGCCGAAGGTCCCGGTCCAAAATCCCACTGGTGTATACAGGAGGAGTTTTCATCTGCCCGAAAGCTGGCGGGATAGGAGGCTCTATTTGAGGTTTGATGGGGTGGATTCCGCTTTTTATCTCTTTGTCAACGGTGAAAAGGTGGGTTACAGCCAGGGAAGCCGCCTGCCGGCTGAATTTGACATCAGTCAGCAGTCTCGCCCCGGGCGCAATCGGATCACTGTGCAGGTTTTAAGGTGGTGTAACGGCAGTTATCTTGAAGATCAGGATATGTGGTGGTTGAGCGGGATTTTCCGCAGCGTTCACCTCTATGCCGCTCCCCGCACAGAAATTTTTGATTATCAGGTGCAGGGGGATCTCAGGGAATGCCCGCCGCCTTCGCCATCTTCAGAGATAGAAGAAGCAGAGCTTACGGGTGAGCTGGAGATCGATCTGACGCTGCTTATGTCCGGAGAGAGGAATGATAGCCCGGAGGCTGGAAGCTATCTCCAGGTTAAAGCTTTAATATGTGAGGGCGAAGAGGTGCTGAGCGAGCTGGTCGGAGAGGTGAAGGTGCCTGCGTTATATGAAAGAAACAGGGATAGTCAGAGTGATATGCCGAAGAATAGTGATAAAACGGAGGATGAAACTGATGATAATCAAATCGGGGATTTCCGGCTGCAGTTGAGCCTGGCCGGTGAAGTTGAGGGAATAAAAGCCTGGACAGCCGAGACTCCCCATCTCTATCGCATCTATCTGATCCTGGAGAACGAAGAAGGAGAAGTTAAGGAGGTAATAGCCGACCGCGCTGGTTTCCGCAGCCTGGAAATCGCAGAGGGGCAGCTCAAAGTCAACGGTCGGCCCATTACGGTGCGGGGTGTAAACAGGCATGATTTTGATCCCCGCCTGGGCAGAGCGGTGGGACTGGAGCAGATGAGGGAGGACCTGCAGCTGATGAAACGGCACAGCATCAATGCCGTCCGCACCGCCCACTATCCCAATGATCCTCTTTTTTACCATCTATGCGACAGCTACGGACTCTATGTGCTGGCAGAAAACGATCTGGAATGTCATGGTCTGGAGGAAGTTGAGAATATAAAACATCTGAGCGAGCGCGAGAGCTGGCGGGATGAATATCTGGACCGCATGGAGAGGATGGTTGCTCACCTGAAAAACAGGCCTTCGATAATCATCTGGTCCCTGGGAAATGAATCCGGCTTCGGCAGCAACCATAAAGCCATGGCCGATCTGACGCGCAAAATAGATGATACCCGTCCCCTTCACTATGAACCCGATGAAAGCCAGGAGATTGTCGACATCATAGGCCCAATGTATCCTTCTTTAAAGGAGGTGGAGGAGCTGGCCACCGGGGGAGATAAGCCGCTTATTCTCTGTGAGTATGTGCATGCCATGGGCAATGGGCCCGGTGAGATTGCTGACTACTGGGAGCTTTTTCGCCGGCATGAGCGGGCTCAGGGAGGTTTTGTCTGGGACTGGCGTGACCAGGGTCTTTTAGCTTTTAAAGGAGGGGAAGCTTTTTATGCCTATGGAGGCGATTTTGGTGATTTTCCTCATGACAAAAATTTCAACATAAACGGCCTGGTGTTTCCCGACTGCAGTCCCTCGCCGGGCCTGAAAGAATACAGTGCGGTTATAGCTCCTGTGAGAGTGGAGCTGACAGGCATTGAGATCTCTGGAGATGGAAAGAGAGATGTCAGGCTGAAGGTCCGTAATGAATTTGATTTTAAAAGTTTAAAGGGTATTGATATGTGCTGGCAGCTGGGAGACGGCGAAAAAATTATGGCATCGGGCAGGTGTTCTCCCGGGGCATCTGCAGGAGAAAGCGAGGAGATAGTGCTGAAAGACATAGATTTTCATAAAAGAAAAATTGAGGAGGCATTGCTGACTTTCACTTTTTATCGCTGCAGCTGCCCGGATGAATGGTCAAAGCCGGGTGAAGTGATGTTGAAAAGGCAGATACAGCTTGAGATGGGGAAAAATGAGGGTGAGAAGAGTAAAATTACAGGGGAAAAGGGCGGGAAATCTCTCTGGACTGGTTCAGTTTTAAGGAAGGATGAGAGTCCAAAGCTAAACTGCCTAAAAAAGGGGAGAGAAATTGCGGTTGAAAACTCCAATATTCAAGCTGTTTTCGATCGAATATCAGGCGATCTGCTGAGCTTCGAGCATGCAGGCGAAAAACTGCTTTCATCAGGGCCTGAAATCAACCTCTGGCGTGCACCGATTGATAATGATAGAAGCGAGATTACGCGGGATTATGTCAGCGAATGGCGTGCCCGGGGCATCGACCGTCTTCAGGAAAGGCTGGATGACTTTAGCCTGCAGGATGGCGGAGAGGACAGTCCTCTGAAAATTAAAATTGCGAAGACACTGGCTCCGGCAGCCAGGGCTCTGAACATAAAATGCGAGCAGGACTATATTTTATTTCCGGATGGTGAAATGCAGATTTTAAACAGGGGTAAAGTCTATCGCGGTGAGAAGGGCGCCAGCATCAGTATACCGCGGCTCAGCCTCTATCTGCAGCTTCCCGGGGGATTAAACCGTGTGAAGTGGTTCGGGCGGGGACCGGGCCCCTCTTATCCTGACAGCCGGACAGCTGGATTTATCTCAAAGCATATGGCCAGAGTTCGGGAGCTTCACGTGCCCTATGTATATCCTCAGGATAACGGCAGAAGGGGTGAGGTGAGATGGCTGAAATTGACCGGACCTCAGGGTCGCGGCTGGCATATTACATCTATTGACCGTAAACAATTTGGTTTTACCGCTCATCACTACAGTCAGGTAGAGCTGGAGCGTGCCCGCCATGAAGCCGATATTGACCGCGGTGATGATGTCCATCTTCAGCTGATTGCCCGGGAGCGCGGTCTGGGTTCTGCCAGCTGCGGTCCTGAACTGCAGGAAAAATATGAGGTGGAATTATCAAAGTTTGAGTTTAATCTACGATTCATCCCCCTATAAAGAACTTTTCTTCACCAGATCAGTTAATGAATTTTTCTTCTTCCTTTAGATGACAATTTTTCTGCCGGGGAATGAAATCAATCAATAGCTCTCCCATTGTCACTATTTCTGGCATAATATGTTAGCCTCCCGAAGTGAATATATTTTTGGATTTTTGGATAGGTAAATTATTCTTTATTATTCTTTATAGTTCCTCTGATTTGATGTATCATTATTAATAGAGAAATTATTAATAGAGAAAGCCAGGATTAAATAAATTTTCTTGACGGGAGGTTTAATTCAGTGAAAGGTATAAATAATCAAATATTGAGGGTTGATCTTTCAAAACAATCATATAAAGTTGAGCAGAAAGAAGACCAATTTTACAGGAAGTACCTGGGCGGCAGAGGATTTGGACTTTTTTATATGATTAATGAAATTCCTCCTGACTGCTCTCCTTTTGCTCCGGAAAATTTGCTGGTGTTTGCTTCCAGCATAATTGGCGGCACGCCCGGGCCTGCCATTCCTCGTTTAACTGTTTGCAGCAAATCTCCCCTGACAGAAGCTTTTGGGGAGAGTGAAGCCGGGGGATTTTGGGCTCCAGAGCTTAAAAAAGCTGGTTTTGACGCTGTGGTAATAAAGGGCAGAGCAAAACATCCTGTTTATCTCTGGATAGATGATGGAGATGTAAAATTTAGGGATGCCGGAGATATATGGGGGATGGTTACCGGTGAGGCTGAAAAAGAAATCAAAAAAGATCTGGGAAGTGAAGATGTTAAAATCGCCCAGATTGGGCCGGGTGGTGAAAATCTGGTAAGATATGCGGGGATAGTAAATGAACTTGCACATTTTAATGGCAGAAATGGCCTGGGAGCAGTTATGGGATCGAAAAACTTAAAAGCAATTGCAGTTAAAGGCTCAGATAATCTACCTGTGAGCGATCCAGAAAAATTAAAAGAGATAAACAAATGGACTGCCAGAGAGGGAATGAAAAAACCCATAGCAAAAACTCTACACGAATATGGGACACCAGCAGGCGTTGCTCCGTTTAATGAGATGGGTCAACTGCCCACCAACAACTGGAATAAGGGAACCTTTTCAGGGGCGGAGAATCTTTCCGGCGAAAACATGAAAAAAACGATCGGCAAAAAACCAAAAGGGTGTTATGCCTGCCCCATCCGCTGCAAACGAGTAGTTGAGGTGAATGAAGAAAATATGTATGTGGATCCCAAATATGGGGGGCCTGAATACGAATCTCTGGCTGCGCTCGGCTCTCTGCTTGGCATTGACGATATCGAGGTGGTGGCTAAGTTAAATGAAGTATGCAACAAAAATACGCTGGATACGATTTCTACAGGTATGACAATTGGTTTTGTAATTGAATGTTACAGAGAAGGTGTGATCAAAAGCGATGATATTGATGGATTGGAACCGGAATTTGGCGACGAAGAAGCAGTATTTGAATTGCTGGATAAAATAATCTACCGGGAAGGAGCAGGGGATTTATTAGCCGAGGGAAGCTTTAGAACTGCAGAAGCCTGGGGAGAAAAAGCAATGAAGCTGGTTAAGGAAGTTAAAAAACAGGAAGTTCCCATGCATGATCCGAGATTCAAGACAGGTCTTGGGCTGCAGTATGCGCTGGCAAATTATGGCGCAGATCACATGTATGCTGCTCATGATTCTTACTATGAAGATGAAAATTCGCCTGGTTTGCAGACGACAGAGGGCCTGGGAATATATATGCCAGTAGAAGCTTTGGAGATGGGAAATGATAAAGTGAGCCTCTTCATTAAGTTGAGTCTTTACTGGACTTTAATAGATATGCTGGGAGCATGTTATTTTGGTTTTGTTCCCAGAGGCCCTATACCGCTTGAAAAACTGATTGAGATTGTAAAGGCAGTAACAGGTGCGGATATTACTCTATATGAAATGATGAAGGCTGCCGAGAGAAGCATCAATATGGCGCGAGTATATAATTTAAGGGAAGGTTTTACCGGGGAAGATGACTATTTGCCCGATGTTTTCTTTGAAGATTTATGTGATGGTCCCAGAGAGGGTGAAGGAGGTTTGGACAGAGGAAAGTTTGCTGAAATGGTAGAGAAAGCATATAAGTTAATGGGCTGGGATGAAAAAGGCAGACCTGCTCAAGAAAAACTCAATGAACTGGGTTTGAGCTGGATTGATTCATATTAAAGCTGTTATCATCAAAAAGTTTTATCATTAAATGCTTTATTCACGTTTATAGAGCTTACTTTCACAGAGGTGAAAATATATTTACCGGCCCTTCTCCAGATGCCTTTTCCAAACTGTTGTAAAATAACGCAAAAAACGATCTTTTTCGGGCAGCAAGAACAGAAATTATAATATCGAAGGTTATATATAGCTATGGAAGGGTGAGCACAGCATGAGCGAGAGCATAAAGTTTTTGCACACTGCAGATGTTCATCTGGGGCGATCGTTAAATCCCGGACGGTGTGAGCCTCCAGAGGAGAAGATCAAATTATTTCAGGATGCGGGAGAAATTGCTCTGAAGAGGATTGTTGACCTGGCTATCGCAGAAGAGGTCGATTTTCTGCTTATAGCTGGAGATCTGCATGATCGCAGGGCTCGCTCGGTCAAAGCCAGTCGTTTTTTGCAGGAGCAGTGCCGGCGGCTGAAGAAGGCCGACATTTCCCTCTATGCTATCTCCGGCAATCATGATCCTGGAGCTGGCGAAAGAGAGCCCTTCCGGCTGCCGGACAATGTCCAAATTTTCTCCAGCGAAGAGGTGGAGATGAAAGAATACCGATCTGATCCTCCTCGCGTTCGCATACTCGGCCAGTCCTACCGCTCACGGGCCGAACCGCGCAAAATGTATACCTGTTACTCGCCCCCCGATAATGGCGGTGGAAGTTTTAATATCGGTCTCCTACATACTCATCTTGATCCCGATAACCGCAGATATGTTCCTGTTTCTCTGGAGGAGCTGAAGGAAAAAAATGAAATAGATTACTGGGCTTTAGGACATATCCACAGGCCGGCGGTGCTCTGCTCTTCCGGGCCGGCGGTGGTCTATCCTGGAACGCCGCAGCCCCGGACTGTTCTTTCTGGCCCGGGGCCGGGCGGCTGTTTTCTGGTGGAAATGGATTTGGGCGATCCCGAAGCGGCTCCCGAACTAAAATTTGCCCCCATCTCTCCCGTTAAATTTATCCGGCATAAAGTTGACACTGAAAAATCCAGCATTTCCGTTCAAAATCTCAGCGATCTTGAGAGACTCCTGGAAAAAAGAGCATCGGAGCTGCTGGAAAGAGTTTCTTCAAATGAACTTGATTTTTATGGGATAGAAAATGACAGCGTGAGTATTTTGTCATCACAGACTGAAAGGGCGGAGAAATCTATATATCTGAAGGGTAATGTAGTTCGATGGCATATTGTCGGACGAGGGAAAATTCATAAAATGGTTGAAGATAATAAAGATGAAACAGTAGAGGAGCTTATAAAAAGCCTGAATCGCAGGTTTGCCGGTTCTGGCTCCAGGCCTTTCCTCTGGACTCATTCGCTAATGCTGGACACCGCTCCCCGTCTTCCCGATGAAAGCGAATTGAAAGATAATGAGCTCTATCAGGAGATTTCTTCTATGCTGCAGGAAGTTCAAGGGGATGAAAAAATGGAAAAGGAACTGATCAATTCCTGGGGACAGGTCTGGCAGGGTGATCCTCAATTCGAGGACCGACGCCCCGATAGGTTTTATCCCGATGAGGAGACAAAAGAGGAGATACTGGAGGCCGCCCGCAGACGAATCATTGCAGAGCTTTTTATCGATGAATGATTGCGCAGCTCAAAGTCTATTTCTATCAAACCTTAGGATTTAAGCTCCTTAATTTATGATCCCTGTTATGTCAATTATCTCTTCAAATATACTGGCAGTATAAAGACTCTTTACAGGCATACCATAAAATTTTTATATTTCTTGCTTTAGCTTTAATGGCTTTTGTGATGGCTGAAATATTTAAAAGGCACTGGAGATTAAAAAGAGATAATGAGCCTGCAATTTAATTGGCAAATAATAACATTAATATTTTTATTATCAGACTAAATTGAATATAAAAAATATGAGCAATAAAATTTCCCTGCCAAAAACGAAAGTTGTTTCATGCTGGCCAGACCGGCCGGGGTTTTTTATAAAATTAGATCTCGTCTTCAAGAAAATCATCTTCCAGCTTATCGAAAAAGAATTGATAATCCAGTTCTTCGATGTTTATTGCAGGGGAAGTGGAAAAGGAAATTCCTAGAAGCCTGCTCAGTTCGGCAGAAGTTTTAATTGCAGTAGAATCATCCGGAAAACTAACTATAAGCACCAAATCGTATTCACCGAGCATAGCATAGCCTACCTTAAGCAGGCCGCCGTTTTCCTGTATTATCTCCTCAGCTTCATCGGTGCGCTCGGGACTAATTTCTTTCAGGGAATCAGAGTTGTAGCTGCCAAACATCAGGTATGTGCCCATCATACCCCTCCTCTTATGGGATAATTGCCAGGTCTCCCCGGTCAATTTTTTCAAAATAAAACAATCAATGTTTTTTGCCTGAAAACTAAACTTAAGCAGAGGAAAAATTTCATTTTGAGCGGAGCCCTATAGTTTCCAGGAATAAACATTATAGAATTACATTTATACAAAATTCAACAACTGATGTGGAGAAGAACCATAAATATTATCTCCGACTCCAGGAATAATGGATGATCTATTACAAACTATTACAAATTGAAGAGCCTGCTGGAAATTAATCCAGCTGTCACCGGCTAAAATGAAAGTAACCTGATTATATTCTATCACAATGGGAATGGTTTGAAAAGGCAGTCAAATTTTGCTGTGATAATATCTGTATTTGGCAAATAATAAATGCACAGAATGAGATTTTGTCTTTATAGGCTGGCTGATGGAATAGAAAATATCTTACTAGATGATATTTACTTTGCAAAAAAATTGAGTAATGGCAGGGAAAAAAGCTGCACTGAGAAATTATAAAATAAAGCCAGGCAAATGGTTCAAGAGGAGTGATAAGATAAGCAGAGATTTAGAAGAAATATAAAGCTTTTTGATATAGACTACAGGATTGCAATAGATGCAGCTTGACTAAGAGCAGATTATTCTTTTGTTAAAACGATGGATGCTATACAGATTGCCTCAGCATTAAACCATGGTGTCTTTGGCAAAGGAAAATATATGACAGGTTCAGAAATGGGAGGTTAAAATTATAGTATGAATTTGAATGACAGGGCTTACCGAATTATTATGGATACTGCTGAAAATAAGGCGGGCCTTAACATCAATGCCGGAACTCATACTTTAAGGAAAACATTTGGATACCATCATTACAAAAAATACAGGGATATCGCCAAACTCCAGGCTATTCTCAACCACTCAAAGCCAGGTGAAACATTAGATTACATTGGTATAACGCAGGAAGAAGCAGATCAATCCATGGCTCAAAAATTGTTTTTCCGGCTCAGGAAGAATTTCATTGAGAACAGAGCCCTATAGTTTCCATGAACAGGCATTATGTAAGTGCACTCATACAAAATTCAACAACTGATGTGGGTAAGAACCAATATTTTATGACCTGCTTTTTAAAAATAATGGAATAATTGCTTTGAAAAAAGTTATTTCACCGAATACCTGATGGACAGGATGCATGATAGGTCGGGGATTATAATTTCGAAATTTTGGTGATATCGACTTTTTGCAGTAGAATCAATTATGGAATCAAATATTTAATAGAGGTGCTCACATGTATATTAAAGAAATTTATCTCGGTGATTTTGGTATTTTTAACAGAGAAAAAATATCAAAACTTAATTCGGGTTTGGTGGTGATTGGGGGTGCCAATCGCGCCGGCAAGACCACCTTTATGCAGGTTCTGCGCCATCTGGGGTATGGTTTCCCCCGCGATGGCAGCCTGCCTGCACCGACCGATAAATATGATGTTGCCGCCCGGTTGAAAGGAGATAAGGAAAGATTTGATGGTTGCGAGTTTGAAATAAAGCTGCGAGGTTATGCTGAGCCGGCTGTAACGCTGGTTTCTGATGGGGATAATTATTGCAGAAATGAAAGGGAAATGGTCGAGACCTCTCGCACTCTTTTTAATGACCTCGATCGCTTTACATATCGTCAAATTTTCACAATCAGTCTGGAAGAATTGAGAAAAAAGCCGGAAGGGGTTTCCAATCAGAAAGAACGCCAGCGGCTGCAGGCTGTGCTGCTTGGGGCAGGGCTCAGCAAAACTGTAGAACTCCCCCGGATTGCCCGCCGCCATGAGCGCAGAGCCAGTAACATTGCCGGGAAGTATGGCAAACCAGGGGTTGGCAAGCTTAAACCATACAGTCAGCAGATTGAGGAAGCCGAGAAAGAGCGTCAGAATGCGCTTGAGCAGGTGAAAGAGTATCGAGAGGTGGATGAAAGAATTGATGAACTGAAACAAAACCGCAGAGAGCTAAAAAAAGAGATTGAAAGGCTTGATGAAAAACAGCTGCGGATCGATGTGCTAAAAAATAATTTTGACAGCCTGGAGGAGATGCGGAAGATTTCAGCGCAGCTTAAGAGCCATCCCGGCAAAGAGCCTATGACCTCCAACGTAGAATACAGCTCTGCCCAAAAAAGACAGGTAGAAAACCTGCTGGAGCAGTGGGAAAGTATAAAAGAGGAGTGCAGAAAAAAGAGTCAAATATTCGCCTCCATGCTGCCGGCGTCATCGAGGCTTAGATCAGAAACCTCTGCCACTTATAACGTTTATAATGTCTGTGACAGGAAATCTCCGCTGGAGTCGGCCCGTGAAGCAATCATGGAGCATGCCGGAAAAATTAAAAATTATTCTGCCCGGCTTTCCGGTCTTAAAGAAAGGGTAAACTCAATAGAAGAGCGTCAATTGCAGCTGCGCCAGAATTTTCGTTCGTTGCGGGAGGAGGCTGAAAAAATAAGTCCTGCTCTGGCCGGAGATCCTGAAAATTTGAAGGATATTCCAGCAGATATGATCGAAAGGGATAAACTGGCCCGTGCCGGAGAGAAACGCCGCCAGCTGGAGGATGAGCTAACCCGGCTCGAGCAGAAGAAGGATGAGCTCAAAGAGGAGCAGGAGTCCATAGAGAAAAGGCAGGAAGAAATTCAATACGAAGCAGAGGCTGCTTCGAGAGCACGTAGTTATTCGCTTTCGGGCCTGGCTCTCTCGGCTGTCATGGCTGCAGTGCTGGTGATTGCTGATCCTGCTCCTTTTATATTTTACGGTGGAAGCACTGTTGCTGTGGTGATTGTGGCTTTGAGCCTGGGTTTTCAGGTCAGCCGCCACCTGCGATCGCAGCGAGCAAAATCCCGGATTGAAAATCTCAATCGCCAATTGGAGGAAATCAGGTCTGAAATTGACGATGTTCGCAACAAATCACGAAAACGCAGAGAGAATCTTGCTGATGTCGAGGACGAACTGAACCGTTACAGGCGTCTTCTCAATCTGGAAAGTGAAGATGAGAAGATTTCAGCTTCTCTGCTCATCAACTATTACAATGCTGTAGCCGGACTTAAAAGCGAGTATATGCGTATAGAGGAGGAAAAAGAAAAGCTTGCCTCAGATGAGGAAAGCTTACAATCTGAACTCCAAGAGATCAGAAACATTTTGCAATCTATCGATGGATCAGTAACTGGCAATCTTTTCAGTCTTCCTCCTTCAAAAGAGTTAATTGATGAGAGCGAAATTCTGTTTAATTCTTTGAACAATGCGGCGGATCTTCTTGAGAAGGCCAAAGATTTAACAGTCTGTCACAGGCAGATGTATGAGCTGGGAGGAAAAATAAAAAAAGAGCTTGAACAGCTGATTTATGAAGTATATGAAGCAGATGACGAGGCCGATAAAATAAATAATATACAGGAAAGCAAAATTGATCCTGGCGAGCTTCTTACAGAGTTCATTCAAAGGGCCGGGAAGGCTCTGGAATACAAAGAGCTTCTCGATCGTCATGACACTCTAAAAAAACAGCTCGAAGATACTTTGAACTCCTCAGAGCGGCTGAAATCGGCTTTTCCGGAAGGCCTTCAGGGTCTCAAAAATTTATTCCATAAATTCAGTTCTTCCAGTGAGATTGAGAAAGCAGAGACTGAAGTGAGTTCAAAACTTGAGAAATTGCAGGAAGAATCGGCCGAAATCTCCGAAAAATTGAGCTCCATGCGACATAAAAAAGAGGAGCTGGCCTCACCCGACAGCCTGAACCGGGCTCAGTCCAGGCTGGATAGGGCTCGCAGTAAAATGAGGGAGCTTGCGGAGGAATATGCGATCAACCAAACTGTTTCCTTTCTTCTGCGACGGGTGAGGGAGAAGGTTATGGATAAGGCGGAAAAGGAACTGCTTGATCCGGCGGCAGAGCTGCTTGCTGAGATGACTTCGGGTGACTATAAAGATATCAGGTCGGAGGAAGAAAGCTTTCAGGCTCTTACCTCTGCGACCGGAAAAGCTTTAAGCCCCGATCTTCTAAGCCGGGCTACCCGCGAACAGCTCTATCTGGCCGTGCGCTTCAGCCGCATCAAAGATATCGATCCGCCTCTGCCTGTAATACTTGATGACACTCTTGCCAACTTTGACAGGAAGCATCTCAGCCAGGCGGCGCATATAATAGGCCGTCTGGCCGACCGAAATCAAATATTTGTCCTTACCTGTCATCCCGAGCTGATAAAAATGCTTGAGGGAGGACAGCACTGGCTGCTGGATAAGGGGGAGTTCAGCAAAGTAAATGCAGAGGTGCTTGTTGATGAGTTGAGTGCAAAATAGGTAGCGAGATAACACCCGAAATTTATCGAAGTGCTAAACAGCTGCATTTCCAGGAAAACTTCTGGAGAAACTAAAGCAGAGAGCAGTTTTCAATAATCCATCATATTTGGCCCTTCACCAGCAGTCCTGGTGAAGGGCATAAAAAATATTTTCGGCGCAGTTTACTGATTGAATCAACATCTGCAACTAAAAATCCTGCCTCGCTAATAATTTTATGAACCTGCTTCGTCAGGGAAGAAAGTGGGTTAACGGAAAGCAGGTCAAAAGTTTTACCCGTTGAGCATCCCCTGGATTATTGTTTCTGCTGCTTCTTCTTCATCCAGGCCTCTGGCCATCAATGTCTGCAGCTGACTGCTGTCCACGCTGCCAATTGCGGCTTCATGGGTGACTTTTGCCTGCGGATGCCGGACGTCAACCACGGGAACCGCCCTGGCTATGGCCTCATCCTTTACAATTTCCGTGCATTCTACATGACCCTGTGCCTCTGGTGCTGAGGCAGTTAACTCGTTAAGAACTTCTCCCCGGGCTTCATCCTGCAGTGCCAGCTTGCTTTCCAGCAGGGCCCGGGCATTTCGCCCGACGAGATCACCGGTTTCTCTGATTTTAATTTTATCGTCCTCCTGGCCCTGCATGCGTGCTACCATCTCCAGAGTGGCATTTTCCTGCAGAACCGACTCATAGTCAAATTCAACGCTTCCGGCCCGTCCCTCCTGCAGATCAAAGTAGGTTTTAAAAGTGCTGTCTTTTTCCAGCTTTATCCCGGCTTTAGCCTCCACTTTCACACCGCCTTTTTTCCCGTGAAAATGGCTTTCCCGGTAAATATAGGAGCCTCCTTCTCTCACCACTACGTCAGCCTGCATCTCATGCCTTACCCGGGCTGCGTTGGGAAAGACGCAGTCTGCCTTTACTTCCACGCTGGCATCTTTTTCTATCTCCACATCCATATCAATAAACTGTTTTCCCTCTTCGGGCAGCACGCCAAAACACATGTGTACGGTCTTTTCAATCTCATAGCCTGCCAAAACAGTTATTTCCACCGCCACCATACCGGCTTCCTGTTTTTTTATTTCCACTTCCAGGCCTTCTACAGTATTTGAGCCCAGCACTTCATCGCGCTCTATAACAACATGAGCCACATCGCTGTCGGAGAAGACGTCCTCGCCCCCCGCCTGTTTATAGGCATCTACCATTCTTTTATAATCATCCAACTTCGATCACCTCTTCATATTTAGAGGGGTCTTCCTCTTCGCAGGGCAGGCATTCATTTTTAAAGTAATCGCTGATTTTTCTCGGAGATCCCTTCTTGAATAATTTCCCCTGACAGATCAGGGCCGCCCTGTCGGCAAGGTCCAGCATTTCTTCGGAGTGGGTAATGAGTATGACGCCTGTATCTTTTTCTCTGAAATTATTTATGACATCTTCTATATTGTTAAGGGCTACCACATCAACACCGGAGTCGGGTTCATCCAGAATAACTGCCTCAGGCTCCATCAGCAAAATCGAAGCCAGCTCAATTCTTTTTCTTTCTCCGCCGCTCAGAGTCTCATCTATCATGCGGTCCAGATACTTGTCTGGATTAATGGCAACCTCTTTTAAAGCCCATCTCAAATCCTCTGTTTTAACCTCTTCCAGGCGGCTCTTTCTCCCCAGCGATAAAAACTGGCGCACGCTTATCCCTTCAAAGCGGGCGGGTTCCTGCCAGGCCAGGGTGAGACCCCTCCGGGCCCTCTCATCAGGTTTTAAGTCAGTTATTTCCTTCCCCATAAAAAACACCTCTCCGCTGTCGGGTTCGTACCCGGGCAGGCCCATAAGCGTGTAGGCAAGGCTGGATTTGCCGCAGCCATTTGGTCCAATCAGCCCCAGAACCTCTCCCGGCTGCAGATTAAATGAAAGATTTTGCAAAATGGAGTGATTATCCAGCTTAAGCCATAAGTCTTTTACTTCCAGCAAATTTTTATTTTCCACTCTTTTCCTCCTCCTTATCCTATATCTCTAATTTCTCTGATAAATGTACTATAAGACCCCGGATGTCTTTTAATCAACGTCCTCCCTGCAATCCATTTTATCCATTGTTGAATTTTATTTGGAATTTTATTTGAATTTACTATTATAATGCTAAAACCTATTTTTATTACTGTTTATTATTGTTTTAAATATTGCCTTATATACTGCTATAATTCTACAGCACAATTAATCCCAATGTCAAATATAAGAAGATATATTATCATTTTTGTTCTTATATATAAATCAAAATACAATCGTGATTATGATACAAATATAATTTAACTGAGAAATTTTTCTGCCACCTGATGGACATGATGCGTGATATGATGGAGATTATAATCTTTGAATTTTCATAATACCGATTTTGTGCAGTGCAGTTATATATACAGTGCTGAAAGAAGTTGAGATGTGCAGAATATTTAATTTTTTAATTCTGCGACATGCCCAAATTGAGCTTGCGCCCAGCCCCGCACTTTTGAGCCGAGAGCACAGCGTTTTGATCATAGTGCTGGCCGAATTTAATGGAAACCTCCCCTGGAAACAGGGATTGAGCGGATTTTACTCAAATAGTTTATTGTTAGAGGGATGAAATTCTTTATATTTCTTGATATAATACTTTTCAACGAACATATTTTGTATCTAAAATCATTTCTGCAGAAATTATGCCGGTGCCTTTTACAGATCGCCGCAGGAAATCAAATTAAATCGACGGTTGCTATTATTTCAAGGCTGCATAAACAGAGGAAAAATTTCATTGTGAGCGGAGCCCCATAGCTGCCATGAACGAGTTCTATAAAAGTGTGAAATCTCCTCAATGTAAGTGTCCTTAAACAAAATGCAACAACTGATGTGGAGAAAACCATTTTTATTAAATTATTTAGATATGAGATTAAATATTTTTCAAGTATCTTTAAGGTGTCAATTTAGCGGCCGGACAAATAG